>NZ_JACKZS010000013.1 GCF_014222285.1 Nostoc sp. UCD121
TAACCTGAGTTCGGGATAAGAAATCCTCAAAAGCCTTGAATTATCGTTGTTCGGTCTAAAGCTCTGTTTTCATCTATTGTCAATAAGACATATTGCTGAGATTAGTTTCATTTGTGAACCTTATTGACAAAATGATTCCACTTTTATCCCTGCTTTGACCAATTCCAGTTTTATTCAATCCTGACAGAATAAGCTTTTTAGCTTCTGGCTTAACCCGAACTCAGGTTACTTATTGCAACTGCGTCGGAAGGGGGATTAGGTTTTTCATAACTTGAAAAGTCAGTGTTTATGTAAGGTTTCGGCAAAAGGTAGTATTCGTCCTGCCTCCTGCCTCTCTTGTTAATATTTTGATAGACAGTATGCATTTCTCCTCGCTATGTTACGACTAACAGAAGTAAAGCTCCCGCTTGATCATCCTGAAGATGAGATCAAGACTGCCATCCTCAAAAAGCTGCAAATCACGGACGAAGATTTGATCAGCTATTCCATCTTCAAGCGTAGCTACGATGCCCGTAAGAAAGGAGAGATTACCCTTGTTTATATTCTGGATGTAGAAACGACTCAGGAAACTCATCTACTCAAGCGTCTGAAAAGAGATCCTCATGTAATGGTCACGCCAGACATGAGTTATCGCCCAGTGGCAAAAGCACCAAGCAATTTGGCGATTCGCCCCATCGTGATTGGTACTGGGCCTTGTGGATTGTTTGCGGGTTTGATGCTGGCGCAAATGGGGTTCCGTCCCATCATTTTAGAACGTGGGAAACAAGTCCGCGATCGCACTGCTGATACTTTTGGCTTTTGGAAAAAAAAATCAGACTTCAACCCCGAATCTAATGCCCAGTTTGGCGAAGGTGGGGCGGGTACATTCTCTGATGGCAAACTCTACAGTCAAGTCAAAGATCCTCAGCATTATGGGCGCAAGGTATTAACCGAACTTGTCAACGCCGGAGCCTCACCGGAAATTCTCTATATTAACAAACCGCACATCGGCACTTTTAAACTGGTGGGAATCGTCCAAAGTATGCGTGCCAAAATTGAATCCCTCGGCGGTGAAATCCGCTTTCAAAGTCGGGTGGAGGATATCAACATCGAAAATGGACAGGTGCGGGGAGTCACCCTCGCCAGTGGGGAATATATCGCTAGCGATTATGTAGTTTTGGCGGTGGGTCACAGCGCCCGCGATACCTTCCAAATGCTATTTGAACGCGGAGTTTACATAGAGCCGAAACCTTTTTCCATCGGCTTTCGGGTCGAACATCCGCAGACTCTCATCGATCAATGTCGTTTCGGCGCTCAAGCTGGTCATAAGCTTTTAGGTGCTGCCGATTATAAACTGGTTCACCACTGCCAAAATGGTCGTTCCGTTTATAGTTTTTGTATGTGTCCAGGAGGTTTGGTGGTTGCAGCCGCATCAGAACCGGGGCGACTTGTCACCAATGGGATGAGCCAATACTCTCGCAATGAGCGTAATGCCAATAGTGCGATTGTTGTGGGCATCACCCCCGAAGATTATCCGGGAAATGCCTTGGCAGGAATTGACTTTCAACGACGCTTAGAAGAACAGGCTTTTAAATTAGGCGGTGAAACTTATGAAGCTCCAGGGCAGTTGGTGGGAGACTTTCTCAACCATCGCCCCTCGACAGCATTCGGCACAGTTAAACCGTCTTATACACCGGGGGTACATTTGGGTGATTTGAGTGAGAGTTTACCAGATTATGCGATCGCAGCTATCCGCGAAGCACTTCCTGCTTTTGAGAAACAAATTAAAGGATTTGCAATGAATGATGCCGTTTTGACTGGTGTGGAAACCCGCACGTCGTCACCGATTCGGATTAAACGCAATGAGGATTATCAGAGTTTAAATACAGTCGGTCTTTATCCGGCTGGTGAGGGAGCGGGATATGCAGGGGGAATTCTCTCGGCGGGTATCGATGGGATTAAAGTAGCAGAAGCAGTGGCTTTAAGTATTTTGAGGAATTGCGATCGCAAGTCTTGAGGCGGAAGCCCTCAAATTAGGCATTCTCAGGCTTCGACTGAGAACGAAATCATACTGGATGCGATCGCAATGGGAAATTTAGCCGAACGTTAAAGCTGGTTCTTCACAGAAGTTAAATAGGGCTGACTCACTTTCTGATTCATCTTCAAAGACAGCCGCTAAACAATACTACAAATCGCCCTTAGTACAGTTCATATTTCATTAACTGACAAGGTATAGTTCCGTTGTACACTGAAATCCGTTTGGATGATTTCAGCCCAATGGATTGAGACAGTTCCTTGTTACCACTCAGCACAAAAGCAGTCCAGCCTTTGAAGCGTTGTTTCAACACATCGCCCAAAAGTTTGTAAAATTCCCCTAAATCAATATCTTGCCCTAGCCGTTCGCCATAAGGTGGATTACAGAATAAAATCCCACTGTCTGCGGGGGCAACAACATCAGCAAGCTCCATTTGAGAAAACCATACATGATTATCAACGCCGCAGTTTTGGGCATTGTTAATCGCTTGCTCAATTATATTTTCATCGCGATCGCTTCCCCAAATAGGTGCGGGAAGGGTATCCAGTTGGCTGTCCTTAGCTTCTTGGAGCAGCTTTTCTAAAAGAGACAGATCAAAATCGAGCCAATTTTCAAATCCAAAGGACTCACGAAACAGCCCCGGTGCGATGTTCAGTGCCTTTAAGCTAGCTTCCAGAGGTAAAGTACCAGATCCGCAGAGAGGATCGTAGAACATTTGATCTGGCTGCCAACCCGAAAGTTGAATGAGGGCAGCAGCTAGAGATTCCTTGAGAGGGGCCGCTCCAACCGCAGGACGATAGCCTCGGCGGTGTAGACTATTTCCAGAACTGTCGAGTTTAACAGTACAAAAATCGCGCTCAATATGAACATTAACCCGCACATCTGGTTCATGAAGTTCTACATTTGAACGCTCACCCAGTTTTTCCTGCTGCTGATCGACGATCGCATTTTTGACTTGTAGAGATGTGAAATGGCTGTGGTTGAGGTGTTTGTTTTTGCCCGTGACATTCACAGCTAGCGTCATATCTGGCGTTAAATAGTTTACCCAATCGATAGTCTGGATACCGCGATAGAGATCATCGGCATTTTGGCAAGGAAACTCATCGATATTCACCAAGATTCGGAACGGTAGCCTAGCCCAGAGGTTGACGCGATAAAGCAGAGTGCGATCGCCCTCAAAGGCAACACCGCAAAATCCTGGCTCCACAGAATGGGCACCCAGTTGCTCTAACTCCTGAGCCGCCAGGGTTTCTAATCCGCGAGCAACTGTTGCAAAATAATTCATAATTCGTAATTCGTAATTAATGGCTACTGAGACGCTCAGATCCCCGACTTCTTGAAGAAGTCGGGGATCTTTTTGTTTTGAAACTAAGATTAATCTAGAAATTTCTAAAATCAATCATTGTCTGACGATAAGCATCTGGTAAACCTGTATCAAAACACTTACCTTTAACAATATATCCTGTCATTCCCTCTTCCTGACGCAATCTTTCCAGACAGGATGTTAACTGAAATTCACCTCTTTCTCGTAAATTTTGCTTAATGTGTTCTGCTAAAAAGTCAAAAATTTTCGGAGTAAGTAAATACAACCCAAATATACATAAAAACTCATTTTCTGCCATTCCCTCTACACGTAGATGTTGTTGTGCATATTCAATGCTTGGCTTTTCATAGAGTTGTGTAACTTCTAAAGTCGAGTTTAACTCTTGCCAAACTCCTGTTACACACCCAGATGTATGAAGATTTTCTGCTGGCGTTGTAATTAAGCTAACAACACTTCGATTAACTTCTTTATAAACATCTAAAACTTGATCGGCACAAGATTTTTCAATATCAGAAGCATAAATATGGTCACCCAACATTAACAAAAATGGCTCATCTTTTACCCAATCTTTAGCACAATATACCGCATGACCATAGCCTAATTGTTCCTCTTGCAATAAAAACGTAATTTTGCTACCTAAATCTTCGAGATATCGGCTATATTCTTTATTTTGCGGTGAAAGTTTATCTAAAAATTCTTTTTTGGGTGGGTTTTTCAATAAATGTTCAAATACTTCTTGATCGTCCGGCTGTACCACAATCCCCACTTCTGTAATTCCAGCACTAATTGCCTCTTCAATAATTGCGAGAATGACAGGTTTTGCCCTCCCATCTTGATCAATAATCGGGAAAAGTTCTTTTTTCACAACCTTAGTCGCTGGAAACAACCGAGTCCCAAAACCAGCTACCGGAATCACAGCTTTTCTAACTTGATTTTTCTGCATTAACCTCCCCTCCCCTCTTCTCTCTGCGGACTCTGCGCTGCCTTGCCTCTGCGGTTCGTCATCCCAACTTCTCAAACAACTCTGCCAACACCACATTAGAAAACAAAAACCCTTGGGGATCAATCAAACGCAACCTTCCCTCTGTAACTTCCACCCAACCTTTATCAAAATACCCTTGCAAACACCTGCAAACTTCCTTCACCTTCTCTTCGCCAAACGCCTCTGCCAACGCCATCAAACTCAAACCCTCCGCCAAACGCAACCCCAACATTAACGTTTCTAACAATACTTCCTTTGTGGGGGTAACATCACAATCAATTACACCGCCAGCTTGTACCCACTGGTAATACTCCCTAGTCTTACGCGGACGAGTGAAGCGTTTTCCTTCAACATAACTTGCTGCACCCATACCAAAGCCGTAGTAAGGGCGGTTTTCCCAATAAACTCGATTATGCCGACACTGATGCTTAGGTTGGGCATAATTGGAAATCTCATAATGCTCATAACCTGCACTAGTCAAAACCTGCTGCCCCATCTGGTACATTTTGACTGTGGCTTCATCCGTAGGCAAAGGAGTATCACCTGGTTTGTAGAAACGACCAAAGGCTGTACCTGGTTCGATGGTAAGATCATATATGGAAATATGAGTGGGTAAAAGTTCTACCGCTTTAGTTAGAGAATCCTGCCATTGATCCAAAGACTGATGCGGCAACCCAGAAATTAGGTCTAAGCTAAATTCGGGAATCTCGACTTGGTGGATTAACTCCACAGCTGCGAAAATATCTTCAACTGAGTGCGATCGCCCCGCCCTTTGCAATAATTCTTTTTGAAAGGCTTGTACACCCAAACTTACCCGGTTCACACCTGCACTGCGATAGCCTACTATATGTGCTAAATCAAAGGTACCTGGGTCAATTTCCATAGAAATTTCTGCCCCAGATGCAATACCAAAATGCTTCTCCAATTCTCCCACTATCCGTTGTAGCTGTTCTGTTGATAGCAGCGAAGGAGTGCCACCACCGAAGAAAATTGTCTTTAGGGGTTGGTCAAAGGCTGGTGTAATGGTAATTTCTTGACATAGTACCTCAACATATTGGGAGATAGTACCAGATGTTTCGCCCCGCAAGCGATCGCCCACAACAGACACCGGGAAATCACAATAAAAACACCGCCGTCTGCAAAAGGGAATATGCACATAAGCAGAACTCGCAATTCCAGAAACACTAAATTTTTGACTCATTTTGAGAAAAGTTTTAAGTTAAGCCAACTGCGAATTAGAGACAATGAAAATGAGCAGTTAATTTACAAATTTTTGTCGTTTTACAAAGAAACAATGAAAAATATTAAGATAAAAGCCTTTAGTTATAATAATTGCAGATATTGTCAGCCTAAACCCTTAGTGTAAGTCAATATTGATCAGTTTATCTTACCGATGAAATAAAAAATACTTAACTTTCTCGGTGAACACAGTTGCAGGAAAACAACATAACCATGCTTGACGCAATTATCATTTTCTCATTTATCCTGGCAGCTTCGGGAATAGGGTTCTACAGCATTGAACTACTACCCAATGGCACTCTCGATCAGGTAACGAATCTAGAAGCTTTACGCTTAGTTGTTGCCGTCTTTGCCGCTATTATTGGTGGTGCGATCGGGCTGAGTTTCCAGACGACATATCGCCGTCTAGAATCACAAGTCAAAGAAATGCCTCTGGAAGTGATCTTAACTCGTGCCATTGGCTTAGTAATTGGTTTGTTGCTAGCTAACCTCATGTTAGCCCCACTATTCTTACTACCCATCCCCGCAGATTTTGGATTTATTAAGCCACTTGTGGCAGTTGTCGGTAGTATTATCCTCTCCGTTACTGGCATGAATTTGGCAGACACCCACGGGCGGGGTTTATTGCGGTTCATTAATCCCAACACCGTCGAATCGATGGTTGTGGAAGGAACGCTAAAACCAGCTAATACAAAAGTTTTAGACACCAGTTGCATTATTGATGGTCGCATTGAAGCGCTATTAGAAACAGGGTTTCTAGAAGGACAAATTCTCGTACCGCAATTTGTCTTGCAAGAACTCCAACAAGTAGCGGATGCTAGCAAAGATCAAAAGCGGGTGCGGGGAAGGAGAGGACTAGAAATTCTCAACCGTATTAAAGAAGAATATCCCGATCGCATTTTGATTAATGCAGTTGACTACGAAGATATCCCCACAGTGGATGCCAAGTTGGTACGCTTTGCCCAAGAAATTAGCGGCACACTGCTAACTAACGACTACAACTTGTCTAAAGTCGCCAGTGTGCAGAAAGTACCTGTTTTGAATGTAAATGATTTAGTGAACGCCGTCCGTCCCAGTTATTTACCTGGCGACAACCTGGATTTGAAAATTCTCAAGGAAGGCAAAGAACCCAGTCAAGGCATTGGCTATCTAGATGACGGCACAATGGTAGTTGTTGAAGAAGGTAGCAGTTATGTTGGTGGTGAACTGCGAGTAGTAGTCACCAGTGCTTTGCAAACCACCGCAGGAAGAATGATTTTTGCCAAACCCCAAGCATCAGCATTGGCGTGAGGGAAATGTCCGGTGCAATTAAATATAAATTGTGCAATCGGTGCAGTCAACCTGCACCGATTATTTATTTTTAATCACCAGATTTGCTTACCTGCAAATACTGTAACTGCTCAATTGATAACCCTGTCAACCTTGCTATCTGTTCTAACTGGCTCAATTGTACTACTCAACACTGCCAAAGGTAAAAGTCCAGGTGTTCTCAAAAATACTTCGGTTGGTTGTTCCCAAAGTCTAATAACTGCAAATTCATGGCGTGTTCCAGCAATTGTAAATGTATTTTGTTGCACCAAATCCGAATTCGTCTGCTTGAGATAAATTACAACTTGATGCATTGATTTGTGGGGAAAACGGCGATACACTCGCAATCGATAGTCAATCATCCGAAAAGGAATTTCTGCATCCACTTGGCTTTGAAATTCCAAATGCAAGATATTTTGCTCCGACTGTTGCAGAATTAAGGCATCAGCACGAATGGGTTCGATAGATAAATCTTTTGGACTTAGTTCAGTTAAAGTAATGGGTTCGCCTAATAACCAAGTGGCGAAGTCGCTGGAGAAATTTTAAGCTAAAAATTTACAGATATTGTCGAACATTTGAGAATTTCACCAAACAGATCGCTCATTTGCTATTTATCTGCAATTACTTAACCAAAAAAATTATATTTTCTAATTTTCATAAATTTCCAACGGCAAATTATCTGGATCTTTAAAAAAAGTGAATTTCTTACCTGTGATTTCGTCAATTCTGATATTCTCTGTTTCTACACCTTGGGAGTTTAAGTAAAAAACAGTTTCCTCAATATTATCAACTTTAAAAGCAAGATGTCTTAACCCACAAGCCTCTGGTTTACTAGGTCGTTCTGGAGGATTTGGGAAAGAGAATAGTTCGATTTGAGTATTTTCTGCAACTTTTAAATCTAATTTATAAGAATATCTTTCAGCGCGAAAAGTCTCTTGAATAATTGAAAAACCTAAAACTTCTACATAAAATTTTTTTGAGCGATTATAGTCAGAACAAATAATCGCTACATGATGAATGCCTGTAGTTTTCATAAAAGTTAAGAGTTAGGAGTTAGGAGTTAGGAATTATTTAGAGGGCTATTCTTGTAAAACGGTTTTTGATACAATCCTAGTTTTCTTGAGGTCTGCTTCGGAAAGTTCTTCTCCAGCTTGCAGGCGAGTGGCGGAACTTTGCAACACTGTCGCTGCGCCTTTATCTCCGATTTGTAAAGCGGTTTTAGCTGCTGTTTGCAACATCGTTGCTGCACCAGTGCGATCGCCTTGTAGCAATTTTGCCTCGGCTAACTGGGTTTGGCGATACTTCGCTAATGCCAAAATAGACTGCTGTACCTGCGGATTAGAATCTGGTTGATACGCCCGCACCACATCTGCATACACTGGCACCAGGGGCGAAAGTAAGCCTTCTTGGTTAACTAATGGGTCATCATAGCGAATTTGCAGATGCCCGATCGCTTGTTTCCCCTCTGGCAATTGTCCCAGATAAATGTTCGCCAAAACTACCCGTTGTACATCCTGCATCAAATCTCCCAAACGTACAGCAAAGCTACCATCAGCTTCTCGTTCCACTGGTAACTCGATTGTGTCTGGGGCAACTTGGGCAATGGGCTTCAATTCTGCTAATCGGACATTTGGCACTAGAGATAACAGCAAGTAGGCATTAGTTAGCCCAATTGACTGAATCCTTCCAAATAGTCGGCTAAATTGCTCCACAGCTTGTTCAGGATGTTCAATATGAGCTAGAGTACCACCACCGACATCGGCAATTTTTTCTAGCAAATCTTGATTCCAGTTATTGCCAAATCCGAAAGTGTTGATAGTTAGGTTCAGCTTGGCAGCCTTTTGCGCCAGTTTGAGACAGCGCTTATTGTCATCTCGCCCAATATCCCACTTCCAAATCCGCAAAGCGCTTTCACCATGCCCATCCGTCAGCAGGACCGCCTGGGAAACAGCGCCTCTTGTGCCCTTCATCAGTTCTGTAATTCCCAGTTCCAAACCCTCAGCGATCGCAGTGCCGCCACTAGCGCTGAGTTTGCTTTTAATTTGAGATTTGATGCTTTCGGGGTCTTCGATCGCTTGGTTAGGGATAATGACTTCCGCAGTACCGGAAAAAGCGACAACTGAGATGCGATCGCCAATTTTCAACCGATCTATTAATCCTTCCACTGCCTGAATCACCGTTTTGATCGGTTGTCCATGCATAGAACCACTTCGATCCAGAATCAGGCAGAGGTTAAGGGGCAGATTTTGGTCAAACTCACCAGCGATAGCCGAAATCGTCATTGCTAGTTGACGTTGGCTACTTGTTTGAGCCAGATCAACATTATTGTCATTTAACGCCGAGAGCAATTTAACTTTCATTGAGGAGGGGTATCTTGCAAAACTGTTTTGGAGACAATTCTGGTTTTCTTGCGATCGCTTTCAGATAAATCTCCACCAGATTGTAGCTGGGTGGCAGAAGTTTGCAACACCGTCGCTGCCCCAGTATCTCCCATTTGCAGAGCAGTTTTAGCAGCCGTTTGTAGCATTGTTGCTGCACCACTGCGATCGCCCTGTTGCAATTTCGTTTCGGCTAGCTGAGTTTGGCGATATTTAGCTAATGCCAAAATAGACTGTTGCACTTGGGGATTCGGATCTGCTTGGTAGTTTCTCACTACATGGGCATAAACTGGGATATTTGGTGTAACTAAACCTACCTGGTTGGCGGCTGGATCGTCGTAGCGGACTTGCACCTTAGCGATCGCTTGTTCACCTGCTGGCAATTGTCCCAAATAAATATTAGCTAAGATTATCCGTTCTGCATCTTTCATTAAATCTCCCAACCGCACAGCGAAGCGTCCATCAGCTTCTTGTTGCAGTGGTAACTCAATTGTGTCTGGGGAAACTTGGGCAACGGGTTTAAGTTCCGCTAGCCGGACATGGGGCATCAGAGACAATAACAGATAAGCGTTAGTCAATCCTACTGTTTGAATGCGGCTAAACAGGCGATTAAACTCATCCACTGCCTCTTCCGGCTTTTGAATGTAAGATAAAGTCCCTAAACCAGCATCAGCAATTTTTTCTAAAACATCTTGGTTCCAGTTGTCACCAAAGCCCAGAGTGTTCAAAGTCAAATTATAGCTAGCAGCTAATTGGGCAAATTTCAAACAGCGATTATTATCACCATGTTCATTTTCCCCATCGGTTAATAAGAAGGCTTGGGAAACAGTATCTTTTTTTCCCTTCGCCAACTCCTCAATCCCCAAACGCAATCCTTCATCAATTGAAGTTCCACCATCGGCGGCTAGGCGGTTAATTTGATTTTTGATTTTTTCTGGATCTTCGACACTTTGGCTAGGTACTAAGACTTTGGCACGGTGATCGAAAACGACAACACTGAGGCGATCGCTAGGATTAAGTCTATCTACCAGACGATTCGCTGCTTTTTTGACCGTTTCTAGCGATCGCCCATTCATGGAACCACTGTGATCCAGAATTAAACATAAATTCAGGGGCACATGGCGATCTTGAGTCTCTGCGATCGCCGAAATCGAAATTCCCAACTGACGTTGACTATTCAGTTGATTCGCGTCCAAATTACCATCATTCAAGGCAGGCTGCAAGCTAACCTTCATAACTTAAAGTCCCTATTCAGGATATACATATTAATAAATAACTTCAAAGCACCACTTTAGCTCTACGGAAAACCTATCCAACACAAATACATGAATATAATCAGAATATCTTAGAAGCCAAACATTGGCAGATGCAAAGCCACCTGAAGCATTAGGGAGAAATCCGCACCTTGAGGGAAGCGTGCATCGCGCTAGGATGTATTACAGTTAACGGCATAGTTTCAGGCGATCAGTTGCTATGGACATTTCCCCAATCAAAGCTGTTCAAGCCCCATATTACGGCGATAGCTCTTACCGGACACCACCGCCAGATTTACCTTCCCTCTTATTGAAGGAACGAATAGTCTATATTGGGATGCCACTGGTGCCTGCTGTCACGGAATTAATCGTGGCCGAATTGCTGTTTTTGCAGTCCGACGACCCCGAAAAACCGATTAAAATCTATATCAACTCCACCGGGACATCTGGTTACAGTGGCGAACCCATTGGCTTTGAAACCGAAGCCTTCGCCATCTACGACACCATGAAATATATCAAGCCTCCTATCCACACCATCTGCGTCGGTTCTGCGATGGGTATGGCAGCCATGCTTCTCAGTGCTGGTACAAAAGGTTGCCGCGCTAGTTTGCCTCACTCTTCGATTATCCTGCATCAGCCCAAGAGCTACGCCCAAGGTCAAGCAACGGATATTCAAATTCGGGCAAGGGAAGTTTTGGTAAATAAAGGGGCGTTGGTTGATATTTTAAATCGTACCACCGGGCAGCCCCCAGAAAAAATTGCTAAAGATATGGATAGGTTGTTATATCTAACACCTTACGAAGCGAAGGAATACGGTTTAATTGACCGAGTTTTTGAGAAAGAAGAACTCGCAAATCCCCCCCTTCCAGCCAGTGTCCTTTAATTTGTTCTTTGTCATTTGTCCTTTGTTAATAACCAAAAATTATTAATGGCCAATGACTAATGACCAATGATTAATGACCAATGATTAATGACCAATGATTAATGACTAATTAAGAACGGAGTAAATTATGCCTATAGGCGTTCCTAAAGTTCCTTACCGGATGCCCGGAGGACAATATACAGATTGGATTAGCATCTACGATCGCCTTTACCGGGAACGGATTATATTCTTGGGACGAGACATTGATGATGAAATTGCCAATCAAATAATTGCTGTAATGCTGTATCTGGACTCAGATGATCCAGGTAAGGATATTTATTTATACATCAATTCCCCAGGTGGAATGGTTACATCTGGCATGGCTATTTTTGACACCATGCAACATATAAAATCAGATGTAGTAACTATTTGCGTTGGTTTAGCTGCTTCAATGGGGTCTTTCCTGTTGGCTGCTGGCACCAAAGGTAAACGGCTAGCATTGCCTCATTCACGGATTATGATTCACCAGCCTTCAGGTGGAACCCGTGGACAAGCAACCGACATCGAAATTGAAGCTAGAGAGATTCTGCGGATTCGTCACCAGCTTAATGGCATTTATGCCGATAAAACCGGTCAGACCATAACAAAAATTGAAAAAGATATGGATCGTGACTTTTTCATGTCTGCTGAAGAGGCTAAAGAATACGGTTTAATTGACCGTGTGATTGAAGAACGAACCTCTATAGTCGCAGGCGAGTAGGGAAGCAGGGGGCAGGGGAGCAGGGAGAAGAGGGCAGGGAGTAGGGGGGAAATAACTAATTTCCAATTCCCCATTCCCAATTCCCAATTCCCCATTCCCCATTCCCCATTCCCCATTCCCAAACAAACTGTCAAC
Organism: Nostoc sp. UCD121; assembly: GCF_014222285.1. Lineage (GTDB taxonomy): Bacteria > Cyanobacteriota > Cyanobacteriia > Cyanobacteriales > Nostocaceae > Nostoc. Next base: position 12,256 of record NZ_JACKZS010000013.1, read on the forward strand.
ATTGAACTTTAAAATAGAAAATTAGCATTTATCATTAATAGTCCAGGCTTAAAGCTGATATTGACAGATAATAGCCGATAGCTAAATATTCGATAGCTCATAGCTCAAGATGGATCTTGGAGATTGCTACCGTTTGCTAGGTTTAAGATCGGGAGCTTCTTTTGCTGAGGTCAAAGCGTCTTATCGACGATTGGCGCAGCAATATCATCCCGATATCAACCCAGATGACAACAAAGCCAAAGATAAGTTTATTGCCTTGACAGAGGCTTACAAACTCCTGCTGACGGTAGTACTGCCAGAGGAAACTGCTGCACATTCAACTCAAGTGTCAAGTGGGCGTGATGCTGCTAAGACAACGCAGCGCCAGAAAACACCAGTCACAACGGTGGTAAACCAACAACCAGGGAAAGCAAAACCGCCTAATCTGTTGGAAATAGAAGAACGGCTGAAGTGGAAGACTTATGAGCAATTGCAGCGATTTTTGCAAGAGAAACGATTTCCGCAAGCGATCGCACTGGTGGAAGCTTTAGCAGATCGTTTGTCAACAGATGCAGAAGTTCGCCAATGGCAAGCGATCGCTTATCAAATTTGGGGACGGGCACTAATTTCCGAAAACCAATTGCTCAAAGCCAGAATTTATCTCAAAAAAGCTTTGAAAACAGACCCCCATAATAAAAGTCTCTGGTATGAAGTGCAACGCGATTTCCAACGCTTAGAACAAATTTTTTAAAGATTTACAAAATTTATTGAAAAGTTCTAACAACAAGGGCAATTTATAAATTGCCCCTATCTGCAATTAAAATTTTCAGCTATTGTTTGCATAATTCCTAAGTTACTCGACGCAGAAAAAGCAGCAGCCCGTCCGGTTAAACTGATAAGGAAGAAAATATCAGATTAGGCAGTGAATAACATAGTGCGGTTAGTTTTGACAGCAATATTGCTGATGCTAGTTACAGCCTGTGGCAGTATTGGATTGCTACCAACTAGCGAGTTAGTGCAAAAAGCGATCGCACTTGGGCTAGAGCAAACTCAACAAAAACTTAGCCAACAGTTGGATCTAGATTTTCAAGGATTTGAAATCAAGCGGCTATCAATTACCCAAGAACAACCCCTAACGATTGAAAATTTACCAGCTTTCCACGTTCGGGGAACCTACGACTTGATTCTCAAGCTACCAAAACGGCGCTTGACGCAACCAAAACAACCCTTTGATGTTTACTTGCAAATTCAGCAAGAAGGTAAAACTTGGCGATCGCTAATTCCACAAAAGGGTAGTAAAAATACTCGACCAATTTGGCGTAGTTATCTCATCCAATAGCGACGGGGAAAGGTTTGAATTGCCTCACTCTTTTCCCAAACTACAGGTTAAATTTTGTGTATCCTGTACCGTCGTCTTCTGCAAGAATTATAAAATCGAAGGATTAAACTAAGGCTTGAATCTTGTTGAATCATCTACTTGAAACTCTACAAAGCAGTACTGCATTATTTCTCTCTTCTTTATTTCTAAGTAGTGGTTCATTTTATTTATTGTATATGTGCAACTCGAAAAACCATCACAATCATGTCCATTGGGACTTTCCAAGAAAAAGGTAGTAAAGAGACTCAACCTAATTAGCGTAGCTATATCACTCAAAAACTAGTGTGTGCAAATAGAAAAACCATCACAAGCATTTCCGTATAACTGCTGGGATATCGTCATGATCGAGATGATGGTTTCATCGGAGACAGGGCAAGATGTATATTAACTTTTTCATCAGCTCCATTGCAGGAATTGTGGTTGTGGTGTTAACAGCTTTTGGCTTACTGCAATGGTTGCACATCCCTGCTGGTAACTTTCTTGATTGGGTGATTGGTGGTGCAAGTTTTTGGTGGCTATTAGTAATTGTTACCGTACCGTGGAATGTGCATTTTCAAGCCAAAGAAGTTTTAGCAGAAGCAGCACAATCAACTGAAAAAGGAATTCCAGTCGATGAGAAACAAGTGAAGTATGTCACATTGTTGGCGAAGCGATCGCTCTGGGTTGCCATTGCTTTACACTTATTCTCAGCCGTTGGTCTTTATACCCTTGCTGCCACTGGCATTAGTACGGTGGGATATATAAGCTCTGGTGCAGCTTTGTTATTAACGATTCTGCGTCCAGCTATTCGAGCTTATGAGTATTTATATGCGCGATTAGCGATGATTCGCCAAGAATGGAAGTATCCACGCGAAGATATTTTTGAATTGCGCGATCGCTTCTCGATATTGGAGCAAAAAATCCAGTCGTTAGAAGATCAACTCAACTCAGAACAACCCTATTCATTACCCGCAACTCAACAACGCTTCGCCGAAGAGACTCGCAGAGATTTAGCCCGGATTGCAGCTAATTTTGAGGAATTACGGGCGACAAATCAAACTGAACATGAGCGTTTGGCAAGAGAAGCACGAACTGCGATCGCGCAACTTTCTACCGACGGACAATTTCTCGATCATGTCCGCGAAATTATTCGATTTTTTAAGACTGCTTAATTATTACTCTCATAGCTAACCAAATTTTAAATTTTGGAGCGTGCTATATAAATATTCATCATCCAAAATTTAAAAAGTTTCTTCAAAGAGGGTTAATGAGGCTCTACAAACAGCAAGAGAAGTTTGACATCACAAATATGTTACTTGTTTAGTATATAAAGATACTATAGTTTTCTAGAGCAAGGAAGAAAACCAAATATGTTATAACTTTGTACGGATGATGTTTGGTGAAGCTCACATAACTTCAGGAGTACTTACGGTGAATCAGATACAACTGACTTTAACTATTGGTTATCTGTTAATGACATGTTATTTTTTAATCAATTGGTTAATATTTGCTCTACGTCATCCTGCTTCCACTCCAGAAGATAAATTTTTATCAGTTGTGATGTTTGTGGTAACAACTATCTTCTGGCCCCTGATGATTCCGATGTCTTGTTTAGAAATAGTTCAAAAAAAGCAAATAGACTTTAATAAAATGATTCCTGTTCTCTTAGCAATATTTATATTTAGTATTTCCTATTATTTGACCGAATAATTCATAATTTCTGATCACAAATTGCATAGATATAAAGAGAAGCCGGAGGATTGACTTGTGACCCTCCGGCTTCTTTATGCAACACATTACTTTAACTTCTTAGGCAGTCTACTTATTTAATTGAAAATTTTCTAACGTCGTCTGCTGCCAAAACCACTAGAGCGGCGGGGTGCTGTACTACGTCCACTACCAAAACCACTGCCAGAATTGCGTCTGGTAGTGCTGGAATTACCAGAGGGTCGCAACGTACTACCACCAAAACCAGAACCAGAAGGACGGTTATTACCTGTAGTGCTACGCGGTGTATTGCGTATATTTGTATTTCCAGGATATGACCTTCTAATCGTCCCTGTATTGCGGAACGCAGTTCGATTTGTCACGGCTGCGGGTGGTGCATTATAGCGACTTTGGTAGTTTTGGACAGCTTGGCCATAGCTTCCGCCATATCCACCGAAGCCACTTAATCCTTGCCCTGATTGATAGACAGGGGGTACATAATACTGAGGTCTAAACAACATACTACCAATTGCCTGTCCCGCCAAGCTACCAGCTACAGACCCAGCAAAGGGTGCCCAGAAGCTATTTTCTCGACGGACTACAACCGTCTCTTGTTGTCCGGTTTGGGGATTGGTTTTATTTTCGGTAACGTTGTGGACGTAATCTATTTTAAAGTCTTCCGTTAGATATAAAATCGGTTGTCCCTTTTCTACCTTCAGATAGGTCTTCTTACCTTGCTTGATTTCATCATCAGTTAACCGTGCCATTTGCAAATTTTCGGTTGCAAAGGTTGGGGGATTATTGTTAAGTAAAAACAAGCTGTATTCACCAGTTGCATCGTCATAAGTAGCTTGTTGTATTTTATACTCCCCATCACTCAGCTTTGTGTTAGTAGAGGTTTGGCTGACGTTCTTAGCGGGAGGAGTAGTTTCGTTTCCCCCACCACAAGCGACAGTTGTGACACACAAACTCAGAGCTAAAAAAACGGCTGTAAATTTACGTACTATGGTCATGATCATTGGATTATTGTCCTATCTCTGAGCTTAACAATTTCTCGATGTGAGTAGTAAGTACGGACTACCCAACATATTATAAAGGAATCAATTCTGGGTAATATTGCAACAGTTGATCGCTAGTGAGTTCATCGCCTAACTGTGCTGGGGAGAAATGTACTTGGATTGCCTTTAATCTATGTTTATAATGCAAATTTATCAATGCTTTCAATCCTTCCTTAAGCGCCTGAACGTTAGAAAGATCGGTTTCTAACTCTGGTACTTCTCCTTCATAAGCTACTGTAATCATTACAATGACGTTGCGAGTTACAGGTATAGATAAAGGTTCATTCAATCCAGAGTCAGAACTGTAATCTGGTTCACTGAGATATCTTTCGGCAGAGTCAGTAAATAATTCATTAACATAATCTCCCGCCTCGCCTTCACTCCAAAATACATCGCCTTCGTTGGCAGCAGAAAGCCAATATTCATCGTATTGTAGAAGAGTTTGGCTAATCTCTACCAATCCTTCTCCCAAAACTTCTAAGTCGCCATCGGCATCGATCGCATCTCGCCCAGCACTATTTAATACTCCCAAAATTGGCGCTACCTCGCCTCCCCCCAAGTGCAGAAATAGGCGAAAGACTACATAGCGAGTTCGACCGATCATTTTATTAAAAAGATTGCTCATTTTTCCTCCAAAATTTTGTTATTTGTCATTTGTCATTTGTCTAATAATTAATTCCCATTCCCCATACTTCTCTGCGAGACGCTACGCGAACGACTGCGCTCAGTACAAGTTCCCCATTCCCCATTCCCCATTTCTAATGACTAATATAGTGAAATCCTTTGACAAAATCTATAACCATACTTAACGAAGGTAAGATGTATTTTGTTGCTTCATTAGATATATCATCATAAGTTGAAGTATTAAGAGCAGAGCGATTAATAAATCTTTTCCCAAAATTGGGATGGTCATGGACAATCAATGTGTGGGCGCTAGAATTCGTTAAAACTATTTGAGTTGGGGCTTTACAAAAATTTAACTTTGTGGCTACTTCAATATTTTTTTTAGTTTGTTTAATTGTTGCCGCCTGACTCATGGCTTGCTCTAGAAGAATATTTAATTGTTTCACAATTAGGGGCGATTTTGGCAATTTTAAATCCTGATTTTCAACAACTTCACTATTAATCATTTCCACGACACTGGAAATATTCTTTTGAGTAAATGCCGCATCTAGAAAGGGAAGAATCACAATGTAAGCAGTGGAAAATAATGCTTCGTCACTATCTACATAAAATGTGAAAACAGTTCGACGACGACCACTTTCGATGCTTGGGGGTTGTTTTAGTATCCGGTATTCCTGAGCAATTTGATAGTAAGCGCCTGCGATCGCAAAATTGGCTTCGTGTTCTAAGGCTGCATCAACAATAATGCGGATTGTCGGCGGTGTTTCGTTAAAAAAGTCTCGTGAGTCTTCGGAATGGAACTTTTGGATAATGGAGCGATCGCCGGCTGGACTAAGATCGACCCATTCACAAATCATACCTTCGGTTTTTAAACCAAACCTGGAGGTGGCGTAAAGCTTGGCCCCAGTTAATGTTGCTCCAGTTAAGTCAGCACCAATCCATTCCGCCCTAATTAATTTTGCCTGAGTTAAATCGGCGTGGATAAAAATTGTATTCGTTAAATTCGCATTGGTTAAATCTGCGCCAATTAAAGTAGCTCCGCTCAATTTTGCGCCGCTCAAGTCTGCCCAACGGAGGTTCGCCCCGCTCAAATCTGCCCAACGGAGGTTCGCCCCACTCAAATCTGCTCCGCTCAAGTTAGCATGGCTAAGATTTGCTTGTCTGAGTTCAGTATCTCGCAAATTTGCACCACTGAGATCGCAACGACTAAGATCACTGGCGTTTAAGTTAGCCATCTCTAAATTTGCTCCCGTCATGGAAGCGCCTCTCAAGACACTTTCACTCAAGTTAGCATGGCGGAGATTCGCTTGGCGGAGTGTCGCCTCTCGTAAATCAGCACTGGTGAGGTCAGCCTCCGACAGGTCAGCACGACTGAGGTCAGCGCGAATTAACTCAGCGCGAATCAATAAGGCTCCTTTAAGTTGAGCGCGGCTGAGATCGGCTCGAATCAAATTAGCGACGTTGAGACTAGCGTTATTTAAGATGGCGTTCGATAGATTCACGCCACTGAGTCTGGCTACATTCAGCTTGGCATTGCTCAAGTTAGCTTCGCTCAGATTCGCGCCACTGAGGTTAACTATACTCAAATTAGCATCGCTAAGATTCACGCCACTGAGTTTGACCCCACTCAGATTAGCTTCTGCAAGGTCAATACCACTAAAGTTTAAGACTCCTGCTGCGTACTTTTCTAGTAATTCCTCTACAGTCATCGATGCTACCCCTTGGATGCCAACTTTAATAGTTGGTAAAGTCATAAAAACGGAATGTCAAAATTAAAAATGAATATTGGGATTTTAGGGTTGGGATTGATCGGCGGATCTTTGGGTTTTGATTTGCGATCGCAAGGACATCATATCTTAGGAGTCAGTCGCCGTGAATCTACCTGTCAAAAGGCAGTTGCTATCGGCAGTGTTGATGAAGCATCAGTTGATTTGAGTCTGTTAGCAGCCGCAGAGGTTGTATTTATTTGTACACCTCTAGCGCTTATTGTGCCCCAATTGAAGCAAATGATCGCTCATTTGCCTACCACTACCATCGTGACTGACGTGGGTTCAGCAAAAGCACAGATAGTCAAGGCGATTTCTCCCATTTGGGATAATTTTATCGGCGGTCATCCAATGGCGGGAAGAACAGATAGTGGCATAGAAGCTGCACAACGGAATTTATTTGTTGATAAACCTTATGTATTAACACCGATAGCTACAACGCCAACGAGTGCAATTGCGGTTGTAGAAGAAATTGTGCGATCGCTAGGAGCTAATATCTACTATTGTCAGCCAGAGCAACATGACCGCGCTGTTAGCTGGATTTCCCATTTACCTGTAATGGTCAGTTCCTCATTGATTGCTGCTTGTTTGAGTGAAACTGACCCCGATGTTTTGGAATTAGCTCAAAAGTTAGCTAGTTCGGGTTTTCGGGATACCAGCCGTGTGGGTGGTGGGAATCCAGAGTTGGGCGTGATGATGGCGCGGTATAATCGTCAAGCATTGCTGCGATCGCTGCAACAGTATCGTCACAATCTCGATGAATTAACTAATTTAATTGAGCAAGAAAATTGGACAGTTTTAGAGCAAAAGTTGAAATCAACAGGTAAGGCACGACCTGATTTTGTTGATTAGAATTCAGGGATAAGGAGTCAGAATGGGCTAAACGCCCCGCTACCGCTTACAGAATTAATTCTGATCGAAAAAGCAGATAAATAAATTAGTTTAAGACCCCTACTAAATATATATATTTAGTGGTCATAGAAAAACCTGGAAAGTTTTTTCTTGATTCTGGCTCCTGAATTCTTCTGCAAGAATGTTTTTTGATGTAGTTGATAAAGTTAGTTAGCTACTTTCTTTTCTAAATCAATAAACATAGCTATTTAATAATTTTAACAATAAAACCTTTAAAAAAATGCTAATTAACAGTTTAACAGCCACCAAACCGATGTACTATACAGATAAATTTACAAAAATCAACAATGGTAGAACGTCCAATCAAAAAATCGGAACGTCAGTCCCAAGCAAATACTGACAACAATTCCGAAAATAAGGATTCTATGACTCCTATTGAATCCAACCCCAAAAGCTCAAAACCGAGCCGTAACCGCTCTTCTGACAAAGGGAAAAAAGCATCTTACGGAGATGAAAACAGGCAGCAGGGGAATCCTGCCCTAGCGCGTGGCCCAAAACCCGTTAAACCTCCAGTCAAAGTCCAAACAGAAGAACTTGAAACCGAATCGGAAACTATCTCTGAGGAGTCTCAAGACTAACATTACTCCTGCGTGTGATGTGGGAGGCTTTAACTCGTCGTTATAAGTATATGAAGACAGGATTTCTGCCTCCGCAGGCAGTAATTATGCCCCCCGTCACCATTGGGTTATTTTTATATTGAAATGCTTTTACTAATCAATTTCTGTAACTAGCCATTGCCACTCAGTGACTACAGTGTTGGATATGTTGAGAACCAATTTCTGTCCATTAGAGAGAGGCACATAGACTTTGAGCGCATCAGTTGTTGGCAATTTCGGTAATATATCAGTTAAGTTATATTCCCCCACATTGGGAACGGGTGCAGTTAAAGAGTATGCATCCGATGCACTGAGCAATTTTCCGGCTACTGTCTCAATCAACAATGGTTGGGGGTGAGCAATTTTAACGACACCCGGAAAAGCAACTAAGCGTAACCGTAAATCTTTTACTGCACTGGTGTAATTCTGTTTGAACAGCAGTACTTGCCAAGCATATCCTTTTTCATCTTTGACAGATACTTGTGAATGGTAGCGTAAAGTACCGGGAGAATCATGATGTTGACGCAACAGCGCTTGTGCTGACTCCACACCCCATCCACATCCAGTTAATGTTAAAAACACTATTAAGGCACAACACCAAAAATATTGTTGAAATTTTCGCTTCATCTAACATATTTTACAGCACAATTTACAAGCAGAGCCGAAGAAGCTCCACCAAGATGTCAGAATTAACTCTCAAAGCAACAATTTTAGTCTAAAGGCTGCGGTGTATGCTGGGAGAAATAGCGATGTCTACGCCGGCCTATGCTTAAGAGGTTGTTTTAAAAGTGGCTGGCTGTGATTTTATGTACTCATTGATCCCCCCTAACCCCGCTTAAAAAGCTGGGATGTTTCAAGATATCGTATTCTTTTTTCTTTTAGCAGCAGATATATTAATTTACAGCTAAGTACGAGTATGTAAGTGGGGAGCAGGGAGAAAAAGGCTGGGATCTGGGGGCAGAATTAATAACTCAATACCCAATGCCCCATGCCCAACCCCTAATATTGAAGGAGATTTAATGTGTCTAATCGTAAATTATCGCCGTTTCTAAAGGTAATAACTATTGCATTGATTGCTGGTGTAAGTAGTGTGGGTATCAGTCTGCTTGCAGGCACAACTAAACTTGACCGTATGTTGGGAATTCAAAAGCCAAAAGGTGAGAATGTTAAAACAAATTTAGATAAGGCAATTAGTGTAGATGCACAGTCTATCACCTCAGCTACAGACCAGATGAATGAAGTGCCAAAGACTTTTCAGGGAACAATTGTTTATCAAGCAAAGCTAAAAGCAAATGAGAAAGTCATTGCCCTAACTTTTGATGATGGCCCTGGCCCAAAAAATACGGCACAGATTTTAGAAATTTTGAAGAAAAATAATATTAAAGCCACATTCTTTATGCTTGGGCAAATGGTGAAATATTTTCCCGAAGTTGCCAAGCAAGTGGCTGCTGATGGTCATGTAATTGGCAATCATACATGGCATCATTGGTATTTTAAAATGGATGAAGCGACTGCGGCTAGTGAAATTGACCGCACAGCAGATATTATTTACAAGACGACTGGAGAGAAAACTACTCTGTTTCGTCCCCCTGGAGGCTTTCTGAATAACGGACTAGCCCAATATGCCAGAAATAAGAAGTACGCTGTCATGATGTGGTCAGAACAGTCGGGAGATGCTGAACGTCATTCGCCTCAAGTGCCAATGCTGGTTAAAAATGTGCTGAAATATGCAAAGCCAGGTGCGATCGTACTTTTGCATGATGGGGGCGGTAATCGTTCTAAATCTGTCAAAGCTTTACCAGAAATGATCGCAGGTTTGAAGGCTCAAGGCTATCGATTTGTGACAATTCCCCAATTGCTGGAAATGCAAGCCCAAGAAGAAAGTGCAGTAACGGCAGTATCACCTGTAGTCACAAATCATGAAAATCCAGACCATTAGTTTAATCATCAGTGACAAACTAAACTATTGGGTAACAATGCTATTGCATCGACTGACAATACCATTGTATCGGCTGGCAATGCCATTGTATTGGTCTGCATTAACATTGCATCGGCGAGCAATGTCATAGCATCGACTGGGAACGCTATTGCATCGATTAACAATGCCATTGCATCGGTCTGCATTAAGATTGCAGCAATCTAAAATCTAATAGGCTACAAAACTACGTTTCTCAAGGTAGACGAGGTTTAACTGAATTGTATGAATCTAAAATCGAGTTTCATACTGAACTTGGAATAGATTTTCATCTCCCAAATTAGTTGAGCCTCGCATCAAAATTTCATCATTGAGTCGATAAAGGACGTTATAACGGAAAGACTCATCGCTAGAAAGAGGGCGTGATAAAGAAGCAGAGAAATTTCTATTAATATTAAACACACCTTCTGCTGATAAATTCAGAACTGAAGCTGTCCTTGTTTCATTACTAGTAGTAGGGGTAGGAAATATCCGAAATTCACTGAAACCAACAGCTTGACCGATCGCAGTAATAGTTCCTTGTAAACCACCTAAAATGGTAGAACTAGCGAAATTAGTCAGCCCTTGTCCTGCATCTGCTTGACCGAAAGAACCAAGAATCGAGCCACCTAGCAAAGCAACTATTTCTCCACGACTACGGCTAGGTTCACTCGTCAGTTCCAAATTCTCGCCCAATTCACTCGCTGGCCCGTCCACTCTTGCTTGAACGCGAACGGTACGTAAAGTACCGAAGTTAGTCGCAGAAACATCGCTGATTTCAGCAGACAATGGTGATTCCAAAATTCGGCTGTTCGTTGCTGATGCTTCCGGTACGATCGCAGTAAGTCGGACATCCAAAGTAGGGTCAAGTCCTTGGCTTGGAGTAAACCGCGCAGTTTGTTCGTAGCCTCGCGCTAAAGCAAACTCAGTGGAAAATAAGCTCAGTCGTCCTCCTGTCAAACGAATCAATCCTTCAGGAAGTGGCTTGGCTAATGTACCATTGATGGTCAAGTCGCCTTTTGCCTCAAAGTTCAGTATGGGCTGACTTAATGCGGCTCCTCCTGGTACAAAGCTTAATAGGGATTCAGTGGTAACACGAACATTGTCATCTAGACTCAACCTTAAATCTGCAAACTCTACAGGTAAATTGGGTGGAGTTGCTGCGGTGTTAGCATTATTATCTGGTTTAGTAACTCCGCTAGCGCTACTTTGGGCTGTAGGTATAGCATTAGCGTTAACCTGTTCTCTATTTAGATTTATGACGTTAGTGTTAGCTTCTGTTGTAGCGGCTGGTTTTGTCTTAGCAGTATTTCCAATAATCACTCGACCATCACTTAGCCGAATCTCTCCACCAATTACGGGTTTTAAGGCTGTTCCGCGAATTACAGCATTGCCGCCGACACCACCTTCATACAATCCTGCAAGCTTAAAGTCGAGTTTGTCTGCTATTGATATTGTCAGGGGATTCGCTGTGGCTGGCTGAGGATTGAGAATTGGCAAGATACCTGATGCAGTTATTTGCCCTTCATTGTAAAGAGCTTGAATGTTGTTAACACTCACCGTACTACCATTAAATTGTGCTGTCCCTGTTACATTCGTTAGGGGTTCAGATAAAGCTTGAGCGCTAATGGTTGCATTGTTAACTGTGGCGTTTCCATTGATAATTGGTTCGTTTAAAGTACCCTGAACATTTAAGTCTACTTTTCCTTGACCGTCTACCCAAGTTACTTGATTATTAGTAAACAGATTTAATAGTGCCAATCCTTCATTGTTCACATCGGCGTTGATGCTGATTTGATTGCTATCTGGTTGCACCTCGGCAAATGGTAACGGCGCAGGTACGCTACCTGTAATCGTAACTGGTTGCGTTCCTGTTACTAGTAAGGTACTGTCGAAATTCAAACGAGCATTATTGTAGTCAAAGTTCACCTGTCCACTTTGTACAGGTTGCTGGTTGAGAGTTGCATTCGCCAGTGTCACATTCCCTTGCGCTCTGGGATCTTGTAAACTACCTCCTAATGTGGCATCAGCATTTACATTACCAGTGATATCTATGGGATATCTTTCTATAAAAGGTTGTAAAAGTGATAAAGGTAGACTTGCTACATTCAACTTTCCAGATAGCTGTTCAGTTCCTAACTGTCCCGAAAATGCCACCAGACCTTGATTTATCCCAATACTCAAGGGCGAAAGTGTGACGATTCCATCGGCAAAATTGCCTTGAGCAACGACTTGATTAATGGAATATTCACCCCATTTCCAGTTAGCACCTTGGAAATTAAAGCCGACATTCAACCCAGATTTTAATGAACCATTAGCTGTAATTCCGCCACTCAAAGCACCCGTTAATTCTGCAAGGGTAGGTAAAGATAAGTCTCTTTTTGCCTCTAATTGCTGTTGTTGTGTGATCGATGTTGCAATTTTTGAAAAATATGCAAGCTGTGTGAGCAAATCTGAATTGGGCAAACTGATAGGCTTGGTATCAAGTACCTCTGCTCCAGCCAACGTTGGAGGCTGCAACCCTGTGCCAAGGTCTTGAAAGTCGAAGATATTAAATGCTTGCAAAAGTCTCTCGATTCTGGCTTGGTCTAAGTTAGCTTGGAATTGAAATTGCGGGTCATTCCCTGTTTGCACATTTCCACTTAAGGCGATGTTGCTATCTCCAATCCGCAATAGACCATTAGCCAAGCTAGCAGTACCATCAGCATAATTGATGCTGCCGCGAAATTCATCTGCTGCAACTCTGGCAACACGAGGCCCTGCGATCGCAACGTCTCCCGCAACTGCATAATTATTAAGATTGACAACTAAATTTCCCGATAGTTGCCCCCCTAAAGGTTTCAATTGATTGTTCGGTAAAAAGCCCCCAATCAAAGCTATAGGAAACTGTTGAGCGTTGATGAGTAAGTTCTCTCCCTCGGTTCTACCTGTAGTAACTGCCTCATCCCGCTTGACTAAAAATGAGGTTGGGCGATAATCTGCACCCAGGTTAAGCGCAATCCTGTCTTGCTTCCCAGCTAATCGCAGACTTGCTCCCTGTCCCCCTTGAAAATTCACGTTTCCAGTTAAAAGTGGGTCAAACGCTAAACTACTAACCTGAAAATTCCGCAGCCGGATGTTGCCGTTAGCTTGCGGAACATCAAGATTACCTGTAATTTTTCCATTAAAATCAAGTACCCCCGCTAACGCTACGTCTCCAGGAACTTGAAAGCCTGTATTTTTTAAGTTGAAATTCTGTGCCAGTACGTTTAAATTAAACCCAGCGATTTTGGGTGCGCTATTTGGTGGAGTTTGAATTGCGATCGCACCATTAGCACTCAATCCTGGGGTAGTTGCGTTTTCAACTATAATCTGCTGTCCATTCCACTGAAATTGAGCCGTAAGCGGTTTTGCCAGCAATGATACTCCTTGGGAAAGGCGGATTTGCCCGGCGGCGCGAATATCTGCAAGCTGGAAAGATTCTGTTGTCCCTGCTAACTGAAGATTGCTATTAAGCCGTCCTCGCAGTTGTGGTGAGAAACGGTTGAGTTGAATTTGAGAAGTTTTGACAGATCCTTGCCAGCGTTGTTGTGCAAGTTGACCTTGAGCCACAATTGTCCCACCTGCCACATTCAACACCGCACCTGGTAAAAGGATATTCTCTCCTTGTTTGGCAACAACAACTCGTCCGGTAGTGGGATAGGTAGCTGTAGGCGCTTGCACTTGCGCTACTGCTTGTAGGTTGCTCAGAGTGCCGGAGATATTGGCATTTGCCGATACATTCCCAATGGTAATGCCAGGTGAGGATTTGTACGCTCGTGCGATCGCATCTCCTGGCAAATTTTGGGCTTGTACATTCAACGCCACCTTACCTTGAGGTGCAAGCTGAAGTTGACCGCTAGCTATTACTTGCCCTCCCACCTCTGGATTTGCTTGAACGCGAGCAACATTGACGTTTAAGGGTGTACCTAGCGATCCAGAAACTTTAGCGTTCGCAGATATACCACCCAGATTCAGAGGAGTTGAAATATTGTAACCTTGAGCGATCGCATTTCCTGGTAAACCTTGAGCTTGAATACCTATATCTACTTGACCTTGGGGAGCTAGTTGAATTTGACCACTGGCTGTAATTTGCCCCCCTGTTGGCGGCGTTACCTGAACACTGGAAATATCAAGGTTTAATGGTTGTTTGCCAAGTGAGCCAGAGACTTCTGCTTTTGCCGAGACATTTCCAACTGCGATCGGTAAACTAACGCCATAGTCACGCGCTAATATATCCCCAGATACACCGTCAACTTGAGCATTAAATCTTACGTCGCTTTTGGCTCCCAAATTAGCTTGACCGCCTCCTGTAATTTGACCACCTGCTGCGGGGACTATTTTCAAATTAGAGACAGCAAGTTGAGATGCAGTTTGAGAAACATTCAAGCGGAAATCAGTATTGATGGCTTTGAAGAGAACGCGGTCAACTTGAATAGGTTTTGTGTTGCTTAGTGTACCGCTAAGGACTGGTTTTTGAAGTGCGCCTAACACCTGAATATTTGCTTGAATTTCGCCACTAGCTGGGACTGACGAATTTACATTCAATGTATCTAAAATATTTTTAGCACTAACTGGTTTTATCTGAGCAGAGACATTAAAACCAGTTTGATTATTAATTGTTCCATTAGCCAGAATGGGAACTTTGCCAAAGTTAGTACTCAAATTTTCTAAAGCAACTGTCTGACCTTGAAATGAAAATCTTCCATTAAAATTAGAAACTTGCTGAGGGATATTTTTAATTTTGGCAGTGATTTGATTAGCAGTAGCCGTTCCCGTAATCGCTATGTCTGACAGTTTAGGTGGGATCTGAAGCGCTAAGTCAGCATTTAAATACCCTGCTTGCAAGGCAATTGGTAACTCAATTAATCGACTGATATCAGATGCTTGTAAATTTTGTGTTGAAAGGTTGAGGCTAGTTGTTTGAGCTTTTAATTGGGTTTCACCAGCGATTTTTACTCCACCTCCCCTGGCGAGTTGAGCATTGATGTCATAACCAATCCTCTGATTTTGATCAAAAAATCGCGCAACACCACCAACTTGATTTAATATTACTGAACCTTTCGGTCTAGTTGGTGCGGCGAACGGCATCAACTCCACATTTCCATCTTGAATCTGAAGTGTTTGCAATTCGGTTTGAATAGCACCTTTTCCTTCCCCAGCCTTCACTTGGGCTGTAACCCAACGACCATCTCGATCCTGTTGGATGTAGACACTGGGCTGAACTAAAATTACATTTAATACCAGTTTTCGAGTTAAGAGAACTTGCAAGGGCGAAAACTGCACATCCAAGGCTTTTGCAACCACCTGGTCTGCATCGGTGGTAGTTGCTGGTATGGATAAAGAGCTAAATCTCAAACTAGAGAGCGAAAAACGTTCAACTTTTCCTACTTTTACTGGTCGCCCAAGCAATTGTTCGAGATTTTGCTGCACTAATGGCGCTAAATCCTTATATACATAGCTTCTAGCCCACCAAGCACCGACTGCAATTCCAACCAGCAAAATGACACCGAGAGCCAAACTGGTACGTCCTAAGAGGAGGAGCCATAAACGAGGATTAGATGGTTCCTGATTATTTTTTGAATTTGGAGAGCGCGTCATTATCGTTACTAGTACCAGTACTTTTTTCTGGAGTGAGCCGAGAGACAGGCTAGTACCGCAAGGCGGAATTAAAAATTAAAAATTAAAAATTAAAAATGAATACAGCGTAGGCATTTCGTTGATTTGGAATAGGTGGTTTATTTGCGCCGTGCTGTACTAGCCTCAGTTGTATCGGTAAGTTACAAACTATGGTTTCATAATATGAAGACTTTCGCAATAACTTTGCGGCATGCTACTTCTATTCTCCAGGAGAAGCTGCCCCAATGAGACGCTTTGTAAATGTTTCATATTATTCCATAATCTTGCATAATTCCTGAATATATTTTGTGATAACTCCTGTATATACAACCCTGGTTAGAAAATTAAAACTCTGTATAATCTAACTTAATATAGATGACAGGAAGTAATTTTAAATTTAAGAGTAATCTAGAGTTGAATGAAATTCCTGAAGCTAGATTTAGATTCCCCGTTCTTGAAGAAGTCGGGCATCTGGGCAGCAATTTTACTCAATTAATACTATTTTTATGTATAGTGAATTAGGCTGAATCTATTTAGATAAATTATTGATTACAGCTTAATCATGGTGGTTTAAATAGTTGGAAAAATTGGCTTATTTTTATTTAGAAAAAACTTATAGTTGATTAATGCGCCCAGCTAGAAAGGTAAAATGAGGCATCTATTTTTATTCAGTAATGGTACGCGAATGTCTACGAAACACTAAGTGAACGCACTTACAAAAACCCAGATAATTTTATCCGGTAATTTATTAAGTGAAACATGATATTCCGGCGGTGCTACTACACATCAACACGCCGGAAGTATATCAAGACAAACTGCTTAGTCTTAGACAGCAACCAATTACTAACAAGATTATTGACTTATCTAAAAATTTAGAAACCTGAGCTTTTAGATTACTCCATCGCCAACCGATCATTGATCGGTTGAATCATCAATCATTTCTGGTACTAAAGCTGGGTTACTCTTGCGTTCTTCTGGCGATTGCTCCCGAATAACATCATCGATTCTCGCAGGGTGTTTGATTTTGTCCAGTAGCTCTGGACTTAGTTGCGACGGTTCACCTTCTGGACTCGATTTTTCAGCTTGACTAGGAACTGTTTCCTTATTCATCACTATTTCCTAAAACTTATACGCCAAGCTTAAGTCCTTCTGTGGTGAGGCATACACTATCTTGAGACTTATTTCATGCAGTGGTAGGTAACAAGTTATGTTAATCTTTTGGTTGCTGATTGTCTAAAACTCCATCAGTTTAGTAGCGATCGCGTGCCTTGTGTACTCAAAGAAATTCAGCTACATTAAGGCAATATGAAAGCAGTTGACAAATAATTTGTCGCTCTAAAAAAAATCGGGATGACTGGATTCGAACCAGCGGCCCCTTCGTCCCGAACGAAGTGCGCTACCAAGCTGCGCCACATCCCGCCATAAGAATGGCATTGTAAATTAAGAATATCACAACCCGTGCCAAATTACAGAATTACATCTATATATATGATCGTTTCACCCAAGGCTTTGCTTGCTACGATTAAATTTGTATAACTCTAGTGGTAAAAGCGGATTGTGACTGTAAAACCAGACTGGTTGCGGGTAAAAGCACCTCAGCGTGAGCGCATCGGTAACGTTAAAGACATTTTGCGGGATTTATCCCTCAATACAGTTTGCGAGGAAGCATCCTGTCCGAATATTGGCGAATGCTTCAATGCCGGTACTGCTACGTTTTTGATTATGGGTCCGGCTTGTACACGCGCTTGTCCCTACTGCGATATTGATTTTGAGAAAAAACCGAAACCACTAGATCCCACGGAACCTGCACGACTAGCGGAAGCTGTTCGCCGCATGAACCTTAATCATGTAGTAATCACTTCTGTAAATCGAGATGACTTGTTTGATGGGGGTGCATCTCAGTTTGTGGCGTGTATTGATGCGGTTCGCACTGTTTCACCTAACACCACAATTGAGGTGCTAATTCCTGACTTGTGCGGTAATTGGAATGCTTTAGAGTTGATTCTACAAGCAGCGCCAGAGGTATTAAACCATAATACCGAAACTGTTCCACGCCTGTATCGCCGGGTGCGTCCCCAAGGAAACTACGATCGCACCTTAGAATTATTACAGCGAACTCGCCAACTTTCTCCTAGCACATACACAAAATCTGGGATTATGGTTGGACTCGGTGAAACTGATGTCGAAATTCGCCAAGTCATGCAAGACTTACGAACCGTAGATTGCGACATTTTGACAATTGGGCAATATCTCCAACCTAGTCAAAAACATTTACAAGTAAATGAATTTATCAACCCAGAACAATTTGCTGCTTGGAAGACATTCGGTGAAGAAATTGGATTTTTACAAATTGTTTCTTCTCCATTGACAAGAAGCTCATATCATGCAGAACAAGTCAGGGAATTAATGGAACGTTATCCTCGGAGCTAATTTTAGATTTTAGATTTTAGATTGCTAAGAGAATGGGGTGATTGGGTGATGGGGAGAATAGTGATTAATGACTAATTCAAAATCTGTAGCAATTCTGGGTGCAGGTGCTTGGGGTGCATCTCTGGCAAATCTCGCCGCAGCGAATGGTCATCAGGTGCGCGTGTGGTCGCGTCAAGGTTCCCAAACTCTCCAAACAGTTTTAGAAGATGCCCAAATAATCCTATCCGCTATCTCAATGATTGGTGTGAGAGATGTTGCTTCCCAAGTCCAGTCTTTCCCCCTTTCTCCAGAGACGATTTTTGTGACGGCGACCAAAGGCTTAGATCCCCAAACCACTTGCACGCCGTCACAAATTTGGCAAACAGTATTCCCTAACCATGCAGTGGTTGTTTTGTCTGGGCCTAATTTATCTAAAGAAATTCAACTAGAGTTACCAGCAGCAACAGTGGTAGCCAGTAATATTCCCACAGCTGCGGAAGTAGTGCAGTTAGTATTTTCTTCTCATCGTTTCCGGGTATATACCAATCCTGACCCCTTGGGGGTGGAACTGGGGGGAACGCTAAAAAATGTGATTGCGATCGCAGCTGGTGTATGCGATGGCTTACATCTAGGAACCAATGCCAAAGCTGCTTTAGTCACCCGTGGACTTACAGAAATGGTTCGCATCGGTAACGACTGGGGTGCAAAGACGGAAACATTTTATGGATTATCGGGTCTTGGAGACTTGTTAGCAACCTGCAATAGTCCCTTAAGCCGCAATTACCAAGTCGGCTACCAGCTAGCTGGTGGTAAGACACTTAAAGAAACCCTTGCAAATTTACAAGGAACAGCCGAAGGAGTGAACACTTGCCAGGTTTTGATGCAACGAGCCAAGCAACAAAACATTCCAGTTCCAATTACTGAGCAAGTTTATCGGTTACTTCAGGGAGAAATCACACCCCGGCAAGCGCTTGATGAACTGATGCTGCGAGATATCAAGCCAGAGTACAACTACTAGAGCATCCCCAATACTTTTCGGATAAACCCAATAATCTCTCTTTTGGTCTGGGGAAAGCTTAAAGGGTAAAGGGGAAAGGTAAATTTAAACTCTTCCCCTTTCCCCGTTAACCGAAAAGTATTGAGAGCATACCCTTGCTGTAGCAGGTATGAATTGCTCCTACAGCATGAGTATAGTTTTGCGTAAGTCATAATCAAGTTGAAATTGACGGGTTAGCAAGACACGGAGAGAGTATTTAATAACTTTCCTACGTTTTCTATCTCCGTATCGATAGAATTTTTGCCGTTAATACTAATCACTTCCCCGATATCTATTAGTCCTACTTATACCTGAATAATCCTGAGAAAAAATTGCTAAATCGTCAGGATATTACTTTTGTAGGCATGTAAATGTGACTATGCCAAATATAAAGATGACATTCACTGAAGGATGTTTATACTGTGTTACAAAAGTTACTATCACAACCCACCAAGGTTGAAATGTTAACTAAGTAGTTGAAATATTGAAAGCCTAGCTGCCAATTTAAATAGCTATTGGTTAAATCAAAAATTTAGCAGCCGATTAAGTCCAGTAATACTGTATCCAATAAAACCATTACAGTTAATTTCTAAAAAAATTGTAATGGAACCTTCAACTATGTTAGTTCATCGTTAATCGCGGGAACAATAGCAACAGTTGAATAGCTGACCGTAATCTAAGCTGACCGAAATCTATTGTTACCTGGAGCCATTGAGACGATCTTATGCCAGCAACATCTTTTTATGCAGATGCCCCCTACAACACCAAAAAGTCCCGCCAGGCTTTGGACTCGGATCTCACGGTTGATGAAAGCGAGTTATCGGTAGATGACCTACACGATCTAGAGATCGCTTCTGTTGACAATGCTAACTTTGCTGCTAGTAGTAACCGTCGGAGTACAGACCTAGTACGTCTATATCTTCAAGAAATTGGTCGGGTTCGCTTGTTGGGGCGCGATGAAGAGGTTTCAGAAGCTCAAAAAGTCCAACGCTACTTGCGGATGCGGATAGTACTTGCTAAGGCCGCCAAGGAAGGGGATGAAGTGATTACGCCCTATTTGAGGTTAGTTGAAGTTCAAGAACGTCTTACTTCGGAACTGGGACATCGGCCGTCTTTGGAAAGATGGGCTGCTACTGCTGATATAGTTTTATCCGATCTTAGGCCAACTTTGGCAAATGGTAAACGTCGCTGGGCAGAAATTGCCAAGTTGACTGTAGAAGAGTTGGAGCAAGTTCAGACCCAAGGACTGCAAGCAAAAGAACACATGATTAAGGCGAATCTTCGCTTAGTTGTGTCTGTTGCTAAGAAGTATCAAAATCGTGGTTTGGAATTGTTGGATTTAGTCCAAGAAGGTACATTAGGTTTGGAGCGGGCTGTAGAAAAATTTGACCCCACTAAGGGTTATCGCTTCAGTACTTATGCTTACTGGTGGATTCGTCAGGGAATTACACGAGCGATCGCAACTTCTAGTCGCACTATCCGCCTACCGGTTCATATTACCGAAAAGTTAAACAAAATTAAAAAGGCTCAACGCAAAATTGCTCAAGAAAAAGGTCGTACTCCGACTTTAGAGGATTTAGCAACTGAGTTAGAGATGACACCCACCCAAGTCCGAGAAGTTTTGTTACGGGTTCCTCGCTCTGTTTCTTTGGAAACCAAAGTAGGCAAAGATAAAGACACTGAGTTAGGCGAATTACTCGAAACTGACTGTGTAACCCCAGAAGAAATGTTAATGCGAGAATCTTTACAAAGAGACTTGCATCATCTTCTGTCAGATTTGACTAGCCGGGAACGCGATGTAATTTTGATGCGGTTCGGTTTGGCAGATGGTCATCCTTATTCTTTAGCAGAAATTGGTCGCGCCCTCGACTTATCGCGCGAACGAGTTCGGCAAATAGAATCCAAGGCTTTGCAAAAGCTACGCCAACCCAAGCGTCGCAACCTCATCCGCGATTATTTGGAGTCTTTAAGTTAATCAATGTTAAGAGTCATTTGTCATTAGTCATTTGTCATTAGAAAACTACACTTGACAAATGACTAGGGACAAAGGACTGATTTTATCCCAGATTGAAAGCCTTTTAGAGGCTTATAGCAAGTAATTTGCATTTAATTGTATAAGAGTTCCCCCAGAGCTTTGCTCAGATATCTTGAAGGTGGGGATCGGTTAAACAATTCAAAATTCACTCATCTAAAATTTAAAGTTAAGGGATGCAATCGTTACAAGTATCCTAACTATTAACTGTATGCAAATTAAATGCAATACAGCTTATTATTTGAATTTTGATCAAGATTTAATGAATTGTTCTTAAATATTTAGCATAAATTCTCAATAGGCAATGATTGTTGCAAATTGCTCCCAAGATTTGTTATATTCTCAACTAACAAGCTTTGTTGAGAAATATTAGTATGACTGTCTACACAACTACTTCACTCAAGGCAGAACTGAACGGGCGAGGCTGGCGATTAACTCCCCAGCGCGAAACAATTTTACACATTTTTCAAGAACTTCCGCAAGGTGAACATCTAAGTGCGGAGGATCTTTATCATCGGCTAGAAACTGATGGTGAAGGGATCAGTCTGTCAACTATTTATCGGACTTTGAAGTTGATGGCCAGGATGGGAATTTTACGGGAATTAGAACTGGGTGAAGGACATAAGCATTATGAGATCAACCAGCCTTATCCTCATCATCACCATCACTTGATTTGTGTTAGATGCAACTCAACTATTGAGTTTAAAAATGATTCAATTTTAAAAATTGGATCGAAAACCGCCCAAAAAGAAGGTTTCCACCTGCTTGATTGTCAAATGACAATCCATGCAGTGTGTCCCAAGTGCCAACGGGCGCTGATGCCGCTTTAGCACTTGGGTGAATAATCAGACGAAACTACTCAAACTAACCAAATAAGTGGAATTTTGAGCAGTTCGTAATTTGCTGTTACTAGAGGCTAGCAACGAGTTGGGAACTGATACTAACAAGACCAAAGCGGATGTTAAAAGCGTCCGCTCTTAAGATCCTTGAGGCTGATGCCGTAGAATTCTTGGGCTTGTTTAATCGCTTTTTTGGTGTCATCTGCCATTACACCGTTCAGCTTGCCTTTATAAAAACCCCGCTCCCGTAGTCGCGTTTGGATTTCCAGGGTATTAAATTCGCTTTTTTTAGCAGTATTAACTGAGCTATATAACTTAGCTCGCGTAGTTGGGCCAGCAACGCCACTGGCTGCTAAGAAATTAGCTGCCTGGAATCTTCGTACAGCATCGGCAGTATAGGGGCCATAGTAGCCATTTGGCTCTCCCTCTAAATATCCTGCCTGGATCAATTGTTCTTGGATAATTCTAACTGACTCACCGCGATCGCCTACACGGAGTTTATCTCGATTGACTACCTTTTTGGGAGCCTCTTCTCCATCGCCAATGCCAATTCCCGGCAATTTACGCAATGTTGCGGGGCCGGCAATTCCATCAACGCTTAATTTGTAAGAATCTTGGAACCGCTTTACAGATTCTTCGGTAATTGGACCAAATATTCCTGTGGCATTCCCATAATAAAAGCCTGCGATTCTTAAGCGTTCTTGCAAGGCTCTGACATCTTCACCTTCATCACCCTTAGCAAGGTAGTTAGGATTACGGCGTTGGTTGGTGGCTGAACGAACCGAACTAGTAGTGCTGGGCTTTTTAGCTTGTGTACTGACAACAGTGGCTTTTTTTGCTTGTGTTGTCGTAGTACTGGGCTTTTTAGCTTGCCAGTTTTCTAACTTTTGCAGTGTGCTTGCTCCAACAATGCCGTCCACTGGTAAACCGGCGGCTTTTTGGAAGCGGCGCACAGCCTCTTGTGTGGATGCGTCATATACTTGGGTAACAGAGGATTGGTAAAAGCCTGCTGTTCTCAACTT
This sequence comes from Nostoc sp. UCD121, assembly GCF_014222285.1. Classification (GTDB taxonomy): domain Bacteria; phylum Cyanobacteriota; class Cyanobacteriia; order Cyanobacteriales; family Nostocaceae; genus Nostoc. The sequence continues at coordinate 35,184 of NZ_JACKZS010000013.1, forward strand.
TTGTTGGAGATTTCTAACAGAGGGGCCTTGATCGCCTTTTTCCAGTGCTATAACGCTGCTGACAGCGCCAAGAATAGACAAGGACAGAGCAAGGGGCAACATATACTTCCAAGCCCTGCCAGAAAGCCGTTTCCAGTCTGGTGCAGCTGCTTTGTTAAACAAAGAACTGAGGGATACCAATTCACTGGGTGTGCTGTCTTCGTAGGCGAAAGCTAGGTGCAAATACGCAAGATTTTCCATATTTGTTTCCTACACCATTGATTTTTCTTCGATAACTGCTTCAGCTTGATGTACTAGGTTCCTCAAAGCTTCTAATGTTCCTATATTTACATCCTCCCATAAATTGCGCTTGTGTGCTTCTAATAATTTTTCAGCAATATCACGCAGAGCATAGGGGTTCTTTTCCTGAATAAATTCTGACACAACTGGATCGAGCAAGTAAGCCTCTACTATGCCTTGATACATATAATCTTCTACACATTTAGCTGTAGCGTCGTAGGCGAATAAAAAATCTACTGTCGCCGCCATTTCAAAAGCACCTTTGTAACCGTGGCGCATAACTCCTGCAATCCACTTAGGATTAACTACGCGAGAACGATACACGCGTGAAATTTCTTCTTTGAGTTGGCGGACTCGTGGTTGGGCAGGTATGGAATTATCACCAAAATATGTTTGGGGGTTTTTTCCTTGTAGAGAACGCACGGCTGCGGTTAAGCCACCCTGAAATTGGTAATAATCATCAGAATCGAGTAGGTCGTGTTCACGGTTATCTTGATTATGCAGGACAACTTGCATCTGGGATAAGCGTTGTTTGAAGGCTTCGGTATTGGGCATTGGGAATTGGGAACTTGTACTGAGCGAAGTCGAAGTATTGGGAATTGGGAATTGGTTATTCTCCTTATCTCCCCCTGCTCCCTGCCCCCTGCTCCCTGCCTCCTGCTCCCCTGCTCCCGAAGAATAGGCGTAAGAACTCCAGTTAATGTAGGCGCGGGCTAAATCTTCATCATCTGTCCAGTTTTGCGATTCGATTAAACCTTGGAGTCCTGCACCGTAAGCACCTGGACGAGAACCAAATATGCGATAGCGCGATCGCACCGAGGCTTCTTCTAAAGTTAATCCTTGGCTTGTCCACAATTCAGTTTCTTGGCGAACTGCATCTGCTAGGGGATTTTGTTCTGGCGGTTCATCTAAGTCTGCTACTGCTGATACCGCTTGATCGAATAAATCAATTAAGTTGGGAAAAGCATCCCGGAAGAATCCCGAAATTCGCAAAGTTACATCTACACGCGGTCGTCCCAAAATCGCTAGAGGCAAAATTTCAAAATCCACTACTCGCCGCGCTGCACCATCCCATACTGGTTGAACTCCGAGTAAAGCTAAGGCTTCGGCAATATCATCACCGCCTGTTCTCATGGTGGCTGTTCCCCACAATGACAAACCTAGTGTTTTGGGATATTCGCCATGCTCTTGAGTGTAATATTCCACAAGGGTTTCAGCAGCTTTTCTACCGATATCCCAAGCTGTCTCTGTGGGAATGGCGCGGATATCGACAGAATAAAAGTTTCTCCCTGTTGGTAGAACTTCTGGGCGGCCGCGCGTGGGTGCGCCAGATGGAGCGCTGGGGACGTACCCGCCATCGAGTCCGTGTAATAAATGGGTGATTTCTTGATCGGTTTGTTGTAAAGCTGGCAGCAGGCGATCGCGTATCCAGGTAGAGACGCGATGAATCGCGTCTCTACAAGATTCCTGATTCCTGATTTCTAAATTCTGAATTCTGAATTCTGAATCCTGATTTATTAGTTGTTCTACTAAGAGGGCGGCGTGTTCTTCTAGGACTTCGACGATATCACCGAGGGTACGGCATTCTGTGCCATTGACTACTGAATATTCACCACTAGGCATTGACAAATCGGCTGTGAGGGGGTCGAAATCTAAACCCCAATCTTGAGCGATCGCACGGGTAATACCTGAAGAATGGCGATTGGGTATGCGAGCGATCGCTACTATTAAGTCTCGCAACTGCCTTCCTTGGGGACATTGCCCAAAAATGTGCAACCCATCGCGGATTTGGGCTTCTTTCAATTCACAAAGATAACCACCGATAGAATTCAAAATTAAGGATTCAGACTTAAAAATTTCTGTTTCATTTTGGATTCCCAAATCTAGATGGAGATTTTCTTTGATCACCAGTTCGTGGATGCGATCGCGAATCACTGGTAAACGCGAAGGATCTAAACTGTCGGCTTCGTAATACTCATCAATTAAATTTTCTAACTGTTGCAAAGAACCATAGAGTTCCGCACGAGTCATTGGCGGCGTTAAGTGATCTATAATCACCGCTTGAGCGCGACGTTTGGCTTGGGAACCTTCACCAGGATCATTGACAATAAACGGGTACAGGTGGGGAAGTGCGCCGAAAGCTACTTCTGGATAACAATTATTCGATAAAGCCACACTTTTACCGGGTAGCCATTCTAGATTTCCGTGTTTCCCTACATGAACTACAGCATCAGCACCAAAAGCTTCTCTAACCCAATAGTAGAAAGCTAAATAATCATGGGTTGGTTCTAAATCCGGCGCATGGTAATTCAAACTGGGGTCATTATCATAACCTCTTGCTGGCTGAATTCCCACAAAAATGTTGCCGAGTTGAATTCCGGGAACGGGGATAGAAGCAGGGGGGCAGGGAGCAGGGAGCAGGGGAGAAGAGCTTTCACCTTTGCCTCCCGCACCTTGCCCCATTCCCCACCGTTCACTAATACCTTGCTGAACTGCTGGCGGTAATGAAGCGAAATATTCTTGATATTCTTCCCAAGAAACACTTTGGTGTACCGGAAGTGATTCTCTACCTTCTGGATCGTTGGTTACACCATCTGTCAGCCGTTGAATCAACTCGTCTCCTTCAGCAGGTGGATTTTCTACTTCATACCCAGCTTGATGTAAAGCTTGCAGGATTTCTACACAACTAGCTGGGGTGTCGAGTCCTACGCCATTGGCAAGCCGTCCATTGCGGTTGGGGTAGTTTGCCAAAATTAGGGCAATTCGCCGTTCTTGAGGTGGTTTGGAACGTAGACGCGCCCAGTTTGCTGCTAGTTTAGCAACGAACTCGATGCGATCGCTGACTGGTTCATAAATTACCACATCTGTCTCTAAATGGGGATTACGAGTTTGTACTGCTTTAAAAGACACAGCACGAGTAATAATCCGCCCATCTACTTCTGGTAGCGCCACATTCATCCCAATATCGCGGGGAGAAAGCCCTTGAAATTGTGACTCCCACTGCTCAATTGATCCGCCACTAAGGATTACCTGCAACACAGGCACATCTAATTTTTCCCATAGTTCAGTTTGGGGTGTTTCACTTTCCAACCGTGCTAGAGAAAAACTGGTAGTATTCAGCAGTACAGCTATTGATGCGGCTTCTTTGGGTTGGAAAAATTCACTCAACTCCGTTTGAACATCGGGTTCACGCAATGAGGAAACAAACACTGGCACTGGTTGTAAATTTTTCTGTACCAAGGCTTGGCATAAAGCATCAATTACTTTAGTGTTTCCAGCTAAATAATGAGCGCGGTAGAAGAGGATGCCAATTTTGGGAATTGGGAATTGGGAATTGGGAATTGGGGATTGGGAATGAGGTTCTGAAGTGGATGAACAGAGTTCTGAAGTGGATGGATCAGCCTCTAATTCTCTTTGTCCCCCTTGTCCCCCTTGTCCCCTTGTCCCCTTGCCTCTTTGTCCCCCCACTTGCCATTCATACAATCCCACGCGCGGAATCGGCCGGGGTAGCGGGGGATTGTATGCAGTTAACAGGCAACTATCAGAGATAAATTGCAGAGCATTAACAAAATTTTCTACGCCGCCCTCGCTAAAATACTGCCATACCTGGTTAGCAACACTTAAAGGCACGGTAGACTGAGAAATTAAGTTGGGATCAAAAGCGTCGTCCCCTGGCATTACAATGAGGGTTCTACCATTACGTTGAACAATTTCTTGCACTACTTCTAAGCCATAACTCCAGTAAGAACGTCCTCCTAATAGGCGCAAAATAATTACTTGGGCAAGCTCCAAAACTTGCTCTCCATAAGTATCTATGCTTAACTGTTGCTGCAATTGCAACAGATTGGCGACTCTTAAGGCAGGAAATTGTGAAGGTAATTTTGTAACCGCAACTGCCAAAGTTTGAATGTCGGTATCAGCAGCCGTAATCAACACGAAAGGCGCTGGAGTTTGTTCTATAAAAATTAAACCCTCTGACTGATTCCATCCACCCGATGTGCTACTTATACGATGCATAATGCTGTATTACCGTCTTAAACTATTGGTTATTACACAATCAAAACAAACTTTTCCCCTGCATTTAGCCCCCTCTTACCAGTAATGATTAAAAATGCTTAGTTCTCCTGATTTGAGCTTTTCTCGAACCTTGCCTATTGTTGTATTTAATCAGCTTGGGGAATTGTTGGAGCAGATGGCTCAAACGGTGGGAAGTGCCGCTCTGATACTGACAGAAGCTGTTTTGGCGCGGATTTGCATACCTGTGGAGTGGCAAAGGCAAAGGTTTACGTTGGTGGTTTCTGAGCAGTTTAGTGTGCTTTTGTTAGGAAATTTTGACGAAGGTGAGCAGGGGAGCAGCACTTCTCTACGAGACGCTGCGCGAACGGCTTCGCTCAGTGAACGGGGAGCAGAGGAGCAGGGAATTGATTCAGCACTCAATGCTAGATTGACATTTAATTTAGAGGCGATCGCTTCTTTTCTCCACGAATTGAGAGACTTGTTTGAGTGCGATTCCTATACTCACCAAAATCTCGAACGCTATCGCCAAATTATTGGGCCCAATGATGCTACCCTCCAAAGTAAGTTCTCGCTGTTGCTATTAGAATATCTTTTAACTCAGCCAAACCAAGAAATAATAGCACCTCCAAGCCCAACTGCGCCGGCAGTTTATATCTGTCAGCCAGTGGAAGATGCATTAAAAAAACAGATTTCCCAAGAACGGTTGTTGAATCAGGTAACAACGCAGATCCGCAAAAGCTTGGATTTGCCTGTTATTATGGCAACGGCAATTACACAGGTGCGTGAGTTTCTAGAATTAGACCGATTAGTAATCTATAAATTTGAAGGTTCCAAAGTCAAGACTCAACAATACCAGTCTTCTACAGATGAGGATAACGGGAAACGCTCAACTTCTATCTCAGTAAATAATCAATCCTTAGTAGAAGATTACCAACAGCATGGAGCTTATATTGTCTATGAAGCCCGTGCTACAGATGCGATTACCTGCGTGTTGAATTACACAGAAAAAAATTGCTTTATGCGAACCTCTCAATGTTGGGAGAAGTATCGCCAAGGCTTTACGTTAGCTGTGGATGATGTCGAAAAAACTTATGCTCTAGAAGAGTGTTTGTTGAATTTTTTAAGGGAAAGCCAAGTGCGGGCTAAGTTGGCAGCACCGATTATACTTGAGGATAAGCTGTGGGGGCTGCTGATTGCTCATCAGTGCAATGAACCACGCCAGTGGATTGATAGCGAAAAAAACTTGCTGATTGCGATCGCAGAACAATTAGCGATCGCCATTTACCAAGCTGAGTTAATGCAAACCCTCACCCAAGAAAAACAAACTCTCGAACAACGAGTTATTGAACGCACAATTGGACTACGTGATGCTCTCCTCGCCGCCGAAGCTGCTAACCGCCTCAGAAGTGAATTTCTCGCTACCATCAGTCACGAATTACTCACGCCTTTAACTTATGTGATTGGGATGTCTTCTACATTGTTGCGCTGGCCTTTGGGTGAATTGAGTCAACGACAGCGCGATTATCTGCAAACAATCCACGACAGTGGAGAACATTTATTAGAAATGATTAATGACATCCTCGATTTATCGCAAATCGAGGCTGGTAAGACAGCTTTAAATATTTCGGAATTTTCTTTAGCGAATGTTGCTGAAAATGCTGTGGAGTCACTGCGAAAAAAAGCAACAAGCGAACAAATCAATCTCAACCTTGATTTGCAAATCGATCCCAGGCGCGATCGCTTTACCGCCGATGCCGAACGAGTAGCACAAATTCTCTCGAATCTGTTAACTAATGCGATTAAATTCACTCCCGAAAGTGGTAGCGTTACCTTACGGCTTTGGGTGGAGGATGATACCGCTATTTTTCAAGTGGAAGATACCGGGATTGGCATCCGCGAAGAACAGTTACCATTACTTTTTGAGAAATTTCAGCAACTCGATACACCCTATCGCCGCCGCTACGAAGGCACTGGACTTGGATTAGCTTTAACTAAACAACTTGTAGAACTCCATCGGGGTCGAATTGAAGTAGAATCAACCATCAGTATTGGCTCCATTTTTACTGTATGGATACCAACTCAGGCAATGAGAGTGCTGAGTTAAGAGTTAAGCAAGAGACGCGATGAATCGCCGTCTTTACAATAATCAGTATTTGTAGAGACGGTGATTTATCACGTCTTTTTTATAATTTATCTATTCAATTTGATCCTAGGCTAATGAGCATTTTTTCAAAAATTCTCACCACAGCCTCCTCTCCATTGTCTCTAGTGAAAATAGTATAATTTGGATGAGAATTGATTTCAATTAACCAATATTGGTTATCTCGATCTAAAACGATATCTAAACCACCATAATCAATATCTAATTCTTCAAAAATTGGTTTAGCGAAATTAGCAATCTCTGATAATATTTGTGGATCATTGATATATTTTGCTTTCGCACCATCCCAGTGAAGAGGGCTGAGATTGCCTGCAAATTTTGCGTTAGTTATATCTTTTTCATAGAGTAGAACTAACTCTTTATTTAGAAAAACGGCTCTATACTCAGATTTTATGTCAATAAACTCTTGAGCGATCGCAACGTAATCGTACTTTTTATTATTAATATTAAAAATCTCTTTTAAAGCAGTTTCAACTTCATCTGTATTGTGACATAAAAAAACGTTATGTCCACTTGAGCCAGAATTACGTTTAACAATTACAGGTGTTTCAAAGGTTTTTTTTATTTCTAATATAATATCTTCAAAACTTGGAAATTTTAAGTAAATTTTATATTGCAGGTCACAAAAAGGGGAAAGAAAACCAACTGTCCGAGGTAGTTTAACTTTGTTCTTTAAGATATGGTAGGTATATTCCTTATCTTTAATAATTTGTGCTACGGCTTGATTTATTATCGGAGTACTATAATTGCAAAAAAAATGTTGTTTATTATTCAGTTTTATTTTTACTAAGTTTTCAGCCGGATGAATAATTTCATAGCTGATATTTAAATTTTCACAAGCTTTGAGCAATAGCGAAAGGTTATCTAACATAAATACTTCAATTTAAAGATAAAAATTACGAATTAAGTTAGCGTAGCAGGGCGGAGAAGCCCATTACGAATTACGAATTACGAATTACGAATTACGAATTACGAATTACGAATTACGAATTACGAATTACGAATTACGAATTATTTTAGCTTGTTGTTTGCCGTTTAAAAATCACCATTTCAGTACCGACAACTGGGTTACGCGCTATCAGCTTATCTTGGGAATCGATAATTTCTAAATGGGTAAAATCAAGTTCTTGAGAACGTTGTAATATCTCCGCAGCTAGTTTGTCTTGCTGGGATTCTTTGAGAGTGTACCAATCATCACTAATTTTGACAATCAAGTTACTCGTGCGGAAGTTGGCTTGAATTGACTTTATCAGACCAGAGGCAATGCGATCGCTAATTTCGGCTACCTGATTTTCAATAGCCGCAATCAAAGCTTGTTCTGGTGTCAATTCTATAGCTGGTGTCGGCGTTGGTGTTGGGGTGGGAATTGGTTCAGGTTCCGGCGGTGGCGTAATTTTCTCTGGTGGCTGTGGCGGCTGCGGTTCTGGTACAACTGACTCCGGTGGAATAGTTATTGTTGGTGTCGGTGTAGGAACCTCTTCAACTGGAGGAACCGTTGCGATTTCAGTAGGTTTACCAGTAAAGACAGTTGTAGTTGTCCAAACGAGAATTACAGCAATTCCAGTCACAATTCCCGTCAAAGCTGTATCTGATAACTTTGTTGACAAATTTGATGGCAAAAACAAGCGGATTGTCCTTAACAGTCCACCCCATCGCAACTGAAGCTGCTGGAAAAAGCCGGGTGTTTCCTTAGTACCTGATGGGGGTGCTGTCTCCAGTTTGTCCACCGTTACTTCTAAAACCCCAATCGTCCCTCGGAGAACTTGGATAATTTTAGCCTTCCAAAATGGCTGAACTCTCTGGTAAGGTTTTTGGGGAGGTTGAGTTACTTGCTCATCCGTCGGTTTTGACTGATTGTCTTGTGACATGGAACTTTCACCAAAAGCAGCGAATCAAAGACAAACAACGTACATTATTACTGGTGCTGCCTTCTTTTGCCTTAATGTATCACTTCGTTGCACATTGCTTCAGCTAAACTGACTATTTATTAAATTTGGTGACTTATGAAACTGAAACGCCGTCAATTTTTATTTTTAAGTAGCGTCAGCACCATTGGTACAGGATTTTTAAGCTGGATGTTAGCTCATCAAAATCATCAAAGTGCTGATATTGGCGATTCAACAACAGCTATAGCTGCTAACCCAAGCAAAAAAGACTTGTTATTACGTTTTGTGTCTGTAGCTGATACGGGGACTGGAGCTAAAGGACAGTATGCTGTGGCTGGAGCGATGAATGCATATCATAAACAAAATCCTTATGATTTAGTCGTTTTAGCTGGAGATAACATTTACAATAACGGCGAAATTGAGAAAATTGGTGCAGTTTTTGAGCGTCCTTATCAAGGTTTACTCAAGCAAGGTGTGAAATTTTATGCTTGTTTAGGTAATCACGATATTCGTACTGCCAATGGCGATCCCCAAGTCAAATATGCTGGCTTTAATATGAAGGGACGTTACTATACATTTAAACGTAATCAAGTACAATTTTTCGCTTTAGATACTAACGGTAATGCTGATTGGAAAAACCAGTTAAATTGGTTAGAAAAAGAATTAAGTCTTAGTAAAGCTCCTTGGAAAGTCGTATTTGGCCATCATCCGATTTATTCATCGGGTCAGTATGGGAGTAATCCAGATTTTACTAAAACTTTCACTCCTCTATTTAAAAAATACGGCGTTCAACTTTACATCAATGGTCACGAACACAATTATGAACGCACTCGTGCTATTGATGGGACAACTTACTTAATTTGTGGTGCAGGTGCTGGTAATCGTCCTGTAGGGCGTTCTGAGTGGACAGGGTATTCTACCAGTGATTTAAGTTTTGCCTCTTATGAGGTGTATAAAGATAGAATAGAAATAAGTGCGATCGCTACTAATAATCGCGTATTTGATAAAGGCATTATTCAATTAAAATCAGTTTAGTTCTATGACTCAGCAAGAACTTACTTCTGCACTCAAGAATACTTTAGAATCGTACCAAGCATCAAATGCTATATAAAATACTTTTACAAAAAGCAAATATACCAAGCGATTAGAAATCGCGGCTACGCGGACTCGAAGAATTTGAAACCCACGGAGGTGGGTTTTGTTTGTATAGCCGCGTAAAGCCTTCTCTACGAGAGGCTGCGCCAACGGCATAGCTTCGCTTAACGCGTCAGCGTGCCGGAGGCTCTATTCCATTCGCCAGGGCAAACGTGTTTTTACTGTCGCGTTCATTGTTACCTGGTCGCAATTCATCTCCCGTTAGTCTTTCCTCCGTAAGACTGTAACGCGAATCCTCTTACTCCATTAAGATATATTTCACAGGAGCAGCAAACATCTTCTGAATATGGGTTTAGATTTGGAAAAACCCTTTGTTCTTAACATCGGGTTACAAGTATATGTTTTCTGAAGTTAAAAAATGTTTTGTGTTAGCCGTACCATTGGCAGCAGCACAATTGGCTCAATCTGCAACTGGTTTTGTGGATACGGTAATGATGGGCTGGTTGGGAAGTCAGACTATTGCATCTGGAGGTTTGGGAGTTGTTCTCTTTAGTTTTTGTCTGTTGATCGTTAGTGGTATCCTTTCTGCTGTCAGTCCGTTAGCTGCCCAAGCATACGGGACTGGAAATAGAGAAAAAGTTGGCGCAATTGTCCGGCTTGGACTAGGGATAGCTCTGGTACTAGGAATACCAACTACATTACTGATTTACAATGGAGGTGCTTTACTACTTCTACTAGGGCAGAATGCTAACACAGTAGTACTAGCAGAGATTTATTTAAGAGCGATCGCACTGGGTTTTATTCCTGCTTTAGGCTTTGCAGTACTTAAAAGCTTTCTTGCTGCTCTATTTCAACCGAAATTAGTGATGGTAACTGTGGTTTTGGGTACTCTGCTCAACTTCACAGCTAACTATGTGCTGATGTTTGGCAAACTGGGATTCCCTGCACTGGGTTTAGCTGGTATCGGTTGGGCAAGCACATTCTCACTTTGGAGTATGTTTGTTGCTTTGATAGTTTATATATGTAATCAGCCTCGGTTTGCAGTTTACGGTATTTTTCGACCTTTATCTAAAAAAGCTTTTTCCCTAGAGCATCGCCGGATCATTAGTGAGATTTTTCAGGTTGGATTGCCAATTGGAGGGCTGATTGCAGTCGAAGGGGGACTGTTCACCGTTGTTACTTTCATAATAGGACAATTAGGAACAAACGCTCTTGCTGCCCATCAAATTGCTTTACAAACAATTTCGATATCATTCCAGATGGCAGTAGGCATTTCTCTAGCGACAACAGTACGTGTTGGGCAGTTAGTTGGACAAAATGAACTGCTTGCTACTCGTCTGGCTGGATATGTAGGTATTGCTATTGCAGCTTTATCTATGGCTGTAGTAGGCATGACATTTTGGTTAGTACCAAAGTCAATTATTTCTCTTTATATTGACATTAACGATCCAAACAATGCAGATGTGGTTGTCCTCGCAGTGAAATTGCTGGGAGTGGCAGCGATTTTTCAAATATTTGACGGTGTGCAAGTTACTGCGGGGGCAGCATTACGCGGACTAAAAGACACTCGAATTCCGATGTTTATTGGGATTTTTGCTTATTGGTGCGTTGGTTTATTGACTGGTTATACTTTTGGAATCTGGTCGGGGTATGGAGCTATTGGTCTTTGGTGGGGACTAGCTATTGGTTTAGCGATCGCTGCAATAGTCATGACTTGGCGGTTTAGCAAGAAAACAACTAGCCACGGGTAATGGATAGCTTACTTATTACTTGTAAAATGGGAAACTTTAGAATCTCATACTGTAGGATTTAGAAATTCTGCTGAGTATCAAGAGTGGAAAAAACTTCTACATCATTTTATGAGCCATTTCCTACTGTTGAACACTTTGAAGAAATTGAAATATGAAAAATAAGAACCCTGACTTCTTTGAAAAATCGGGGTTCTGCGATTGCATTACTCTACTCATTACAACTGCTCTACTTTTGGGTCAACAATCTTTCTTCATGCCCGTCTATAACTTTTCAACAATCTGGTCTCTAAGACTATTGGCAAATTCCAGCACTTGGTTTTTCTCTGGTTGCTTGACCCCATTTTTATCAAGGGCTAGCGCTATATCATTAACAAAAGCATAAAATTCACCATTAGTGAGACCTTCGCCAATTCCAGTATGAGAAAGCTTCATAGTCCGCCCAGTATACACACAAGGGCCACCTGCTGCTTGGCAGAATTGAGCTATCAGCAACTCACGCAGTCGCTGTTTTGAGTTGGTACTCAAGCCAATAAAGTATTTACCAATCAATGGGTCAGCAAATATCTTTTCTGCGGAATCGTCAATGACTGCGGCAATTGCATTGTAGCCTCCTAATCTATTATAGAGAGAGCCTCCTGCTGAATTATGGGCTATAGTCACTTCCTCTGCTGATAGTTGATCTGGCGGTGTTGTCGTGGAAATAGCCAAACTAGGGCTTAACCTGAAAATAGTCACAACCATGATTGTGATACAAAGCAATGTTAATCCGAAAACTTTTGGAAATAGGTTTTGCATTTTCATCGTCAAAGCCCCTCTGTTAAGTTTGATGCTGGATCAGTTTTGTTAATTCACACAATAAAATTCGGCTACAAAGATGAAGCCTAAAAAACAACCGAATTTATGACTACTAAAATTTGTATGGAATGTCTCGAAAACTTTGTAGTTCTGACTTTATTCCATAGTAAATTTCTGAGAAAATCAAAGACTTTCTCATCTTTTTAATAGCAATGCCTGAAATATAGAACACGCATTTTTAGGAAATATTGCGCCCAAACAGAACTTGTTTTAAAAGCACTTACTTTTAAAACAAGTTCTGTTTGATTGATCAAGCAAGAAGTATACTACCACTGATCTCACAAATATTTAATTATTAGAATAAAAAACTTACGTTTCCTACTTTTTCGACTTTTTAAAATACATATAATTTATTGAAAGGTTTGCTTAGAAAATCAGTTCATCTTCAAAAACAAAGTTAATGCTCACATTTTCATGAGTAAATATGCTTAAAATTATACTAAATAACATTAGTCCAATTGTCACCGCAAAACTTTATGATTCTTGAGGCAGTTATTCTTAATGTCAAATCTGGTCTAGAATCAGAGTTTGAAGCTGCTTTCAAAAAAGCTTCTAAAATTATTTCCTCAATGGATGGATATTTATCCCATGAATTGCATAAATGTATAGAAGTCCAAGGTAAATATTTATTACTTGTCAGATGGGAAACTTTAGAATCTCATACTGTAGAATTTAGAAATTCTGCTGAGTATCAAGAGTGGAAAAAACTTCTGCATCATTTTTATGAACCATTTCCTACTGTTGAACACTTTGAAGAAATTGAAATATAAAAAATAAGTCGTAAGGGTTTAGCATTGCTCATTGGTGCAAACTTAACATAAAACCCTTGTCAAGACGCGATATTAAGTTCATTTACTGACCGTTACTCACCGCGTCACCCCACTCCGGTTTTGTCTAAAGCCAAAACCGCCCCTCCCCTTACCAAGGCTACGGTGTACACACAAGTCTGGAATAGCTGATTAACTAAGGTTTTACCCCACCCTAACCCTCCCCTTATAAAGGGGAGACACTGCGTTGGGCGGCTTTACCGACTTGAAGCATGTGGCGTGAGGGAACAAGATTTTCCAGTTTCCCCCCAATACATCGGGGGGATTAAGGGGGATAATTTGACTTGTGTGTAAACTATAGGGTTACGAAGGGTAATGCGTGTGTGAGACAAGCATTTGAGATACTTTGCAAACACCATAACATCGCAAAGCTTTCTTTGCTGTAGCCGTCTAGCAGTTTTAAGAGAATAAGTTACAACAACTCATCCTTTGATAAGTTCAGAAGAAGCTGGAGTTAATGCAACTTAAGTTCAACTTATAGATGTTGATGTTTTAGTTACAAATACTCGTTTTTAGATAAGTAAAACTAAAGTTGGATTTAAATCAATTTAATCATTGATTATAAAAACTCCAAAAATGATAAGTAAAATAGGAGTTTTAGTTAATAAAACTTCTTCCTAACTTATTAATGAACAAGTTTTAGTTACTACAGCACGTTCTGGAGTTACAAATGAACAAGTTTTAGTTACTACAGCATGTTCTGGAGTTATAAATGCTTGTTTTGTAGTTGATACAGCTTGTCCTGTAGCAACGCACTATCAAAATATATATAGTCCATCTGGTCGTTTATATACTTCTTACTCTACTCGTTGCAACTGTGCTACTTTGGGATCAACAATTTTTTGTCCTAAGCTAGCAAATTTAATTGCCACAGACATCTTACTACCCGTTCCGAAAACATGGGTAATTTCACCAAGTCCAAAGGTTTTATGTAATACTCTATCGCCTACTTGCCAATTCTGTGTTGAGTCTTGTTTTCCATTAGGAGTAGAGGCACTCTTGGTATAGCTTTGACGACTTGCGCGTTTAGTAGATAATAATTCTTCTGGTAATTCGTCGAGAAATTGCGATCGCATCGCAGGTTCACGAGAACCATACAAACGACGTTCCCGCGCGTGTGATAAAAATAACCGCTCTTGGGCGCGAGTAATTCCCACATAACACAGGCGGCGTTCTTCTTCCAAAGATGCAGGATCGCTTAGGGAACGGTAGCCGGGAAATAGCCCCTGTTCTAATCCCACCAAAAAGACTACGGGAAATTCCAAACCTTTGGAAGCGTGCAAAGTCATCAAAGAAACGGCTGTCTGTCCTTCTTTTAAATTATCCAAATCGGAACTGAGGGCGGCACTACTCAGAAAATCTCGCAGGGAAATCTCTTCGTTTTCTTCTTGAAATTGCAGTGCAGCGTTATAAAGTTCCTGAACGTTTTGTACCCGATCTGTGGCTTCATCTGTGCCTTGATTCATCAAGTCTTGAACGTAACCAGAATCTTCTAATATTCCTTGCAAAACCTCTGTCACCGGAAGCGTAGCGACTTGTGCTTGCCAACGGCTAATGATTGCGGCAAAGTTATTTACAGCTTTTGTCGCCCGTCCAGCTAATGTATTAACTGATGTTTCATCGCTGAGTATTTCCCACAAAGTCGTCCCTAATTGCTGAGATGCGTTCATCAAAGCGTCAATAGTGGTTTTGCCAATTCCCCGCCGGGGAGTATTAATAACTCGTAATAAACTGACTGTATCAGCCGGATTATTTATCGCTCTTAAATAAGCGACGACATCTTTAATTTCTTTGCGATCGTAAAATCTCATTCCCCCCACAACTGTGTAAGGAATTTGATATTTCACCAACAATTCTTCAAAGGGACGAGATTGAGCATTCGTCCGATAAAGTATAGCAAAACTACCCCAGTTTAACTCTGGATTTTGCTGTTCTAAAGTGCTAATTTGATTAATTACAAATGCCGCTTCTGCAAGTTCTTCATCAGCTTTGTGACAAGTAATCTGTTCACCCGTCCCCCGCGTTGCCTTCAGAACTTTATCAATCCGTTGGGTGTTATTTTCAATCAGTTCATTAGCCGCTTGCAAAATGTTTTCACAAGAACGATAGTTTTCTTCTAGCTTAACCATCGTTCGGGTATCATCATCTACCAAACCATCGCCAAAGTCTTCCTGAAAACCTAGCAGGATGGTGAAATCTGCCATCCGAAAGCTGTAAATTGATTGGTCTGCATCGCCGACAACAAAAACTGAGCGATTTTCCCATTGCCATTCGCTCTTTTTGGTTTCGCCATTAGTAACTAATAAATTAATCAGTTGATACTGAGTGCGGTTAGTATCCTGATATTCATCTACGAGTATATGACGGAACTTGCGATGCCAGTAACTTAATACCTGCTCGTTTTGTTGAAATAATCTAGTAGGTACAAGAATAAGATCGTCAAAGTCGAGAGCGTTATTTTGTGCTAACTTATCTTGATATAAATTGTAAACTTGGGCAATTACTCGTCCGCGATAATTTGGTTGGTCTTGCTCAAATTCTTGGGGCGATAAACCTTGGTTTTTAGCGTTACTAATAGCGTAGCGAACAGAGCGAGCATCAAACTTCTTATCGTCTAAATTTAGTTCTTTATTAACGAGTTCTTTGATCAGACTTATTACATCTGATTCATCAAAAATAGAGAAATTACGATTCCACTTGCGTCCTTTTTCGTCTACGTATTTTTCAATATCAAAGCGGAGTATGCGAGAAAAGAGACTATGGAAAGTACCACACCATAAGTCTTTGATAGTGGTTTTGTAAACTTGCGATCGCAGTTGCGTTTGTTGATATTCTGTCAATAAATCAAAACGCTGGCCGTGTTGTTTCATTGCCAGTTGTTCCGCAAACAGCCTTTGAATCCGTTCTTTCATTTCCCGTGCGGCTTTGTTGGTAAAAGTAACCGCCAAGATATGTTCTGGATCAACTTTGTGTTTCAGAATCAGATTTGCAATGCGATAAGTCAGCGCTCGTGTTTTACCGGAACCTGCGCCAGCAACAACTAGCAACGGGCCACAGTAGTGTTCGACAGCTTGACGTTGACTAGGGTTAAGGTGACTGAGAAAGTCGATGGTTGTTGTCATGGATGTGAAAAAGCGATTGCCTGGTGTCACATCAATAGAGAGTTGCTATTGCCCAGGTTACAATATCCTAACGAAACTTGGTCAATAAAGATTGTGTGGCAATATTCTTAACCAGAATGGTACTTTATCATGATTTATGTAGAAGCAAAAAAAAGCTATACTGTTAGTCAAAGGCACATTCCAAAACGGTGTGGTTCATCCTAATGAACCAATTAAAGGGCATGAGGGGCAGTCAGTGATAATTGTGTTTGTCGAAGAAAACCGCACACCTGAGCCAGCAATGCCAGAAGACTCAGATTGGGATAAACTGAGGCAGTTGATTAAAAACTGTGCAGTTGATACAGATATTGGCGATTTGGCACACCAGCATGACCATTATCTCTATGGAATGCCAAAGCGAGAATCATAACCTTGACTTTTGAGCAAGCAGGATTTACAAAACTGTTGTAAATCAAAAAATAGTGGGATTTAAGCAAGGTTTGTGTAGGAGCAATTCATGAATTGCCCCTACAATACGTTAATTTTTTCTACGCTAAATACGTTGATCGCGAGTTCTCCCTACACTTTCTGTCGTAAGATCAGCGACGGGGAATCCAACATCAAAAAATGTTGGGCAAGCTCTCACTTTTTCTGTTATCAGCGCTGTTTAATACCTAATCAATAAGTATTGTCACGAATAGGACAATTAACTCCTTGAGTACCCAATTGACATCGGGTAGCGATACACAATACATCACGATTCAACCGTTATGTTTTTAAAGATGAAAAATTTCTTTAATTTCAGGTTTAACCAATACAAGGGTGGGTGGATATGGATCTGAGCTTAATTGTATCCAACATTTTGAATCCGCCAATCCTGTTTTTCTTTTTAGGCATGACTGCTGTTTTTGTCAAGTCTGATTTAGAAATTCCCGCACCAATGCCCAAACTCTTTTCGCTCTACCTACTGTTTGCCATTGGTTTTAAAGGAGGGGTAGAACTAATCAAAAGCGGTGTGACTCAGGAAGTAGTTCTAACACTCGCAGCAGCAATGATGATGGCTTGTGTTGTTCCCATTTACACCTTTTTTATCTTGAAGTGGAAATTGGATACTTACGATGCGGCGGCGATCGCAGCAACCTACGGTTCTATCAGCGCCGTCACCTTCATCACAGCTAGCGCTTTTTTAACTGAGCTTGGCATCCCTTTTGATGGTTATATGGTGGCAGCCCTTGCCCTGATGGAATCTCCAGCGATTATAGTCGGTCTAATTTTGGTGAATATATTCACCGCCGATGGAAAGCGAGAACTTTCGTGGCCGGAAGTTTTGCAAGAAGCATTTCTTAATAGTTCAGTTTTTCTATTAGTCGGTAGTCTCTTAATCGGTGTCTTGACAGGAGAACGCGGTTGGCACGTATTAGAACCTTTTACTCAAGGGTTGTTTTATGGCGTTCTCACCTTCTTTTTACTGGACATGGGACTAGTCGCTGCCAGAAGAATTAAAGACTTGCAAAAAACCGGAGTTTTCCTAATTTTATTTGCCATACTAATTCCTATACTCAATGCAGGCATTGGGTTAGTTATTGCCAAATTGATCGGTATGCCTCGCGGAGATTCGCTCTTATTCGCTGTATTGTGTGCCAGTGCTTCTTATATTGCTGTCCCGGCGGCTATGCGGATGACTGTTCCAGAAGCAAATCCCAGCCTGTATGTTTCTACTGCTCTAGCGGTGACATTTCCGTTCAATATTATTGTGGGAATTCCGTTATATCTCTACGGAATTAACCTATTTTGGAGTTAATAATATGCACGTAGTTAAAAAGATAGAAATTATTGCCAATTCCTTTGAACTTGCCAAAATTTTAGATAATTTAGACAAGTCGGGTGTACATAATCATGCCGTAATCCGAAATGTTGCTGGTAAAGGATTACAAGGAACGACAGAAGATT
This sequence comes from Nostoc sp. UCD121, assembly GCF_014222285.1. Lineage (GTDB taxonomy): Bacteria > Cyanobacteriota > Cyanobacteriia > Cyanobacteriales > Nostocaceae > Nostoc. The sequence goes on from NZ_JACKZS010000013.1 coordinate 53,106, forward strand.
TAGACATGACCATGCTTGATAATGTTTACATCCTCGCGTTTTGTATGCCAGAACAACTCAAGCCTGTTGTAGAAAATATCAAACCACTCCTTAATAAGTTCGGAGGTACTTGCTACGTTTCCGATGTGATGGAAATTCGCTCTGTCAGATGTGTTGCGTCAATGTAAAAAAGTTATAAATCAATGAAGCATTTCATAGAACGTCGTGACTTTTTGAAGTTGGGAATCACTGGGGCATTTGGAATGATGCTATCTGCCAGCGATTTACTCTGGCGAGTAGAACAGGCGAAAGCTGCCGAAATCCCCTCAACTTCTGCTGAATCCCTTACTCCCGATGCCGCCTTACAAAAGCTGATCGAGGGAAATCAGCGATTTGTCGATCATCAACCCCAATACCCCGATCAATCTGCACTGCGGTTGCAGGAAGTTGCTCAAGCTCAACATCCATTTGCAACGATTCTTAGTTGTGCGGATTCACGAGTCCCCGCAGAAATTGTTTTCGATCAAGGCATTGGAGACATTTTTGATGTTCGGATTGCCGGAAATATTGCCACACATGAAGCGATCGGCAGTATTGAATATGCCGTTGTTTTATTAGGTTCTCCACTGCTGATGGTGATGGGGCATGAACGTTGTGGGGCTGTAACCGCAGCTGTACAAAAAGAATCGTTACCCGGTGATATTAGTACTTTTGTGAAGGCAATTAAGCCAGCCCTGAAAAGGGTCAAGAATCAGCCAGGTGACGCGGTTGAGAATGGTGTGGTGGCAAATGTGCAATATCAAATTGAACGGTTGCAAAAATCAAAGCTTTTAAGTGAGCAGGTGCAGTCAGGTAAATTGAAAATTGTGGGAGGTCGTTACGACTTGGATACAGGGAGGGTGAGTATCATTACTTAATTCAGGAGATAAGGGAGCAGGGGAGGCAGAGAGCAGGGAGCAGGGAGCAGGGGAGGCAGAGAGCAGGGAGCAGGGGGTAGGGAGCAGGGAGCAGGGAGCAGGGGGAGAAGAATTAATAACCAATGCCCAATGCCCCATTCAATCCTGCACAGTCATTGGCAGACGAATAGTGAAAGTAGAACCAATTCCTGGCTGACTTTTGACAATAATTTCACCACCCATCATCTGACAAAAGTGGCGGCTAATTGCCAACCCCAGTCCCGTACCTCCATACTTTTTCGTAGTCGAAGTATCACCTTGGGTAAAAGGTTGAAATAACTGCTGCTGTTGGCGGTTAGACATACCGATACCTGTGTCGGTAACAGTAAAAGTAATCATCCCCAAAGGAGCATCCAGTCGTAATTCATCCTTTTCTCTTTTGACTGTCAGCGTCACCTTGCCGTTTGTAGTGAATTTACTGGCGTTGCTCAATAAGTTTAATAACACCTGCCGCATCCTAGTTTGATCGGCGTACATAGTTCCAAGTTGTTCATCAAAATGCACTTCTAAAACATTGGCATTTTTTTCTATCGCTGGTTTGACTGTGAGGACGACGTTATGAATCAGATTTGCAATCTCGAATGTCTCTGGATAGAGAGTCATTTTCCCCGCTTCAATTTTTGACAAGTCGAGGATTTCGTTAATCAAGTGCAGTAGATGCTTACCAGCAGCGTTAATTGTTTCTAAGTCGGTGATAAAGTCTGCTGATAAACCAAGATCGGTAGCGTCGTCTTCTAGAAGTTGGCTCAAGCCAATGACAGCATTTAATGGTGTGCGTAATTCGTGGCTGACATTGGCTAAAAATACGCTTTTTGCCTTGCTAGCGGCTTCAGCTAATTCTTTAGCTTGTTGTAGTTCTTTTGTTCGCTCAGATACTCGCTCAATCAGACGATTTAAAGATTTGGCGAGTAGGCCAATTTCATCTTCAGTGGTGACGGGCGCTCGCAAATCGAAATTATGTTTCCGCGCTACTTGTTCAGCTACTTGGGTAACGGTGATAACTGGTTCCGCGATCGCTCGGCTGGTACGCCAAGCTACAATAGCTGCGATCGCCACCGAAACGAGCATACTGATAATTACGATAAATCGCTCAACTACTTTTGCCTGCTCAACAGCTTTTTGCCTTTCTTGCTCTTGATTCTCAGCAGTTTGCAGGATGTTAGCCAAGCTTTCAGAAAGCTGATCTAGGCGCATGGCTGTTTCACCACGCATTATTGTCAATAACTGCGATCGGGCAGCAGAAATTTGCTGAGGCTGCGCTGGTTGGGAGTCAATTCTCTGTAAAACGACCTCGATTTTCTCAACGTAAGCTTTTAAATTATTCTTGTAATCTAGCAATAGCGTCTGTAAAGTCGAACTTGTTGCCGCTAGTCTTTTAGGCTTGCTGTCAATAAATCCAGAAATTTTTGACTCTAATTGCTGGGCTTTTTCAACATTCTTCAAAAAATCAGCTTTTTTGGTTTGTAGTTGCTGGGAATTTTCTAATACAGCAACTAGATTAGAGCTATGTAATTGCGCCCCTACTACTGCATCTCTATAATTACTCAGTAGTTGCCCTTGTTCATAAGCTTGATTGAATTGCCTTACTTCCCTACCCCGGTAGTAGTTGGCAATCACTAACCCAGTTAGCGCTCCAAAAAAGCCAATTCCGATAGCTACAAAGTACCCATAGCCAATTTTTTGATGGATGCGCCAAGAACTGGCTTTGAGTTTCCCTCGTGAGGGAAATTCTATAGTCGGTAGTTCGTCTGTCGATGGCTCTTCGGCTGACACTTTTTTAGTTTCTGAACTGCTATCGATAAGGGTTGGCTTTTGAGTTGGCATTTCTCAAACCTCCTTGCCTTCCCGCAAAAATTACCAAATCAGTTTAGCTTGTACAAACAGTTTAATTGGTTATTAACATTTACATTATCTTCTTTTATAGCAACAGCAAATCATTGCTTAGTAGATAATTCGCATAACCTCATATACTATGAGTTATTTTGATAGCAATGTTGCTAAGTACACTTACTGACAGCGAACCGAATTCACTTTTTTCAACAGTAACAAATAATTTCCCGAACTAAAGACCTTTCTGAGACCGTCTTCTCCTTACCACAATACTTTTCTCAATATACAGTTGATAGCAATTAGTTCTTGACATCAGGTAAGCCACCAGTCTACCTTACTGCTTCCTTATAAAATTAATACAATCAGGAAAAAAACAAAAGGTTTGATTATGGGGCATGGGGCATTAGGTTATTTCTGCCTCATCCCCAATTACCAGCACGCTTATCATAAAATAGGTTGAAAGTCTAGTCGATGTGAATACACAAAAACTTTTATTACGTATTAATATCAATACGAATGCGTTAATTGACGAACCCGGCTTAAGATAGCTTTAATATTGGCTAAAATCGGCTTTTAGGCTTATATAAATGAGAGGTGGGCTGATTTTGCCTGATTTGTACTTAGATTTAGTACGATTATGAACAAATGACACGGAATGAGATAATCACAACCAGAGGATTCCAGTTGATTTAGAAAAGAACTCAGGAGGACGATTATAATACATCCTACTCCCTTCTGAATTCTATCCTCCTACTGACTGTCTACCTTGTAGTTGATGCAGTAGATATTACGGGGCAATTATAGTTAAAGGACACTCAAACCCTTTTGTGCCCTTTAACCAATTGTACTGATGCACTTGTGCATTACCTAACCAACAGCCTTTTGGTTGCAATTATCCAGATTAGAAAAACTCAACTGTCAAATTAATGGGAGTGAAAATGCCAGAACAAGATTTTACTGAAACCGCATCCAAAGAAACTACAGTGGCAGAGATCAACACCCAAACGGGAACCATCACAAAACTCCAGCCTCCCGCACAGTCTCAAGATGAATGGCTAAAATATGGGGAGCAAGTTTCAACATTTTTAGCAACATTGCCAGAATATGTGGGAAGCTTCTTTAATGAATATAAGCAACCCCTGGTAACAGTTGGTTTAATTGTAGGATCAATTGTTGGTGTTAAAGTACTCTTGGCAATATTAGATGCTTTAAATGATATCCCTTTAGTAGCACCTACTTTTGAGTTGATAGGGATTGGTTACTCTGCCTGGTTTGTTTACCGCTATTTACTCAAAGCCTCAACGAGGAAAGAGTTAACTAGTGAAATCACCACTCTTAAATCACAAGTGGTTGGTAAACAAATTCCAGAAGCTTAATATCTAATTATCGCTTCTCTATGAGACGTACTCCTCGATAAGAATACGCTCTAATTCCAAATCACCGAAGTCTGAATGCCGGAAGTTGGCGTTCAGACTTCTCTTAAAATTCCCTGCCAAGTTCATTAACAATTCGTAATTCGTGATTACGTTATAGATGAGAATTTAGATCCGATCCATAACGCTACTATCCTTAGAGTTAGCTTATTGTGACTCTTAGTTTAATTACGAATTACGAATTACGAATTATCGCTGAGGTGAGCCTCCTGGAGACAATTTAACCTTGGGAGTGCGCGAAGTTTCTGGAGATGTACTGGGCAATCGCACTATACTTGGAGATGAAATTGCCTCCAATTTGCCCCGTTTTACTAAAGCTTGATGAATCATCGCCGCCACTTCAGCCCGACTAGCTACTTTGTTGGGAGCAAGAATTTGTGGGTTTGGATAGTTAACTACTAGACCATTGGTTGTAGCAGCAGCTATTTTGCTAATAGCATAAGGTGGAATATCTTTAGCATCTTTATAGACACTTAAAATCTGATTTGGTGAAGTGGGCGCTTTCAAATTCAACCCGCTAACAAGGGCAACCAAAACTTGCACTCGTGAAATATTTTGTTGTGGTTTGAAGGTTTTTTTCGGATAACCTTTGAGAAATCCGGCATTGATGGCTTGGTCAATTGCTGGAGTTGCCCAGAATTTTGTTGGTACATCTTCAAATGCGATCGCAGTCTTAGACGGTTCTTGGTCAAAGGCTTTTTGTACAATCGCTGCAAATTCAGCGCGGTTTACAGACTGATTTGGTCTAAAAGAATAATCAGGAAATCCTTTGAGAATACTACGAGAAGAAAGAACATCTATAAAACGCCGACCCCAAAAGTTAGTGGGTACATCGTTAAATGCAATTGGCGGGGGAATAATAGATTTTTGCTTTGCTGGAGTTACTAAAGGTAGCGCTGATGATTTAATTGATGACTCAAGTACTGCTGAAGAGGGTACAGGTGTCTGTAGTTGTGGGGGTTGAGTCGGAATTACCTGAGCAGATGGTAACACTGCACGGGAAGGGGCGCTGTTAGTTGGCAATGAAGGTGTCTTGGGTTCAACAACAGCCTCCGGTGGAGAATAGGGCAAAACTGTCTTAGGGACTACATTTGGTTCTACCTTGGGATTAAGGGAAGGCAATACTTGATTTGGTTGAACGCTAGGCGACGGAGTGGAAGAAGACAGCAGCCCGTTGAAATTCCAGCTAGAATCCCTGCGCGACAATGACCAAAAAAGAATTGCTCCGACAGTGCTGAAGGCAACCAAAATGGCTATAAATTCATCAAAGCCAAGGGCAGTTCTTTGGGATGACTCCGGTTCGGAAGGAGGTTTATTTGTCATCGTGATTACCCTGGTAGCAGTTAAATTTGTGTCTAAACAAATTAAGCCACAGATGACTCTTTTACACCAGCCCTTTTTAATTCGTAATTCTTAGTAAAATATCAGGCTTCTGGTTCAATGCCGAGCGATCGCAATTGGGCAGCTAGGCGATCGGCTCTTTGGCGTTCCTGTTCTGCCCTTTGGGATTCTTGTTCTGCTCTTTGGCGTTCCTGTTCTGCCCTTTGAGATTCCTGTTCGGCTCTTTCATCGCCATTCAACAACAAATTACCTTGCAAATCCCACCAACGCAGCCAGGGTAATTCCACATTCTGATAAACTCCTAGCCATAAACCTAATTCAACACCCAAAGCAACAATGGGATAATGTCCTCGTTCATTTGCTGGTAAAATCTGATACTGTCCTTCAATCAGATGATAAACTTCTAGGTTGGCTTTACTCGCTTCATAAATGCCGTAGAAGGGAGGACGAATAACTTGCTCATAAATCCAAAATTTACCCTTCAAAGGAGTTTGATCCCGTTCTTCACTACCGTCCCCAGAGACAAATTCTAAAACAATCAACGGGGCAATAAACTCTCGCCACAAGACATAAGAACGTCGCGTTTGCCCATTGAGCAAAAATGGTACATTCGGTACATAAAACCAATCTGGTGCTTCTGCGCCTTTTTCGGGGGGATCAGTTAAGCGCCAGTAAATGCCTAAGTCTTGACCTATACAGTATTCACCTTCAGGATTTAATTGTTTAAGGATAGGTGTAATCGAGTCAGTTAGTAGGATGCTTTGGGGATGCTCTTGCCAATTTTTCACGAACGTACCATTGGACTCAGGAAGTTGAGTATGATCCGGGAAAGGGAAAGGAGTGAGGGCGTTGGGTGGATTGGTTACAGAGGTCATAACGCTACCTTTGCACTCTTCGTAAAGATTATTTTTAGTTTAGCTTGCGTAGGCGTAGCCCGCACTTCGGCTGCGCTCAGTGACCGTCGTAGACATCGCTCTCTAAATATTCACCACCAAGATTTTGAATTTTTGTCTAAATTGCTTTCATTAATTAATCGCACGCCAATTACTTGTCGCCGCCTGAGAACAATTTTCACCCTGATATACCACTAGTCTTATTAGATACCCAAAGCAAAACCGGATTTCGAGGGTGGCAGAATGTAAAATATTAACTTATTGTTTACCCAATCTTTGTAAAAATCAGGGTGTCTAGTGTCAGAAGAATTTAGTTACCAAATCTCACCGCCATTTTTGTCTCTTGGTAGCGATCGCGATCTGGGTTTAGATTCAACCCTCCAAGAACTACCAATGTACAATTTCGCAGTGGAAATCAATCACACTGGTATGGAAGTGGCTAATTTTTTAGAAAAATACCCCCTGCTACCAGGGGTAATTTTGGTAGAACAGGGAAGGCTCATTGGGATGATTTCGCGGCGGCGGCTGCTGGAATTTTTGATTCGTCCTTATGGACAAGAGTTGTTGGTTGAGCAACCATTAGCCGTTCTCTACAGCTATGCGCGGATACCGATGTTGCTGCTTGCTGATACAACATCGATTTTAACAGCGATGCAACTTAGCTTAAAGCGATCGCCAGAATTATTAGCAGAACCAATTGTAGTACACACAGAATCTGGGGCTTATAGATTGTTAGATGTCCAAGAATTGAATATTATTTCTTGGCAAATTCGAGGAATTGACAATCTGGTACGCTATGAACGCAGCCAAGCTCAAATGATTCAAAATGATAAAATGGCAAATCTGGGACGTTTGGTAGACGGCGTAGCACACGAAATTTTAGACCCAGTGGGTTTTATTTGGGGGAACATAACTTATGTTTCCACCTACAGCCAAGATTTACTCAAGCTAATAGCTGCTTACGATCAAGAGTTACCATCAGTTTCCCAGGCAATTAATCAGATTAAAGAAGATATTGAATTTGATTTTTTAGAACAAGATTTGTCGCGATCGCTTGCGAGTATCCGTACTGGCGCGGAAAGATTAAAAAAGCTTGTTACTAGTTTACAAAATTTTTGTCATATCGATGAGCTTTATCCAAAGCCAGTAGATTTACACGCTAGTATAGATACTATTATTTTATTAATTAATAGCCGCCTTCAAGGAGAAATTGAAATAGTCAAATACTACGGTCAGCTACCCCCAGTTTATTGCTTTATAGGACAGCTAAACCAAGTTTTAATGAATATTTTCAGCGAAGTTGTAGATATTTTGCTCAATGAAGCGGTTAGGCAACAGTTACATTTAGAAGATAAAAATACTGTTCAAAAACCTCGGATTGAGATTACTACAGAAGTAATTTCGCAAGAAGCAAGCAATCCAAATGCACCAGATTCTCGTTGGGTATTAATTCGCATTGCTGACAATGGCCCTGGAATGTCTCAAGAATTGCAACAGCAAATTATGGAGTCTTTTTCTCTGGAAACAAAGAATAGTAAAAATACTAGTTTAGCAGTAAGTTATCGCATTATAACTGTGAGACATGGCGGTAAATTAAATTTCCATTCCCAGATTGGTATAGGTACAGAATTTGAAATTTTATTACCTTTGCTTTGATTGATTAAGAATTATGAATTTCAACTCATCGCACGGCTACGAAAACACCCCTTCTTTGAACCACATTTCTGCATTTGCAATGCTCGTAAACTCGCTAATACCTCACTATCATTTTCATAAAAAGCCATAGAGAAACCGAAGTCATTATTACCAAAGACCAAAGACCAAAGACCAATGACAAATGACTAAACTTGTTGCTGGATAGGAATTTGAACTACAAACTCCGTTCCTTTTCCCAGTGTAGAAAAAAATTCTAACTTGCCGCCATGTTTTTCGGTGATAATTTGATAGCTGATAGCCATTCCCATTCCTGTGCCCTTACCGACAGGTTTTGTTGTAAAGAAGGGGTTGAAAATCTTTTTTTGAATTGATTCGGGAATCCCAGATCCATTGTCAGCGATCGCAATTTTTACCCATTGCGAATCAACGACAGAGGTACGAATCGTGATGGTACTGGGATTATCGCGGATTTCTTGATAAGTTCGTTTAGCATTGAATTCTTCGAGAGCATCGAGCGCATTTACTAGAATGTTCATAAACACCTGGTTGATCTGTCCGGCGCAGCATTCTACATGAGATAAATTACCGTAGTCTTTGATGATCTGAATGACTGGGCTTTTGTCAGTGGCTTTAAGGCGGTGTTGCAAAATCATCAAAGTATTGTCGATGCCTTCATGAACATCTACGGCTTTGAACTCACTTTCATCCAGGCGCGAGAAGTTACGTAGTGACAGCACAATCTCTCGAATCCGCTCCGTCCCGATATTCATTGAATGCAATACCATAATCGCGTCTTTTTCTAGAAACTCTAAATCGATGGTTTTGCGTTCGGTTTGAATTTCAGGGGGTGGGTTGGGGACGTAACGGTGATAAAGCTGGACAAGTCGCAGTAAGTCATGAATATATTGGCTAATATAGCTGATATTTCCGTAAATAAAGCTAACGGGATTGTTGATTTCATGAGCAATCCCTGCCACCATTTGACCCAGCGCAGACATCTTTTCGCTTTGAATCATTTGAGCTTGCATTTGATGCAAACTATCTAACGTATTTTCTAACTCTTGGCCTCTGTGCTGCAAATCTGTGCGAGAATCTTCCAACTCACAAATGACTTTCTTGAGTAAAAATTCCTTTGTGCAAATGTCAGTTTCTAGCTGGCGGCGTTCAGATTCGCAGCGTTCCAGCTTTTTCCGCAAGATCCGGTTGGTCTTTTCTAACTCTTGCATCTGTATGGAATTGTCTTGGTTATCCATACACAACTCATTTTGTTCCTATTAACAGTGTGACAAAGGTTTTGTTATGAAATTGGGTTTGGCCTCCACCCACTAAAGGAGCAATTTCACCATAAGCATAGAAACCACAACAGGGTAATGCCTTTGGTAAATGAGTTTTAACAAGCTGATATTCTTCTCTAGTCAGAGTTCCCAGAATTCGCCGACGGGCTGCACAGGAAATCAGCAACGCTGCTGTTGGCTCAACACCAGGATAATCGGCAAGAGCATTTTTCAAAGATGTCTCAGAGGCTAACAAAATATTGTCACGAGTTGCATCGGTGATTTGTACAACGGCCTGTTCAGGAATATCTAAAAAAAACTTCACGCTACCAGACTGTTGATCGTAGCCATTGGGTGCGCGTAAATAGAAATGATTTTGATCCTCAAAAACTGCCAGGGCATGGATTGCATAATTGGATGCAAATCTTTCTTCACCGAGATAATGCTGATAGAAATCTAAGGCACGCTGTCCATCAATTTCATAGACGACGTTTCCATCCACTTTAGTTACACGGCTACGTTGACTAATGGGAGTCCAACCACAGGCAACTCCGTGAGAAAATAGTAGTTTTCCAGAGAATAGCAGCACTGGAATTGAATCACTCAATACCTCACCTTGGAAGAATTGGTAGGTTTTGTCAAAGGTATAGTCATCGGCAGTCATTCCCCCAATGATGGGAATATGCTCTCCGAGGCTTTGTTTTAAAGCTTCTAAAATTAAAACCCCATTGCTGGTTAGACTATCTGGGAAAGTAAGGCACAATTGTGGTACAGATGCACTCTTTGCCTTAGCTTGGGCGATCGCTTCTTGGGCTGCAAGGGCTGGATTTTTGGATGCTCCTCGGCCAATACCTGAGTGAATTTCCACTTCATCGCTAGCAAACAGCATTAAGGTCAGAGAATCTTGTTGAAACTCTAGAATTGAAGAGATTTCTCCATTTGTCGTTCCACCAATCAACTCAATTCCGGGAAAAGCATTCTGGATGCATTGCAAAATTAACGCATGGTCAAAATCTATAGCAGTGAATAAAATTCCAGCTTGAGGAAGGCAGGCTGCAAGAGAACGGCTACATTCTTGAAGAACTTCTGCGATCGCATTTTGAGAATCAGGATCGTCGCTATGGCCAACAACAACTCGAAACACAACTACCTCATTGTAAGTTTTAATCCCAGGTAGCTGATCCAATTTGGATCTCAGCACCCAGCAATCTACACTTAGATTTCCCACTTACTTGAACTAAATCTCAATTCACCTGATTTTTTATCGAAACAGAATTCAGGAGTCAGAATTTAGTAAGACTTACACACACTCGACGAATTCTTGGCATCTTTCTCTACGAGACGCTACACGTAACGTCTCGCAGAAAGGTATTGATTCTGACTCCTGAGTTCTTCTTCAATTCATCTGCAATAAGTTTTCGCCACGTTGGTAAATTTCCCGTGCGTGATCAGTCCAAGCACCTTGTCCCCAATAACGAAAACAACTGGTTTGCAGCAACAGGTTATGTAGAAGAACGTTACGATAGTGAGATTGTCTGGTAACAGGTTCTGCTGAATTAAGTTGCTCTAATTGATCAAATTTTTGATGGAATGAACTACTTAATTGATACATAGGAGACAACACATTTTCATATCCTTTGACCCAACTGATATGATTTGTCCATGAGGCTCCATCTAGATGAAAATTAGAGTTTATTTGCTTTAATCCTTGAATCGCATTTTCTACAGCTTCGGGTTGGCAATTATCTGGTGAAACTCTCTCCCAAATCTGATGTTGTCCCACTGGCTGACAAGTTGGATAGTCTTCAGGTTTGCATCCAGCAGCTTCGATAAATTCTAAATATTCTGTACCACACATTCCAACAACACCTGATTTTCCTCCGCCATTATTGACCATATCCCGCCAAGCTTGTTTAAACGCGCTCGGAAATTCATTCATCATCACACCGCCATTTTCACCATCTCCAATTTGGCTAACTATTGGTGGAACAAAAACACTACCAATTTGTTGTTTAGATAATGTTTTCGCTTCATAATAAGGCTGCATCTGAGCAACTAATTTAGTATCCGAACCTTGAGTTTTAATTAAAGCTGTGATGCTAATTGTTTCGCCTTGAGAATTACGGGCAATTAGACGATGTGGTAAATGTTTATAAGTGAGAGATTGGCCAGTAAGAGTTTCTACAGAATGTTCTTGAACGAGTAGCCAGCGATATCCACATTCTTTCAGCGCTTTCACAAATTCAAAGAGAGCATCAGGGTGATTTGGGAGGTGCATTTCTGGGGGCGAAAATCCTTTGACTCGCGCTAGTGCTTCCCAGCCAAAAATTGCTGCAAAGTGATGTTGCCATGCAATGATATGCAATTTAATATCTGCTATGGGTGTGGAAGGAATAACTGCATGACCCCACATTGTACCCAGCCATTCTACATAAGGTTGGTAGGTGCGATCGCAAGTGATCCGTTTGAGGTTATCGAGAACATCACCGCGTCCCATTTGCCGCAATCCCCACAAAAGATTACCTGAGTAATCCAACATCACACGGGGATTGCAACCTTGACTGACAAGTTCGGGGATCAAATCTCCCATGCGGCTGTAACAATATGCAAAAGGATCTGCATTGTGGTTATCCCCCTCGTTGGGATGTTCAAACATATATTGCAGATTGCTGATCAGTGTACCGCCATTTCCAGCAGGTATAGTTGGCTGGTGCATGTGTAAGGCGATCGCAAACACAGCATTTACGTCTTCTAGGCAGATATTTGTTGTTGGTAAAAATACTGGCTGATCGTGGTTAACTACAGAGAGAACCTCTGTTTCCCAACCAGAAATATTCGGCAAGCCATCAATGATTTCGGGCAAACTGCTGAGAGTAGTAGGGAAGGAAAGCATTTCTGGTTGCTCCAATATGAGTTATATCTAGAAAACTTGCGTTTGTATTTAATAATACTTAACTCAGCGTATATACAATGAATACTCCAAGTCACGCTATTCTCAACTTGCTGATTTTCAATCAACAATTGCGAACTCAGGCAAGTCCGGCAATTATCATCGGCGCAGTCTTACCAGATATTCCCATCTTTGTGTTCTACTTTTTAATGAAGTTTGTTTACCATCTGCCGACCCGCCAGATTTGGTCAGAAGTTTATTATCAACCTTTTTGGCAAGCTATGGTCAGTACGTTTCATTCAATTCCACTAGCGCTGCTGGGAATATTGATTGCCCATATCTGGAGTTGGCAGTTGATTAAAGTTGGCTTCGTCAGTATGGTGCTACATTCTCTTTTAGATTTACCAGTCCATAACAACGACGCTCACCGACACTTTTTTCCCTTTAGTAATTACCGTTTTATCAGCCCTGTTTCTTATTGGGACTCAAATCATTATGGCTCAATCGCAGCTTTGCTAGAAACCCTCTTAGTTCTAGGGGCAACTATTTATCTATTTCCTTCCACACGAACCTACTGGGGTAAAGGACTGCTAATTGCAGTCAATCTGTTTTATACGATCGGGTATTTCCGTTTTTACCTTTTAGCTAAAGGCAATTGACCCCAGTAGGGTAAGCGATGCACTAAAAAATTTAGGATTTATGTGCAGACACGCGAGAAATCATGTTCTTGACAAGAACAAATCACCGAAACGATGGATTCTGGTTAAAAAATTCAGTTTCGGGATCAGCTTGTTGAGTCTTTCAGCAGGCTGTTGTTTTCTTGGCGCTGGTGGAGTTGCGATTCGTAAAATTAGCTCTAATAACCAAGGGGCAAGGCGTTGACACAATACGGCTAAATGACTCTGCCAGCCGACTAAAATTTCTGGTGAATCATTTTGCATTCCGGTGACGAGTGCTTTAGCCACTTCCTGGGGAGTCATGGGGATCACCCAGCGAAATAATTTTAAGTCGCGCACCATGTCTGTGTCTGTCAGGGTAGGCAGTAATGCAATCACTCGGATATTGTGTTCAGCTAGTTCTTGGCGCAAAGCTTGGGTAAATCCTAAGATGGCAAACTTAGTAGCTGAGTAAGTCGCCATTGTTGGTGCTGCCACCTTCCCCATCAGACTCGATACATTAACGATTGTCCCTTGCCTTTGGCTGACCATACGTCGGGCAATCAAACTAGTGAGGTTGTACATCCCTAACAAGTTCACAGAGAGTTCTTCTTGAACTTGAGGCATCTTAGATTGCAAAAACGAGCTTTGGTATGCGACACCCGCACAATTAACCAGCAGGTGAATCTGTCCGAAATTGCGCCACAGTTGGGCAACAGCGATATTTACTTCAATTGTCTGCGTCAAATCTAATGGCACGATCGCAGTTTGTGTTCCCATCGCCTCTATTTCGTTAGCTACCTCAACTAACTTTTGGCGATCGCGTGCTACTAATATCAGTCGCTTAATGCCGACTTGCGCTAGCTCAAGAGCGATCGCTCGTCCAATCCCACGCGAAGCCCCTGTAATCAGAGCAACTTTACCTTGAATCTCCATTGGTTTTATCCTCCAAAATCTAAGTCTTACCAACCTCTTGGTTATTGCCGATATACACAATCAAGAGTTACTTGCTTGTCGGCATCAAGTAAGACAAATAATCTATTGCAATTGAAATCAAACTGAAATTAAGCCTTTGGCAACGAGATATTTCTTGGTTAATCTGCAATCCCTCATAATTGTCTATACGAGGCAGAAATTTCTTGTTTTTAACCCGTCAAAGCCTAACACACTTGGCTGAATGGCTATAGCTCATAGATTTTATTTCTCCTAGATCAGAGCGTTCATCAGCATCGTTGTCATACACACGTTAGCAATTAAATCAAGGTATTGCAATATTCTTTAATAAGGATTTCTTAATTCTTCTTAACGACAAGCATATATATATAAAATATTTTATTAAATAAGTTTTTATAAATCCCTCAGTAGAAATATCTCACTTTCCTGACAAATAGGCTTTTTTTAGGCAATTGTTATATCTAATTCATCTGTTAGGAACAAAAAAGACATATAGAATTTGAGTTTATGCTTGCAATAGTTAGAGTTACTGATTAACGCGCAGATTTCTATCAGCATATTTACTGATTTATTGAAAATAAAGGCTTCTGAGGTTGTATTTATTTAAATAATACAAGAGCGCTAATACATCATTTTTAATGCAAATTACAACAGCGTTTTATCTGCTGAAACTTTAATGTAAATAGTAATTTCTTTGGGTTTAGCTTTGAGTTTATCAAAGTAATCTTTGAGACTTGTAGTGTTGTTAATTTAAACCATTCCTGAATAACAAGATCCCCGGCTTCTGGCATAAGGTGGGGATCTTGCTGTAAGTTCTAATATTCTGTCTTCCACTTCACCTACGTATATTTACGTAATCGTCTTTTCACGATGCTCCCAGTCATAAGCTAATCGTCATTTAAATTGCATCATTTTTATGGTATTACAAGCTGTAAACCCTCTCCCTTGCTCCCTGCCCCCCTGCGATCTCAATGTGCAAATTAAAGACTTAACAGCTTAACTAACGCGGGGTAGGTTGAGGATTTGATAGTTTGGCTGACTGGGGAATTGACGCACTCCAGATTTGATTAAATTGAGCTATCGATAACGACTGTAAAATACTGAGATTAAGCGGCTCTTTACTGATAAATGTGGCATAAGATGGCTGCAAATATGAACGGTATTCAGGGCGGTTGAGGAGATGGGTTTCCATAAAAGCGACGCTGAGGGCATTGAGATAGGAATAAACAGCATCACGATCGGGGCCCAGTAAGGCAGGTGGCACAGGTAAGATATCATTTTCAGGAGTAGGTTCTGCGATCGCTGAAAAGTGGGTGGCGTTTTCAATCAAAACCAGGTACTTATTGGGATCAGAAAGCCATGTGAAGGGGCGAATTTGCTCAAATACAGGTGGGGCGAAAATATCTTGACTACCTGCTACCAGCATTACAGGCATTTTAATTTGACTGATTCCGCTCTCACCCAAAACTAAGCTGTCAATCGGATTAATCGCCATGATTGCCTTGATGCGATCGTCTTTGAGTTGATAATTTTTTTGGGGTAACTTAGTTGCTTCACACTGCAACAACAGCGACAAATTAAAGGATGAATAATTGGGATTACATTCTTGGCGCAGTTGCTCAAAGTTAATCGTTGCTCCTGCTAGAGTCAAAACGGTATAACCACCAAAAGACTGGCCAATCGCCCCAACTTGCTGAAAATTGAGTTTTCCGTAGAGAGTGGGATCAGATTTTTCTAGACGCTGGAGTTCATCGAGAAGATACTTGATATCCAAAGATCGGTTGATAAATTCCTCTGGTTCTGGTGGACTTGCCAAACCCGCAAAGTATTGCTGAAAACGTTTGGCATTACTACCAGGGTGTTCTAGTACAGCAACAGCAAAACGGTATGATGCTAGATGTTCAGCCAGGTAGACAAAGGTGGAGCGGTCTGAAGCAAGACCATGAGAAATGACAATCAGGGGAAAGGGAGGAGACGGAGAATTCTGATCTGTGGGTTCTGAGTTTTGAGTTGTAGGTAAATAGATATCTACCGGTAGACGGCGTGAGCGAGAAATGTCATTTAACTCCAGGCTTTTTTTCTGCCAACGGAATTTTCCTGGCGATCGCAAATCTGGTTGTTTTGAGAAGTCAACAGTTGAATTGGCTGCTTGAGCGATCGCTTCTTTTTGAAGAGAAGCTACAACTTCATCCTTTTTCTTGAGCAATTGTGACAAGTCATCAACTATCCTTAACCCTTCTGTGAAATTCACCCGCATAGTATTGCTAGGAAATTTCCGCAGCAAATTCACCACCGTTAAACCCTCGTGATCGGCAGCAGCCAAAATCAAAGAAGCACGTATGGCATAGAAGCCATTCTGTCGAGACTCAGTGAGGAGTAATTTTCCTAGTTGTTGCACTACTTCCTCGCCGATGGGTGAGTAAGTGACTTGAGATACTAAAGTAGGAGTGATATTGAACCTTTGCTGGAGCAGATCCCGCAGTTGAGCGAGTTGTTGAGGAGTAGCACGGCTAGCATAAAATGAAAAATCTTTATCGATTTTCCCAACTTTCGCAAAAGTTTCTAGCGAGTCCACCGACAACGAGAATTCGCCGAAGGGTGGATAAAAAAAGCTAATGCGTTCAGCCGCCAATCCGGGAGTAGAAGTCAAAAAGGTAGATAGCAAACCTAAACCCAGGTATCTCAGAAATTTTTTCATTAGAAAAACCCACTGTCTAACCCTGCCAAACAAGTTTGGACAGGATATATTCCCTAGAATTATCCAATTTTAGTATAGACAGTTACATTAAGAAACTTCTTGCCTGCGTAGACGTACTCTTGCCGACTTCTCGAAAACATGAAGCTTCACTATGTTAAATTCAAGGTACAACTCCTGTGGATGAGGAATCAGGTAATGGCGGCTTCTGTAGAACATGGCTTAAATAATAACGCTTCCATCCCTCCCTTAGAAAGTGGCGATCGCTTAACCTGCCACAAATTTGAGCGTTATTATACAGCAATGCCTAATAAAAAGTAAGATATTTCCAGGTTTGTGGTTAACTCTTAACTCACTAAACCTCATCTATGTTGAAATCTAGAGTTTTTTAAAAGATATATATATTGATGTAGGTTGGGTGAGGAGTGAAATGCAACTCAACATTACTACCTTATTTATGTTGGGTTACGCTAACGCTGCACCCAACCTACAAAACTACGGTTCTCAAGGTAGACGAGGTTTAATTACAGGGGATATGACGAAATTTTTAGCAGTGCTGAAACAAGGGTTAAATTCACAAGAACACGCGAAGTTTGTGAGTGTTTAGCTTAGAAACGCTACAAACACGTATTAAATGATACAAAAACTTATAAAGATAAAATATTAAAAAATATCTAGTGTATTTGGGTACAATTACTAAATTGTGACTCATTCATATTAGTAAATGCATTGGTATCAATAAAAATAATTATCAAAATCGTAAACAGTCAAGAAACTAACTACTGAAGCTGATCCCAAGAGTTTACATTCATGATGTTTGTACTGACTACAAATCTCAAATTTTAGTTTTCGTCTCAATTCAATATAAAATCTAAAACTTAAAATCCAAAATCAACATGGCAAACCTAACTCCTAATTCTAGTTTTAGTTTGACACTGCGCTTGCAGATTCCCAATCGTGTAGGGATGTTAGCGTCAGTAACCCAGGCGATCGCAAGCACTGGCGGTAATCTCGGTCAAATTGATTTAATCGAGCAAACCCGCAAAGAGTCCACCCGCGATATTACCGTTGATGCTGCTAGTACCGAACATGCTGAAACCATTGTGCAAGCAGTGAAAGCATTACCAGATATCAAGTTACTCAGTGTCTACGATCGCACCTTTAATTTGCATCGCGGTGGCAAAATCAGCATTACTAGCAGAATTCCCTTGAAGAGTGTATCCGATTTGGCAATGGCTTACACGCCTGGTGTCGGTCGAATTTGTACAGCGATCGCTCAAGATCCAGAGGAAGTTTACAAGTTAACCATCAAACAAAACACTGTTGCTATTGTTACCGATGGTAGTGCCGTTTTGGGATTAGGGAATCTCGGCCCAGCTGCTGCTCTGCCAGTCATGGAAGGCAAGGCAATGCTATTCAAGGAATTTGCGGGGCTAGATGCTTTTCCCATCTGTCTGGCAACCCAAGATACAGAAGAGATTATCCAGACAGTGAAGAATATCGCGCCAGTTTTTGGGGGTGTGAATTTAGAAGATATCGCTGCACCTCGCTGCTTTGAAATTGAAAAGAGATTGCGCGATGAGTTAGATATCCCCGTTTTTCATGACGATCAGCATGGTACGGCCATTGTCACCTTAGCAGCGTTATTTAACTCTCTAAAACTCGTAAATAAGGCAATGGCAGAAATCCGCATCGTGATTAACGGTGCTGGGGCGGCGGGAGTAGCGATCGCGCGGTTACTCCGTAAAGCTGGGGCAGAAAAAATCTGGATGTGCGATTCTAAGGGGATTATCTCTACCAGTCGTGCCGATTTGACAGAAGAAAAACTCGAATTTGCCGTGAAAGCTCAAGGTACACTAGCGGGTGCAATGCAAGGGGCAGATGTATTTATTGGTGTCAGCGCACCGGGAGTTTTGACACCAGAGATGGTGCATTCAATGGCGAAAGATCCAATTGTGTTTGCAATGGCAAATCCCATTCCAGAGATTCAGCCAGAATTAATTAGTCAAGATGTTGCTGTTATCGCCACCGGTCGCAGTGATTACCCCAATCAAATCAATAACGTCCTAGCTTTTCCTGGGGTATTCCGTGGTGCTTTAGATTGTCGGGCAAAGACAATTACCACCACAATGTATTTAGAAGCCGCAAGTGCGATCGCTTCTTTAGTCAAGCCTTCAGATTTGGCTCGGGAACATATTATTCCTTCAGTCTTTGATGAGCGAGTCGTCAATGCTGTTGCTGCTGCTGTGCAACAAGCAGCGCGTCAAGAAGGTATCGCTCAGAATTAATTAAATTAATGACTCTTATGGGATGGGTGTCTCGCCCGTCCCCCAAAATATCCTGACTATAAGAAAATTGCCAAAACTAGCAAACCATTTTGGGTACTCTAGATCATTTTATGATTTCGGTTGTACAGCTTGCCTAACAACTTCTTCATCCAAACCTAACGCTTGGGCTATCTGTTCAATACTCAATCCTAACGCCCATAGCTGAGGTATTGTTTCTAGCTTGCCTTCTAGTTTCCCTTCTAGCTTTCCTTCTAACTTGCCTTCTTCTTTACCTTCTTCTTTACCCTCTTCAAAAACTTCTTGGTAAAATTTAGTTTGCTTTAACTCACTTAATCCAAACATTTTTCCCATCTCCTCCCGGCTCAAGCGCGGCAATTTGTAAATTAGTATCGTTTCTATTAATTGTATAATTTCCCTCTGCTGGGCGGTATTGAGAATTTCTTTTCGGGCGCTGTTGACAATCTCTATAGCTTTCGTTGTTGCAATTAATTCTGGTTCGATGATTAGTTTGACTGTCTCAATCCCGATTGATGATGTGGGAATTGAGCTTAACTCGTTTAGGTAAACGCAAGTAACTCGTTGTGAGTTCAGTAATTCTGCATATCTCTCTGTATCTCCAGTATCAACGCTGCGATTGGGGAAGATGACGACACCCCGCCAGTTGTTAGTTAATTCAGTTTTGTCGAGATAATTAAAGATTTCGGCGAATAAACGGGAATAAATTTTTTTATCGAGTTGAAATTGCACCTCCGCAAAATAAATCGGTAACTCTGGAGTATCAGGTAAAAATACGCCATCAATTCTAAATGCCAGTTGTTTGACTTCAACTGATGAAAATTGGTAAGCACTGGCTAGTGACGGGGGTTGGTTAATGAGTTCAAAGAAGGTGCTGGGTAAGCTTTGAAAGATGCGATAAAATATACTGTCTGTTTTCAAGGCAGATGGTTTTGCAGTTTATAAGCATATTTTACAGTTTAGCAATAGCTCATCATGGATATGTCAGATTGAGGACTGGCGAAACACTCGTCCCCATTTGGTGATTGGATTATATAAATAAAGCAACATCATCTAAAACACCACCATTTGTCAACTGTTTGCAATGAAATACCAAGCTGGGGACGAGTTTTTACAACAACTGCCGCTAATTTTGGCGGGGCCAATCCTAAAACATACTGAACCAGAGTCAGTAACGGTATGGGTGGCTCTAAAACAGTCTTGTAAGGTAGAACTTAAGGTTTATGAAACAACAAATGATGGTGAAACGCTAGGAAATTGCTTATTAGAGGGAGAACGCTCTAGCTTTGCTCTGGGTAAGTATCTTCATGTAGTTGCAATAACGGCTCGATCCCCGGTTGGATATCGCCTAACTAGCGATCGCCTCTATGCTTACGATCTCCAGCTTACTGCTGCTGACCAAACTCGGCAAATGCAACAAGCATTATGTTCAAACTCTTCTCCTACAGTCAGCATCAGCTACTTCGCTCATCAAAAACCGACCTTTGTTTTGCCGCCAAACCGTCTTCAAGATTTGCAAATTGCCCATGCTTCCTGCCGTAAACCTCATGGTCATGGGTTTGATGCACTGCCGATTCTTGATAGTTTGATTGAGGCTTCAGCGAATCAACCCCAACATCGCCCTCACCAGCTATTCCTTACCGGAGATCAGATTTACGGAGATGATGTAGCAGATCCGTCGTTGTGGGTTGCCACTACTCTTGGTGATGCCCTTTTGGGTTGGGAAGAAAAACTTCCTATGAATGGAGTTTATTGCACTCCCCAGCAGCTACCCCCTGGAGAGCGGGCTGATGTTGCGACAAATCAAGCTGGTTTGACCGCAGGATTACATAATAAATCGGAGAAAGTTAACAGTCATCTTTTCAGCCTAGGTGAATATTACGCTACTTATTTACTAGCTTGGTCGCCAGTGTGCTGGCCAGCCGCATTTCCTCAAGGACACCAAGTAACGCGCGATCGCCATGCTATCAAAGACTGGAACCAAGCAGTTTGGCATTTGCGCCAATTCATTTATACCCTCTGGAAAGTGCGTCGCGCCCTTGCTAATATTCCCACTTACACCATCTTTGATGACCATGATGTAAGTGATGACTGGAACTTAAATCAAGCTTGGTGTTTGCGGGTGCTGGGTCGTCCCTTGGGGCGAAGAATAGTCCAAAATGCCTTGTTAGCCTACACGGTATTTCAAGGATGGGGCAATACACCAGGGCAATTTACAGAAGGTAAATCCGGTGAAAAGCTGTTGGTGGCTGCACAAGCTTGGTCAGCTTCTCAAGGGAAGGATGCAAAGGCTGATGATGTGATCGCTCGTTATGTCGGTATGCCAGCCAACGATCCTGCCACAGGTTTACCAATTTTAGTCCGAGACGGTTCGGTATTTATTTTGGATCGCGATCCTGAAGCACTCACTTGGCACTATATAGTCAGAAGCGATTGCCATGAAGTAATTGTGCTGGATACACGCACTTGGCGAGGTTATCCAGCCGATCAAAAACCAATTGCACCACCGATGCTATTGTGTCCAAAAGCCTTTGAGCAACAATTAGTTTTACCTTTACAACAAGTAGCGGAACAAACTCAGATTCAAAATACATTTGTGATTGCGCCCACTAATGTATTTGGTCTACAAGTAATTGATTGGATTCATCATTGGCATTTACAACGCGAGAAAGTTTTTTCAACTGATGTTGGAGATGCTTGGAACATTAATGTGGAAGCACTGGCGAAATTCCTCACTACCTTGTTTGAAGAACGTCAACAAGTCATTATTCTATCTGGAGATATCCACTACAGTTCTGTTGCTCACTTGTCTTATGCACGCACCCATTCCAAATTGCAATCTGTATTGGTGCAGTTAACCGCTAGTGCATTGAAGAATGAAGAGATTTTGACGCGGCTGATTCATACACGATTGAAAGATTGGCTACTACCCGAAAAGGTGCGACATTGGATTGGGTGGAGTAACCCACCCAATATGGTAGAAGTTTCTGCGAAACAATTACACCATAATCGCCAGATGTTAACTAACTCTGACTGGCATTGTGTGCTGGAATGGATACCTCGAAACACTTTTCAGACTTCTACCTGCACAGCAGATATATTATCTTTGATAGCTCCCTGGAAACGAGCAGAAAATGCTAAGTGGAAATGGTTACAACCTCTGATGTTTTGGAAATTTCGTTGGTTTCAGGAAGGGCGAGAAGTAGTTGGATTGAATAATTTAGGGCTGGTTCACTTTGAGTTCACAGACGCGAGCAATTCTGACAAAGTTATTCAAGATTTGTACTGGTTTTCTTCTTGGTATCCAACCCAAGTTGTTTACAGCCGTTTTGAGAGCGAGTTAACGCCTAATCAGTCATTGTTACGATAACCAAAGGGGC
>NZ_JACKZS010000140.1 GCF_014222285.1 Nostoc sp. UCD121
TATCTATAGTATCCGTAGCCACGATTATACTCTGCGCTTTCGGGCAAATAGTTCAGGTCGTAGCGAATAATGTTACAACTACCGCACATCTTATAAAAATTCTTTCTTTTAATATATACATATTTACTACCTTCTTGATATTTATAACCTTTGTTAATAACCCATCCATCTGAATCAGGATGTTGTTGAATAAATTGGGCTAATTTTTTGCTGACACAATCATCAGCATCAATTGCCATAGTGTGAGTCGGAGAAAATTTTTGAGCATAAATTAATCCTTTCAGGATTTTACGCCCTTTATCTGTGTCTCCTTTTGCTACAGGGTTAGTCTCGTTGGGAGGAGAAAAATCAACTGTAAGGTATGTAATATGAGAATGGGTGAATTCGATTTTTGGCTTTTCGTGACAAACAACAATAACGTGAAAGTTAAGTGAGGTTTGATTGCAAACTGATTTAATGCACCTTTCAAATAATTGGGTAACACGTTCCCAGGAATTGGAAAATTTTGCACTTTTAAGTGGGATAACAAAAACAAGCATGATATTATCCTTGGATAAAGTTTAGGAATCTGCTTTGATTTTTAAAGTTAATTTGCTTAAGAGGCAATAGTAAAAGAAGCATTTTTGAGTATTGCTGAATTTGTTCAAAAATTAAATATGAGTTTTATAGCGAAGAATCTCGAAGTAAATAATAACACGTTCAGACTGATGTGATGACGTGGTGAGCTTTTTGATAATTAATTAGGCGGATATTATATAACAATACAAATAAAAATGTCACAGCTTCTACAGATAACCAAGGCTGGTTAATTTGTAGAAGCTGTGACGGAAAATTGGCGTTTGTTAAAAGCTGAGATAATAGCTAACTTAGTCCATCAGATGTTGCTGGACTTTTGAAACTAATTCATTTGTCCAGTAGTTGGTAAGTTCGGCATTGGCGGCTTCTACCATGACTCTGATTACTGGTTCTGTACCAGAGGCGCGAACCAAGATTCTACCAGAATCACCCATTGCCGCTTCTGCAAGAGCGATCGCTTGTTGTACCGGTTCGCAATCTTCCCATCCCAAACGGCGATCGCGATCTGTAACTCGCACGTTCCGCAAGATTTGCGGATATGTCTGGAAGCTTTGATCTACTAATTCTGCTAGGGAAACACCCGCTTCTTTCACCAAAGCTGCTATATGCAAGGCTGTTAACAAGCCATCTCCAGTTACAGCATAATGACGGCAAAGAATATGACCTGATTGTTCGCCGCCTAACATTCCCCCAGTTCGCTGCATTTCGGCTTGTACGTATTGATCGCCAACGGCGGTACGAATTAATTTACCACCAATTTGTTGCCAAGCTTTTTCAAAGCCCAAGTTGGCCATGACTGTAGATACAATCAGGTTGTCTGGTAGTTGTTGGTTTTTTTGTAAATGCCGTCCCCACAGGTAGAGAATGTAATCGCCGTTAACTTGCCTGCCAGTATTGTCTACTGCTAAGACGCGATCGGCATCGCCATCGAAGGCAAAGCCGATATCGGCGTTGTGTTCTTGGACTGTGGCGGCAAGAATATCTAAATGAGTGGAACCGCAGTTGACATTAATGCGATCGCCATCTGCTTCGTTATGCAAGCAGATCACTTCTGCCCCCATTTCTGTAAATACTGATGGTGCTAACCCGACTGCTGCACCCCACGCCAAGTCTAAAACAATCTTCATTCCCTCAAGATTGAGGCCACCATTTAAAGGTTTTTTTAACGCCTCGCCATAATGCCCCACTAACTCAAAACGTGAGTAATGCCGTCCGCAATTACTGACTTTAGCGATCGGTGATATTTTCCCACGTAGCCCAGCTTCTATTTCTGCCTGTAATATTTGCGGTAGCTTTCCACCATTTGCGCCAAAAACCTTAATTCCATTATCCTCTGGGGGATTGTGGCTGGCAGAAATCATTACTCCACCGATCGCATCACTGATGCTGGTGAGATAGGCAATGCAAGGAGTGGGACATAATCCCAAATACCAAACTTCTAATCCTGCTGCTGTTAACCCTGCACTCAAAGCCATTGCTAGCATATCGCTGGAGTTTCTAGAGTCCTGTCCGAGAATGACTGGCCCTATTTGAGTAGCATGGTTACGTAAAACAATCCCCGTCCAAAAACCAACTTGCAAAGCTAAGGGCGCATTCAGCAATTCTCCGACTCGCCCGCGAATCCCATCTGTACCAAATAAAGCATTTGCCGGTAGTGGGATTAAATTCAGTCCAAAACTGCTTTCAATCGCTTTGCCCAATCCTTCAGCTTCGGAAGGAGAATCTCCAGGAATGCCTGGTATCCGAGTTATAGATGAAACCATATATTTAAACACTCCACACAATCACACTGAAAAATAGCACTTAAGACTTTATTCAGCAATTTTGACATGCTTTTTCTCTTTAGAAATTCATTCTAAATCCAGCCTTTTTTACGTAATTATACTGAATTACGAACTCTCTAATTGTAAATATTTCATGAAGCCAGTATTGGTTTTTACATTATTAGTAAAGTCTCCACATTTTAGCTAATTATTTCTTTTATGCCATTAACTTGAGTCTTGATTTTTATCTGTATTCAGTTCACGTTTTGCAATGCTATTAACAAGAAATACAATGTAAGGAATATTACTTAGATTTCATTATGGATATTCTTTGGTAAAACTAATAATGAAAGCGAAAGTTAGCTTATAACAACAGAAAATCAAAGCATCAGAATGTAAAGTTATATTACCGTACTTTTATTGCTGTGTAAAAAACTACAAAATCATCGCAGCTTAAAAAATTTTAATATAAATTCTCATCAAATAGTTTTAAGGTAACGTTTTAATGGCTATTTTTAGCCGTTAGTGAATTAAAACTCGGCAGTTAACTTTTTAAAGTTGAGAAATTTAGCATGAGCAGCAATTTAGCAACCAAATTACGTGTAGGCACTAAGAAAGCCCACACAATGGCAGAAAATGTAGGTTTTGTCAAGTGCTTTTTAAAAGGAGTAGTAGAAAAAAACTCTTACCGGAAACTAGTTGCTAATTTCTACTTCGTCTACTCAGCGATGGAAGAAGAAATGGAAAAGCATCGCCAGCACCCAATTCTTTCGAAAATCAACTTTCCCCAGCTAAACCGCAAGTCTACCTTAGAGCAAGACCTGAGTTATTACTTTGGTGCTAACTGGAGAGAGCAAATCAAACTATCTTCCGCAGGTGAAGCTTATGTAAAGCGCATCCGAGAAATCTCTGCCACAGAACCGGAACTGTTAATCGCTCATTCATATACTCGTTACTTGGGCGACTTATCTGGGGGACAAATTCTCAAAAACATTGCTGTAACGGCGATGAATTTGTCTGATGGGCAAGGAACAGCTTTTTATGAGTTTCCAGAAATTCCTGATGAGAAGGGATTCAAAGCAAAGTATCGCCAAATTTTGGATGAATTACCCCTTGACGATGCGGCAACCGATCGCATTGTTAATGAAGCAAACGCCGCCTTTGGCACGAATATGAAGATGTTCCAAGAATTGGAAGGCAATTTGATTAAAGCGATCGGTGTAATGGTGTTCAACAGCCTCACACGGCGACGGACACGCGGTAGTACTGAACTCGTCACTGCTGAGTAACGGTATTGACATTGCGGAGTATGGTGTGTGGAGTCTAAGTTCAGATAGCCTGATGCAAGATAATTTACAGGTATTTCTGGAACAAGAGCGATTAACGCTCAAAATATTTAGGGGCAATAGCCCTGTGACTGTTTTCTATTTGTGAAAGCAAGCATGGGGAGATTGCCCCTCAATTGTGATTAAAAGAGTTAGGAGCCATTCGATTTTAGATTTAGGATTCAAAATTAGGTAATTTCTGGGCGATCTTCATCCCAAACTGGATATTGCTGTGCGATCGCTATCTTCATCTTGTAGTGGTAAATCATATCTATCATACAGAACTTTTTTATGTCGGCTAAATTGCTCCTCGACAAAATAGCTGCTAGAAAATTCACTGGCAAAAGAAACTTGATGAAAGTGATAATCTAGATTTAGTAGATTGTAAACAAGTCTTAAAAAATAATCATCGATCCAGAGGGAAAGTGTGACAGCATACGTAAGCATCTATAGTTTTATTAAGCATATAGAGCCAGGAGAGCGATCCAGAGCATTACTTGAATCGCAGAAGTCCGAAATTAATCTGACAACACCTGTTCTGCACACTGCTGGATTAATTTGGCGATTAAACCCGTCCAACCAGTTTGATGGCTAGCACCAATACCAGCGCCATTATCTCCATGAAAGTATTCATTGAACAGAATCAAGTCGCGCCAATTCGGGTCAGTTTGGAATTTTTCCGTTCCACCGTAAAAAGGTCGTCTACCAGAAGCATCTGCAAGAAAAATTTGGATCAGTCTTTGAGCTAATTCAATTGATACTTCCTTGAGGGTCATCATTTGGCCTGAACCGGTGGGACACTCAACTTTGAAATCGTCGCCGAAGTAGCGATAGAATTTTTGTAGTGATTCTAGCAGTAGATAATTAATCGGAAACCAAATTGGCCCGCGCCAGTTGGAGTTACCGCCAAACATTCCTGTGCTAGACTCAGCAGGTTCGTAATCTACCCGATACTCCTGACCATCTACGGTCAAAGCGTAAGGATGAGATGCATGAACTTTAGAAACAGAGCGAATACCATAAGGGCTGAAAAATTCTGTTGCATCTAACATTTTTTCTAGGATGCGACGGAGTTTATCTGGATAAGCGATCGCTAGCAGCCGGCGTTCGCCAATTCCTTGTTTCTGCATACAAGCAATATTTCGGGTCAGATCGGGGCGATTTTTCAGAAACCATTGCGTCCGCTCTCTAAAACCTGGCAACTGTTCTAAGGTCTCTGGTTCCAAAATGCTCACGGCACATAATGGAATTAGCCCCACCAGCGATCGCACTTTCATCGGGAATTGATGACTATCAGGTAAATGTAGAGCATCGTAGTAAAAGCCATCATTTTCATCCCATAGTGCGATTTCGGCATCACCAACGCCGTTCATGGCATCAGCAATGTATAAGAAATGTTCGAAGAACTTGCTGGCGATGTCTTCGTAGGTAGAATTTTCTTTGGCTAACTCTAGGGCAATCGTCAGCATATTCAGAGAATACATCGCCATCCAACTTGTACCATCTGCTTGTTGCAGATATCCACCAGTTGGTAGTTGAACACTGCGATCGAAGACACCAATATTATCCATGCCTAGAAAGCCACCCTGAAAGATATTTTTGCCCTCAAAATCTTTCCGGTTAACCCACCAAGTAAAGTTCAGCAGTAATTTTTGAAAGACGCTCTCCAGAAATTTTTTATCTGCACGACCATAGATTTTTTGCTCAATCTGATAAACTTGCCATGCTGCCCAAGCATGAACCGGTGGATTCACATCACCAAAAGCCCATTCATAAGCAGGTAGTTGACCGTTAGGATGCATATACCACTCGCGTGTCAAGCGGCTCAGTTGCAGCTTGGCAAAATCCGGGTCAATCATAGCGAGCGGAATTACATGAAAAGCTAAATCCCAAGCCGCGAACCAAGGGTATTCCCATTTATCGGGCATGGAGATTACATCGTCGTTAAATAAATGAAACCATTCATGGTTTCTGCCATTGAGGCGTGATGCTGGCGGGCGGGGACCTGCCGGATCGCCTTTTAGCCATTGGTCGGCTACATAGTAGTAAAATTGTTTACTCCATAGCATCCCAGCAAATGCTTGTCGTTGGACATTACGCCTGTCTTCTAACATCGGTAACGGGCAGATTCGCTGATAAAATTCATCCGCCTCACGCTGGCGTTGTTGCCAAACTGTATCAAATTCAGTCCCGAATGGTGCAGTTAAATTTTGCACGTCACTTAACCGCAATCGCACTGTTTTGGTTTCGCCCGCACCGACCTGTAATTCGTAACGAGCCGCAAACTTAGTACCAATCCGATTGGGATTGACAGCCGTTTTTTGCCCATTCACTACATAATTATTTATGCCATCTTTAACGTATGGCGAAGCATTGCTAACCCCAAATAATCTTTGATTATTAGTCTCGTTTTCTGTAAATAGTAGTTCTGGAGTTTCATTACAGTACAGCCATCGAGTTTTTAAAGAAGGGTGATAAGCTTCGATGGTGCTGAGGTCAGAGTTAGATTGGCTAATTTTTAACCACGGCTTTTCTTCTTGATTACCAGTCCAAGACCAGGTGTTGCGAAACCAAAGCGTTGGTAACAAATGCAGCGTTTTTGCTTCTGGGCCTCGGTTAATAACGCTAATTTCAATTAAAATATCGTCGGGTGAAGCCTTAGCATACTCAACGAAGACATCAAAATAGCGGTTTTGGTCAAATATACCTGTGTCGATTAATTCAAATTCTGATTTTTGGCGACCTCTGCGGCGATTTTCTTCTACCAGTTGACTGTAAGGAAAAGCGGCTTGGGGATATTTATAAAGATATTTCATGTAGGAATGAGTCGGGGTGTTATCTAAGTAGAAGTAGTATTCTTTAACATCTTCCCCGTGATTCCCCTCTTTCCCGGTGAGGCCGAAAAGCCTTTCTTTGAGAATTGCATCTTCACCATTCCAGAGAGCGATCGCAAAACATAGTCGCTGATGATTATCAGAAATTCCCCCAATTCCATCTTCTCCCCAGCGATAGGCACGAGAGCGAGCATGGTCGTGGGGAAAGAATTCCCAGGCGGTACCATCAGGGCTATAGTCTTCCCGCACTGTTCCCCACTGGCGTTCACTCAGGTAGGAACCCCATCGTTTCCAGTAGGCTGTGCGATCGCGGTCTGCTGCTAATCTTGCTTCTTCTTGGGTCATAGTGATTTAGGATTTTGGATTAAAAATCTTTAGCACAAGGTTGTTTTAAGTGGCTCAAATAATACTATTTATGCTGATTTTGGATGAATGCAAAACTTAAAATTCAGAATTCTCTATGG
The DNA here is from genome assembly GCF_014222285.1 of Nostoc sp. UCD121. Taxonomy (GTDB): domain Bacteria; phylum Cyanobacteriota; class Cyanobacteriia; order Cyanobacteriales; family Nostocaceae; genus Nostoc. Next base: position 6,963 of record NZ_JACKZS010000140.1, read on the forward strand.
TAGGTTCTGTTGCTATCCAGGCGCGAAGCACTTCTGCTACCGTCCAGGCTTGAGCAATACATACACCCCGTTGTTGAACCCATTCTCGCCCTGCTGCCAAATTGAGAACACCACAAATTTCGCGTCCAAAGCTGATACTCATAAGTGATAGTAGGTTCTGTACTCCAGATCACAAAAACTCTAGAACGGTAGAGCCAAGATAAACTAAGCTGTTCCACATCAAGGCTGCATATTTAATCTCTTTACTCTGTGTTCTCTACGCCTAATAAGGTTAATTGAAGAAGGCAGGAGGCAGAGGGCAGAAGGCAGAAGGCAGAAGGTTCAATTTAGAAGGGGATTCAAACCCCTCCTAAATTGGGGCCACAAAACAAGAAAATTTGGTGGGGGTCTTAAACCCTTACTCCCTCCGGTCGTAGCAGAGGGCAGGAATCAGAATTCCCTTCTGCCTTCTGCCTCCTGCCCTCTGCCTTTCCTGATAAATTACTTTTAAACCACAGAGGCACAAAGAGAGGAGAGAGAAAAAACAAATTTTCGGATTCACCTTGAAAGGGCTAGCGTTCTAGTTTACCTATTGCTCATGATAGTTCCGACTCAATCCCCCATCTACATAGAAGGTTGCGCCTGTGATGTAGTCAGCATCGGCTGAGGCTAAGAAAGCAACTATAGGTGCAATATCTTGTGGTTTACCTAAGCGACCCAAGGGAATGTTTTTTAATAAGGCTGCTAATTTTTCAGGGTCATTTAACAGCTTACTATTGATTGGTGTCTCAATTGCTCCAGGAGCCACGTTGTTAATTGTAATTCCTAATGGCCCAAGCTCAACTGCTAGGTTACGCATCGTCATCTTTACACCGCCCTTGCTGGCACAGTAAGCAGTGAAGTGGGGGAATGCTATTTCCTCATGGGTAGAGCTAATATTGATGATTTTGCCGGTTCGCTTGGTTTCGATGAAGTGCTGCACTATCGCTTGAGTGGCGAAAAATGTCCCTTTGAGGTTGAGATTAATCACTGCATCATAGTCGGCTTCGGTGATATTCCAGAAGTCAGCATTTCGACCGTCGATACCAGCGTTGTTCACTAGAATGTCTAACTTGCCAAAGTATTGAATACCCTGGTCTATAAGTTGACGGATGTCGCTAATTACACTCAAGTCAGCTTTAATAGTTAAGCCTTTGCTACCAGCAGCTTCTACTTTCGACAAAGTTTCTTTAGCGCCTTCGGGATGAGAGCGATAATCAATTACAACATCTGCACCTTGTTCAGCCAGATGTACGGCAATAGCTTGGCCAATTCCTCCACTACTACCAGTTACTAAAGCTACCTTACCTTCTAGTTTTTTCATTAGCTTTCTCCTTTTAGAGTATTTTGATATTTTCAGGTCTTATAAAACAGGATTCAGGAGTCAGAATTCTGGATTTTTATTTAAATTTACTGATGCTTTTGCAGATGTGGCACCTTAACATTCTTAAAAATACAACGATAATTGGGAACATGAAAAAGTTTGCCGGTCAAAACTTCACGTTCACCCATAGCTATCAGTTGAAAAACTCCCACAGCAGTTAATGCACCTAGTGGAGATGCAATACAATAAAGCCATTGATTTTGCCAATACCATGCTACGAAAGCAGGCCCCATACTCCGTGCTGTATTCAAACTGGTACCAGATATGGGCGCTCCCAACCAAACCATAGTTGCCACTAGAAGCCACACCATTAAAGGTGTCCAGCGCAATAGCTTATGATGACTCAAAAAGATAAAGATAGACAGCACTAACATAAATGTCATGAAAACTTCAGCTAGAAATACATACCACAAGGGATAGTTTATTCCAGGTAAAGTAATACAATAATTGACACTGACCAGGTAATTTCCCCACAAAGCGAATGCTAAAGATGTGCCAATAATTGCGCCCAAAAATTGACCAATAATATATCCAATTAAGTCCTGTTTATGCATTTTACCTTGCATCCAGAATGCCAATGATAAGCAGGGGTTGAGGTGCGAACCACTCAGTTTTCCTAAAGGGGAAATGCTAAATAATGCACCACTTCCAGCGAAAATGAGACCATTAATTAATAAACGAGGACTCACAGCCGGGATGAGATGCTCCATAGGCAAGCCTTTGCCAAAGTTGAAGGTGATTATACTGAATCCAACCAAAAGATTGAAAGCAGTTCCCACCAACTCTGCACCATATTCAGACCAATTTAGAGTTTTCCAATTTGTGAAAGTATTCATGAGTTTCTTTCTGCTCGACTTTAGCCAATTAGGCAGCACCACCGAATTTATGAGGTTTTTCTTCTACGCTTTATCTTCCTCTATAAGATACTGCGCGAACGTACTTGTGCCTTCTCATTGTGGTATGTGGTATTAAAGAAGAGAAATGGTATGGTTATTATTATTTCATTTCAAACCTGTCTTCACCAGCAAAGATCTATACGTTATTACTGAACTTAAGGCTGTTAACGGGAGTTAAACATTTTTGAGGAAGAAATGAGCCTCGAACCCACGCAGGGTAAGGGGAGTACACAAAATGCTCAAAAATGCCTGGAACCCAGATACATCATTGGACATAACTTATTGTTGCGGCTTCAAAATTATGTTGATGATGTTTTACGGTTTTTGACAGAACTGGATGTTCCGTTTACGAATAATCAAGCAGAACGTGACTTGCGGATGATGAAGTGTAAGCAGAAAATTTCCGGTGGTTTTCGCACCTTCGATTTTGCGGTTTCACTTGCCAATATTAGTTATGCATCTTTCCACTGCATCTAAGCGTGGTCTTAATCTATTGGAAGTTATCAAGAAAGGCAGAGGGCAGATCGCGCAGCGTGTCGTAGACAAGGAATACTGTTTTCTGCTCTTTGACCGTGACCGAACCGAACTTGGGTTTAAGACCCCCACCAAATTTTCTTGTTTTGTGGCCCCAATTAAGTACGGTATTGAATCCCCGAATATATTGAACCTTCCGCTCTCTGCCTCCTGCCTTCTTCAATACTGATGCGTTACTTGGTAATGTCTCTGTTTTCCTTTCCTCAAATCCTACTAGCTAGGCAGTTCCAATTTATTTTGGAACTTGCATAAATGTCTAAACAGCCTCTGATAAATCTTTATAAGGTATTCCTTTACTCGCTCCCCAGCAAGTAGTGTACGTGATCGCCTTTAACCAATACCCAGTCCCAAAGGAATATGCTTGGCGAATGCGCCATCAGGTATAATTTTTTAGATATTGTTAGCCCTGATTCCATGCATGACTAAGCTTTGAACCAAAACTGACGGGGATCACTACTTTTAAAGGTCTGTCCATAAGCTTTTGCTGTAAAAAATAGGTATTCATAATTTATGAATCGGCACAAGCGAAAACGGAATCGTGGCGTTATACTTACTCCTGAAGGTTGGCAAAAACTTCAGCAGGCAAAACTTGAAGGGGAACTTCGAGAAAAATTTGGCTCCAAGTACACTCTAGAAGAAATAAGTGAACGCGCTAGATTAACTTCAAATACAGTCGCAAAGATACTTACTAACCAAGAAGGGGTTGACAAACGAACGCTAGTTTATTTATTCATGGCGTTTAACTTAGAGCTAAATTCCCAAGACTATTTTAAGTTAAATGTTGATTTAGCGACAGTTTCAGCCTTGGAGTCTCGAAAGCGCGTCGATTGGGGAGAGATGGTCGATGTATCTGTTTTTTATGGACGTACAGCCGAACTGACTCTACTAGAGCAATGGCTAATCCAGGAACGCTGTCGAGTAGTAGCGCTGTTGGGAATGGGAGGAATTGGTAAAACCTCTCTGGCTGCCAAATTAGTGCAAAAGGTTCAAGGATGTTTTGAATACGTTATTTGGCGATCGCTCTACAATGCTCCCCCACTTTTTGACCTGCTGGCAAATTTCATTCAATTTTTCTCTAACGAGCAGGTTTTAGAAACTGACTTACCAAAAAGTGTAAATGGGAGAATATCACAACTAATTGAATATTTGCAACAACAGCGCTGTCTGATCATATTAGATAATGTAGAGATTATTTTGCAACCAGGCACTTGTGCAGGATGCTATCGAGAAAGCTATGAAGATTATGGCTTACTGATCAAACGATTGGGACAAGTTATGCATCAAAGTTCCTTAGTGCTGACTTCACGCGAAAAACCCAAAGACGTGGCATTACAGGAAGGACAAGCACTACCTGTTCGTTCATTACAAGTGAGGGGTCTGAATGAGGAAGAAGTAAAAAAAATTTTTCACCTGAAAGGTTTGTTTGGAGCAGAGTCCCAAAATAAAACACTGATTGAGCTTTATTCTGGTAATCCATTGGCTTTGAAGATAGTTGCAACGACTATTCAAGATGTTTTCAATGGTGATATTTCTGAGTTTTTGAGCCAAAAGACATCTGTTTTTGGTGATATTTATGCGGTTTTAGAACAGCAGTTTGAGCGTTTATCTAATTTAGAACGTGTGGTTATGTATTGGCTGGCAATTAATCGTGAGTCAATTTCACTCTGCAATTTGCAAGAAGATTTAACTTCATTAGTAATACCACACAAGTTACTAGAAGCTCTAGAATCTTTGATTAGGAGAAGCCTCATCGACAAATTTCAGTCAACGCTAAATGAAAAAAATGGTTTACTCTTCACATTACACTCTGTAGTAATGGAATATGTCACTAGCAAATTAATTCAGCAAACTTATGAAGAGATTGCAACTCAAGAAATTGTGCTTCTTAAATATTATGCTTTGAGTAAAGCTCAGTCCAAAGACTATACTAGAGAAACTCAAATACGCTTAATTATTAAGCCAGTTATTGATGAACTTTTTACTATTTTTAAAATTCCAAGAAGGCTAGAAAATCATTTAAATGAAATTTTAGTCAAGCTGCAAAGAGAATCTTCACTGGAACCTGGATATACAAGCGGAAATATTCTCAACTTGCTTCGTCAGTTAAAGACAGATTTAAGAGGATATGATTTTTCTAACCTAAGCATTTGGCAAGTAGATATGCGGGGTGTAAGTTTACCTCAAGTCAACTTCCAAAATGCTAATTTATCTAAATCGGTTTTTAGTAAAAATTTTAGCAAAATTTCTGCAGTAGCATTCAGCCCGAATGGAAAAATTTTAGCGGCGAGTGACGCAAATGGCAAAATTTGCTTGTGGCGAGACTTTGGTGAAGGCGAACAACTTTCGACCTGTCTAGGACATATTGATTGGGTTCGAGCGATCGCCTTCAGTCCAAGTGGTAGCATTCTTTGCAGTGGAGGTGCTGATCAGAGTGTGAAATTGTGGGATGTCAAGACAGGTGAATGCCTGAAAACTTTAACAGAACATCCTGAGCGGGTACGATCTGTTGCCTTCAGCCCTCAAGGTGAAGTTCTAGCTTCTGGCAGCGATGATTGGGCAGTGCGTTTGTGGAGTATTCCGGATAGCAAATGTTACAAAATATTACAGAGACATACTGATTCAGTATTATCTGTAGTTTTTAGTCCTAAAGGTAAAATTCTCGCCAGTGCTAGTAGTGATAAAACCGTAAAGCTATGGAATTTCCGCACAGGAGAATGCCTCAAAACTTTGCAGGGACATACTAGTTCGGTTTCCGCAATTGCTTTCAATCTGGATGGTCAAACCTTGGTTAGTGGTGGTGATGACCAAACTGTGAAACTCTGGAGTATCTTAGATGGGAAGTGCCTGAAAACTTTCCTGGGACATAGTGATAAGGTTAGGTCAGTCGCCTTTGCTCCTAGTGGTAATATTCTGGCTAGTGGCAGTGATGACCAAACTGTGAAGCTATGGAATTTCCGCACAGGAGAATGCGTTAAAACATTGCAGGGGCACACAAGTTTGGTCTGTTCTGTTGTTTTTAGTCCAGATGGTCAAACTTTGGTCAGTGGTAGTGATGACCAAACTGTGAGATTTTGGGATGTTAGCACTGGTCAAGCCTTAAGGAACTTGCAGGGCTACAATAATGGGGTGTGGTCTGTTGCCTTTGCTCCTGGTGGGCAGACCATAATTAGCAGCAATAATGACCAAACTGTAAAGCTCTGGGATGTCGCGGATGGGAAGTGCTACAAAACTTTACGAGGACACCCTAATCGAGTCAGAACAGTTGCCTTTAGTCCTCAAGGTAATATATTGGCAAGTGGCAGTTACGATCAACTTGTGAGGCTGTGGGATAGCAGCACCTACCAATGTTGCAACATCTTACGGGGACATACTGGCTGGATAAAGTCAGTTGCCTTTGATGCTGGAGGTAAAATTCTCGCCAGTGGCAGTGATGACAAAACTGTAAGGCTTTGGGACGTTAACACTGGTCAAGTTTTGAATATTTTGGAACATAGTCATGGCGTATGGTCGGTGGCTTTCAGTCCTGAAGGTAATATCCTGGCCAGTAGCAGTGATGATCAAACAGTAAAGCTCTGGGATATTCGCACAAGTGAATGTCTCAAAATTTTGTCGGGACATACAAGTTGGGTATTGTCGGTTGCTTTCAGTCCTGAAGGTAAGACCTTAGCCAGTAGCAGTAAAGATAAAACAGTGAAGCTTTGGGATGTTAGCACAGGTGAATGTCTGAAAGTTTTGTTAGGACACACAAGCTGGGTATTGTCGGTTGCTTTTAGTCCGGAAGGTAAACTTTTGGCTAGCGGTAGCGTAGATCAAACGGTAAGGTTGTGGGATGTCCAATCCGGTCAATGTATTAAAACTTTGCATGGTCATACTCACTGGATAAGGTCAGTTGCCTTTAGTCCAGATAGTAAAACCCTGGTAAGTGGCAGCGAAGATGAAACTGTTAAATTATGGGATGTTTTGACGGGTGAATGCTTAAAAACTTTAAGAAACGAAAAGCCTTATGAGGAAATGAATATTACTGGTGTTACAGGTTTAACCCAAGCAACTATTACTTCTTTGAAAGTTTTGGGAGCAATCGAAAATTAACTTTCTCCTCGGCTTGACTCAGCTTCACTTTGTGTTGAGCCTGGAGCGAAGAGACGGTTTTTTAATTTATTCGTTGCATATATAAAATTACAGAGGTTTGAAAACCCATAAGCTATTGCGTATTTAACTTGGTTGCAGAAATTGGAGATATAACTGCCTATTTTGCAGATTTAGGGACTTCATTCTGGAACATTAGATGCACAACAGCTTACTTTTTAAGTATGGGTTTCCGAAGTTACTAAAGACTTTGGCTACTGTCTAAGTATTTTTTAAGCGTGCGTACCATCTCTCGAATTACATCGCTCTTTGTCCGCTGCATTTTCTCACAATATTCCTCCAAAATTATTTTCTCCTCAAGCGAAAATTGAATTGTTAAATTAGCAGCATTTTTTCTAGCCATTGTCATTGACTTTTAATGACTTTTCAATTACTATTATATAGAAAACTACTGAGTAATCAAGAGAAAGTAAAAGTTAAAAACAGTAAATTTTAATTTTTTTCCATTAGAGTAAATACTTGCTAACTCAATTCAAAAGATATTTATCAATGTAATCATGGATGGTGGGTATAAATTTACAAATAAACTCTTCGTTTGCTAATAATAGACTTGTCGCTTAATAACGTCTAAAGTCCCTCAGGCTCTTGTACTATTTCCGTTTTAACTACCTAAAATTAGGCTTTTTAAATGGTTGCTCTGACAGGGTTTTATCGATTATTTAGCTTTGCTTTTTTTTCAACAACTTTGATTTACAGAGAATTCCCTTGGTAAACGCCAGTCGTAGGAGCCTATTACTCCAAATACAATTCTCCCTAAGAAATTATGAAACCGGATAAACCCAAACGCAATCGTGGGCTTATACTGACTCGTGAAGGCTGGCAAAAGCTTCAGAATGCCAAACTTGAGTGGGAATTTAGGAAAAACAATGGCTCAAAATCTACCTTAGAAGAATTAAGCGAACAAGCTGGGATCACTCCTGTCACTTTCAGAAAGATACTTACTCGTGAAACCGGGGTTGATAAACGGACGCTTGTTCGTTTGTTTATGATGTTTAATTTAGAACTGGATAAAAGCGATTATACAAGCCCAGACTCTGATTTAAAAGGGCAGGAAGACTTGAAGAACCCCAAGCGCGTTGATTGGGGAGAAATGGTCGATGTATCTATTTTCTATGGACGCACAGATGAACTTACTTTACTAGAGCAATGGCTGATCCAGAAACGCTGTCGAGTAGTGGCGCTGTTAGGAATGGGAGGAATTGGTAAAACAACTCTTGCTGCCAAGTTATCACAAAAGGTTCAAGGATGGTTTGAGTACGTTATCTGGCGATCGCTCTACAATGCTCCCCCACTTTTTGACCTGCTGGCAAATTTCATTCAATTTTTCTCTAATGAGCAGGTTTTAGAAACTGACTTACCAAAAAGTGTAGATGGTAGAATATCACAATTAATTGAATATTTGCAACAACAGCCCTGTCTGATCGTATTAGATAATGTTGAGACTATTTTGCAAACAGGCGCTTATGCAGGATGCTATCGAGAAGGCTATGAAGATTACGGCTTACTGATCAAACGATTGGGACAAGTCATGCATCAAAGCACCTTGTTGCTGACTTCTCGTGAAAAACCCAAAGATGTAGCCTCACTTGGAGGAGAAACACTGGGTGTTCGCTCATTACAACTCAGTGGTTTAGAGGTAGTAGCAGGGCAAAAAATCTTTGAAGCCAAGGGTTTTTCTGGCTCAGAGTCAGAATTACCAGCAGTAGTCGAGCGTTATGCAGGTAATGCCCTAGCTTTGAAGATAGTGGCTACAACGATACAAGATGTGTTTGATGGTAATGTTGCTGAATTTCTCCAACATTACACGGCTGTTTTTGGCAGCATTCGCGATCTGCTAGACCAGCAGTTTTCGCGCTTGGCAAATTTAGAGAAGGATATCATGTACTGGCTAGCAATCAATCGTGAGCCAGTTTCGCTATCAGAAATACGAGAGGATATTGTATCACCAATTCCACCACAAAATTTACTGGAGGCTCTGGAGTCTCTGGTAAGGCGATCGCTAGTTGAGAAAAGCACAGCACTTTTCACACTACAACCTGTAGTCATGGAGTATGTTACTCAGCGATTGATAGAGATAGTTTGTCAGGAGATTGAAACTCAGAATCTTGATTTGTTTAGGTGTCATGCCTTAATAAAGGCGACAGCCAAAGATTATGTGAGGGAAACTCAAATTCGCTTGATTCTGAAGCCAGTTATAGATGGGTTGCTGGCTGTCTTGAGAAGCAAAAGAAACCTTGAAAATCAGCTGACTGAAATTATAGGAAAGTCACGAGAAACATCACCGCTAGAACACAGTTATACAACTGGGAATATTCTCAATCTGCTTTGTTATCTAGGAACTGACCTCAGCGGTTATGATTTTTCTTTTCTGAGTGTTTGGCAAGCAGACCTGCGAAATGTGAAATTGCACTATGTCAATTTTCAAAACGCCAATTTCGATCGGTCTGTTTTTGCTGAAACTTTTGGTGGAGTTTCATCGGTAGCCTTTAGCCCTGATGGAAAACTTTTGGCAATGGGTGATACTGGTGGTGAGATCCACTTTTACCAAGTTTCGGATTGGAAGCACCTTCTAACTTGTAAGGGACACACTAACTGGATTCCGTCACTAGCCTTTAGTCCAGATGGTAGTATCCTTGCTAGTGGAAGCAGTGACTATACGGTGCGCCTGTGGGATATTGGCAGAGGGCGATGTCTGCAAACCTTTCAAAAACATAGTAATGAGATTTGGTCAGTAGCCTTTAGTCCAGATGGTAACATGTTAGTCAGTGCCAGTAACGATCGCACAATAAAACTATGGGATGTTAGAACTGGTGAATGCCTGAGAACTTTTTCGGGGCATACAAATTGGGTAATATCAGTAGCCTTTAGCCCAGACGGAGAGACCTTAGCGAGCGGTAGTGATGACAACACAGTTAGGTTATGGGATATTAACAGTGATGAATGCAAAAGAATTTTTCATGGACATGATGATGGTGTACGGTCAATCACTTTCAGTCCAGACGGCCAAATACTAGTGAGTAGTAGCGATGACCACACAGTGAAATTGTGGGACTTAAACACTGGTGAATGTATCAAAAGTCTACATGGGCATCGTGCCCCAGTTTGGTCATCTGCAATTAGTCCTCAAGGCAATTTCATCGCTAGTGGTAGTCTCGACCAAACAGTGAGGCTATGGAACATTAGCACTGGTGAATGTCTTAGAACTCTTGAAGGACATTCTGGTTGGGTGCTTTCTGTTGCCTTTAATTTGCAAAGCGATCTTCTTGCCAGTAGCAGTGATGACCAAACCATAAAAGTATGGAACGTTAGCACTGGCCAATGTCTTAAAACTTTCATTGGGTATACTAGCCATTCCTGGTCAGTTGCCTTTAGTTCAGATAGAAGAACGCTGGCAAGTGGCAGTCAAGACCGCGCAGTGAGACTATGGGATGTTAATACGGGTAAAGCCTTGCAAACTTTCCTGAGACATTGTGGTGCAGTTCGATCGGTTGCCTTCAGTCAAGATGGGCAAATGTTGATAAGCGGCAGTGACGATCGAACCATGAAGCTATGGAATGTTAATACGGGTAAAGCCTTGCAAACTTTCCTGGGACATCGTGCTGCGGTTACGTCAGTTGCCTTCAGTCCAGGTGGGCAAATGTTGGTAAGCGGTAGTGACGATCAAACTGTGAAGCTATGGGATGTGAATACGGGTCAAGCCTTACAAACGTTCCTGGGACATCATGCTGCGGTTTCATCAGTCGCCTTCAGTCCAGATGGAAGGACAGTGGCAAGTGGTGGATGGGATCACACAATAAAGTTGTGGGATGTTAGTACTGGTGAGTGCAAAGAAACCCTAAAAGGACATAAAAATTGGGTTTGGTCAATTGCTTTTAGTCCAGATGGTGAACTGCTGGCAAGCGGTGGTTATGACGGAACAATTCGGTTGTGGAGTGTCAAAAATAGTACTTGTTTCAAGATTTTTAAGGTTGGTGAGAATAATTCTATCGTTAAAACAGTCGCCTTTAGTGAAGATGGTCAAACCCTAGCCAGTAGCAGTCCCGATCATACAATAAAGTTGTGGGATCTTAGTACTGGTGAGTGCAAAAAAACCTTGCGTGGACATTCGGCTTTCGTCTGGTCAGTAGCTTTTAGCCCAGATAATCAAACTTTGGCTAGTAGCAGCACTGACGATACAATTCGACTTTGGAATGTGAGCGCGAGTGAGTGCTTAAAGATTTTGAAACCCAAGAAATTATATGAGGGAACAAATATTCAAGAGGTTACAGGTATAACTGGCGCAACGATTTCTATGTTGAAACTTCTTGGAGCAGTTACTTCCGAAAATAGCTTATCTAACAGTTAAATTACTCCAGATATGCTCTGACTATTAGCCACAAGTTGGAAAGCTTTATAAGCTTTGTACAAAGTAAAAGATGTAATAATAAACAGGACAAAGCCAAAGACTTACAAAGATTAGTTATACCAAACCTGAAGAGACTACCTCTCTAGAGAAACTCACCACAAAATATGACTGAAATATCAGGTCATAAGCGTTAATCCCTGACTGTCTATTTGTCACAGTAGTTAGGTTAAACTAGCCTCAAAGCTTCTTTCAACACTCACTTGATAGTGACTAGACAATCAGGGACATGATGTGTTAGCTCAAACCTGATTTATTAAAATACACAGGTAAGCAACAATTAAACATCGCTGCCGTCAATGTCACTTGGCAATCCTCGCGCGAACTCCTTAACCATAATGCTTTCCAAATCGATCTCCATGTCATCCAAAACCTCGAAGCTGTTCTTGATGAGGCTGCAATAATCGGGACTCAAAAATTGCCGATCGATAACTGTAGCTGGTGTAGTTTCCATTGATTGCCGATCAATAACTGTAGCGGTTGTAGTTTTCATTCTTTTCTCCTTGTAGCTATTTGAGTTATGTTGTCAAAGGTGTTTTAGACGAGTTGTCTTTGGTTGTTCGGTTTTTAAGCGAGCACTAGTGGTTTTAAAACATTCTGAATTTCCTCATCTGATATGTAGTGTTCCTTAGGTGGGCTAAAGCGCAACAACGCTGCTTTGTAACAGGCTCTCGCAACGCGAACACGCTCATCATCACTAAGCTCTGCAATCATCTCAATCGTCTCCTCTACATGCTTCACATCACTGCCAACGGCACTATGTACCCGCAGGCAGCGGGTAGCATTGGTATCCGGTGGTAGCAATGCCTCTACCATCTGGATATACTCCACTCCTCTGCATATCGCTAGGCGTTCCCCCGTATAGGAATACCCCACGCAACCGATTGGATCTGAGTCCCGCACGCTTCTGGTAAAGTGATCCATCAAAGCCTTTGCAGCGGGAGGAACAAGTGCTTCCACAACAGCTTCGGCTTTATATCCCATCGACTGGATATCAAGTAAGGCAAGTTGGTCGTGACCCGCTTCCTCTCTGGCTTTTTCTGTAGCCCATTGTGCTAAACTCTTGCGGTTTGCTGAAGCAAAGCCTTGAGCAGCTTCCTCCATCAGTGGAGTGGTGGAGTGGCACAGATGGTAAAGACCTGTAAGTCGCCATACCCAGCGTGTACGGGTCAGTTTTGGTGGTCTGCGATCGCTCTTGACTGTGTACCAAGCATCTACGATCGCTCTATCTAAAAGCTTCTGAGTTTGAGCTATCTTCTCTGCATGACTCATATTTGAGGCAAAGCGATCGCCACTTTTTGCAGAACTGGATCGGTGCTTTGAGGCGTAGTTAGCAGTCTTGATCGCTGTTTCATCAGGTACGAAACACGCTGAATCAGTATTAATTAAAAAGTCATTACGCATAGTTCCTTTCCTCACTTAGGGTTACTACAGAATTGGGGCAAGTCACTCGTGGCAATAACAGAGTTGTTGCTAAATAAGCTAAATAACCCATGAAATCCAGCACAGCAAGCATTTCGCCCGATGGTTAAAATGTACACCCTACAATGGGTTGAGCTATTTAAGGCGTTATTAAGCGACAATTCCAAAAAATTGCCAGTCAAGTAAGTAAATTGAACTGTGTTACAGCTTGTGCTGTTGGAATGCTAGAGGAATGCGATCGCCTACGGCGGGCGGTTATGCCATCGCACCTACCGAAACATCAAATGCATATTGCATTTCTATGTTTTTCAGCATCTTGGCCACCGCCTTGGCTACCAAGGCATGGGCAATTTGCTGACTTTCTTTGAAAAACGCAATGTCCAATTGTGAGTTTCGCTGGACGTTTCCAAAAAAAGAGGTAGTTAAAGATGACTTAGATTGCGAGAAAATCCCATATCCTTAAGACTTATGTATTGACAGAAACCTAATTGATAAACGGCTTCATTCGTATATAAGGTTTAGGGAAACTAACAGGAAGCTTTTATTTTATAAGTAACAAATGGATTGCACACAGGATGTGTTTCATTACCATCCCGCATATTTAATTAGAAGCAACGCTTATTCTGATCAGATAGTGTCAAACAAAGTCCAAACTGCCCTTTAGTTGCAGTGCTGCTAAAAGAAGCAAAGCATGGGCGGTGTCATCTGTCTTCCCTATTGTAAACCTTCGTCATAGGGTAACTCCACTTGGTAGCGTAAGAATTAGAAGTAAATACTCCTGCATCTCGTACCCTGCCAAAGTGCCTTCTTAGTACTCACAACCGTTCAGCAGCAGACTCAATCTGCAACCGAAGGAGTTTATCCAGAGGTAATGTAGACAAATCTAAAGTTTCGCAGCATTGCTGATTGCCCATCTTACGTACCCTCATTTATGTGGTTGGTTGACTGATGCCTGTTGCAGTTAAGTTTGCTAACTTTACAAAACTTTTGCAACTCAAGATAAGAAACTTAAGATAAAGATAAGTTCTTTTTTTCCTGTGACATTCTCCTCTTAAAATTTAAAGCTGCACAGACAAATGTACTATTTAGGCTAAAAAGCTCGGTACATAAGCAATAGCACGATTTCAATTATCAAAAATGTACATCTGTAAAAACTGATTTGGCAAAGCATAACACCTTAGTCCAGCTTTGTATAAGTTCTTAGCGAATTAAATTTGGTAAAACTGTGCGTCCCCTTGGGCTGACTTTACATCTCCACCGTACCTTCTCCAATACTGCTCGGGTTTTGCATTTTTAACTCGCATTGGGTTTGGGGTAAAGGTTAAAGGTTTTTTCTTTCCCCTTTCCCCCGCCCCTTATCC
>NZ_JACKZS010000141.1 GCF_014222285.1 Nostoc sp. UCD121
GGTAGTAGGGGGAATGGGGGAAGCTTTGCTTTGGGTGGTTGGTGATGGTAGGGGTGAAGGTGTCGGTGCAGGTTTGGGAGTGGAAGCAGGTTTAGCTGTTTGTTTTCTTGTTAAGGCTACGCCCAAGGTTAGAGGCCCTTTCAGGTCTTTATCTGCATTAAACTCCAATTTTTCGCTTTGGAGGTCGCTTTCTGCCCAGCTACTGGGATAGGGCTTGGTTCTTAGTAATGGAGTAGACTGAACACCAGGCACAGAGGTAATTTCCAGTGGTCGGGCTATGGGATAAAAAGAATTGCCGTTACCAAAATCTTTGGTAATTGGATGTTGCCCGTATTCTGTGACTAAGGGTGCAGCAGGGCCAAGTCCCACGACGCTTTCGCCAGAGACATCGACTGCTAAACGATTATCCAGACGAATACCCCACTCTTGTAACAAGCTCTTAAGTTTGGGATCTGTATTAGGATCAATCATCAGCAGTAAGTTACCGCCGCGATTAAGATACTCTTGCAAAGCTTTGACTTCGCCTTCAAATAGCCCTCGCTTAGGGCCAGCTACTATCACAACAGACGCATCTTCAGGAACTTTGGAAGTTTCTCCTAAATTCAGTGGTGATGTTGTGAAATTTTTGTCGCCTAATCCTTGAACTGCTTGCGATATTGCACCTTTACCAGGCGAAAGTTGGCGTTCTCCATGACCTTGGAGTAAGTAAACTTTAGCTGTAGTTGAATTTGTTAGTTGTTGCAGGCGACTAGTTAATCTGATTTCTGACAAACGCTCATTTTGATTTACTGTTTGTACTAATTGCCGTTTATCTCCAGATTCTAAATAAACTTCTCCGTAATCTTTAACGCCAAACTTTTCTGCTAATCCTGGTCTAGCTTGGGGGTCGATATACTCATATTTAAATTTTGAGCTTTGCCGTTGATAATTTTCTAGTAATTCTCGGTCTTGAGGATTTTGGTTAATATCAAACACCCACACCTTAACTGGTTGTGGTAAAACACTCACCAATTCTCGTGACTGGGGCGCAAGGGTAAACAATTGGCTTTCTGTTAAGTCTGACCGCAAGTGGTAGCGAGTCCCTAAAAAGTTAATCAATCCCAAAATTGCCAACACTGCTAGAGTTGCTACTAGGGCATTAGTCCCAGCTTGGGTAGAACGACGTTTCCACCAGTTAGTCTCATAGCTTTGCCATATTATCCCCAACCCACTGATTACAACTCCCGCAATCAGAAATACTAATGGAATTAGTCCCCACTGTTCAGAAACTAACCCAACTGTTAAGCCGACAGCAATTAGGAACGGGCCCAACCAAAACACATATTTCCACAGTTTTTTCTTTGCAACTATCTTCATAATGATTTGTCATTTGTCATTGGTCATTTGTCAAATGACTACTGCCTTTGAAAGCGCAGTGCATCAATTGATTGAGCGGTGAGAAAGATGCCCAAAAAAATGTAACTGGCGAATAAAATTAAGGCGCTGGTATCAAAAATCCCTTGAGTTAAGGTGTTGTAATGTTTCAACAATGATAAATAACCTAAAGCTTCGCCCACTGGGCCAGGGACAATTTTTGCGATTAAATCAATCAATAACAATAATAAAATTACTGCAAATGTGAGGACGGCAGACAAAATTGTGCTGTCTGTTAAGGAAGAAATAAACATTCCTACAGATAATATTGCTGCTGCTAGTAAGATTAATCCAAAATGACCCAACAAGGGAATTGAAAGTGCCATTGCTGGATTTGAACCACTGATGGCGATCGCTTCAAACACTAGCATGGGTACAACCATTGTGATAAAAAATGTTAGCACGCCTAATAACTTACCTACTGCTACCGCCCAATTGGTGATTGGTGACGTGGCTAATAGTTCTAAAGTGCCGCGCTTGCGTTCTTCGGCATAAAGTCCCATCGAGAGTATTGGCAAGACAAACAACAATAGCCACCCCATACGATCCAAAAATGCTCGGACAAATTCGTAGGGGACATCTATCGGTGGTGTTGGTACTCCTAGTTGTTGACCTTGTGCATCTATTGCGGCGACTCCTACCAAAATGCCATCTGGCCCTAGCAAAATCATCACGAAAAATAACCCGGCAATGAACCAAAATATGCCTGCGATCGCATAAGCCAAAGGTGATACAAAATAACTCTGTAGCTCTCGGCGATAAATGGCAATAATATTACTCAGTACTACACCCATTTACGCTGCCTCTCCTTCGTTGTCTGCTGCTAAGTCTACCTCAGTCTCGAAATTCTTTTCTTCTGTGGTCAGTTGCAAAAACACATCTTCTAAGGTAGCGTTAACTCGCCGCAGTTCATGTAAACCGAATCCTGCACGCACCAAGGTTGCAACAATATCCTTTCCTGGTTCTTTTCCCGGTTGCGATATTACCCGCAGATAAGCGCGATTTGTCTGCGGCTGATGACCTCCGGCGGTCGGAATTGATTCTATCAGACTTACACCTGCAACATTTTGCAATACCTGTTTCGCTAGGGCAGCTTCTCCTTCTATTTCCAACTCATACCCGGAACCGCCTGTCAACTGAGTCATCAGGTTCTCTGGTGTATTAGTTGCCACAACTTTGCCGCGATTAATAATAGCGACACGGCTACAAGTCATGCTTACTTCTGGCAGAATATGCGTGGAAAGAATAATTGTGTGAGTCCCAGCGAGGCTTTTAATTAAATTCCGTACCTCAATTATTTGTCGAGGATCGAGTCCAACGGTGGGTTCATCTAAAATGATCGCTGGTGGATCGTGGACGATCGCTTGAGCAATTCCTACACGTTGGCGATATCCTTTAGAGAGTTTGCGAATAATTACCCGCCGCTTATCTTCTAAATTGCAGCGTTTGATGGCGGCTGTTACCTTATTGGCGCGATCGCCTGCTGAAACTCCCTTAATTTGGGCAACAAAATGCAAAAATCCCTCCACAGTCATATCTGGATATAACGGCGGTGTTTCGGGTAAATAACCAATGCGTTGGCGCACAGCGAGAGAATTTTCATGGACATCATAACCAGCAATCCGCGCATTACCATTTGTTGCCGGTAAATAACCAGCCAGAATCCGCATGGTTGTAGTTTTACCAGCGCCATTGGGGCCTAGAAGCCCTAAAATCTCCCCAGGTTCGACGCTAAAAGTGACATCAGTTATCGCTGGGGTGGAACCGTATATTTTACTTAAATGCTCAACTTCGATCATAAAATCTCATACACAATATCAATTCTTTCAGCCTTTACTCCCTTAAAAATGCTCAAAGACCCTGGTTTCTGTGTTTGAACACAAATCATTAGCATAATTGCGTACTCAGCAATTATGTTCAACTCTGGGAGCGAGAATCTACCTCTATTATGTCTAAAGTAAATAACTCGCACCTGGCTAAAGGCTGAAGTGGGAGCTTTCAGAAATCCGTCTCTTGTGGATAATCATTATCATGAAAATTATTGTTAAAAATAATTCTGAAGACACATACTTTATACCCAGAGTTAAGCTAAATTTAATCTATTGTTAACCTATTGACTTGATCTAGCTATTGGGTAATCAGGTAAATGACTAAAAATATTAGTAATTGTGAAAAATTAAATATTGTCCCTAAAGTATCTCCTAATTTAATCTCTACAGAACAAAGCAACTAAGATGGCACAGTCAACGAAGTTACAGTCCTCTGGTGGGTTGCAAATAGTTCATGTCACTACCGGACGCGTGCGACTCCGCAGCACTGACAGTAGTTTGAACTCGATATTAGACAGCATAGCCCAAGATTTACGTTCCTTAGAGGGTGTAAGGGAAGTTACTGTGAATGGGCAAACGGGCAGTTTGGTAATTAATTTTGATGAAGATAAGCTGTCATTACCGCAAATTTTGGCGCTAAGATCCGATATTGAGATTCAACAGCCGCAAGCTTCATCTGATTCACCTAGCAAAACCGATCCCTTTGCAGCTTGGAAATCACCTTTATTTTGGAAAGAGCAGGGTGTTTCCTTAATTCCGATGATGACAGGCTTGGCGGTAACAGGAGGGTTGGGAATTCATGGCTGGGTATCGATTCCAGTTTATATGATTGCGGCGGATGCAACCCGTGGTGTAATTGGTTATCTTGGCTCTCAAGTTCCGACATCAGAAAAAAACGACGGTAATAATACCAGTTCTGCGATATCGCAATTATCAAAAGAGGAACGCCAATCTACTATCCAACCAGAAAAATCAACAAATAATCTTGAGAAAGCTAGCGAGGTGGCAACACCTGCAAAGATTGACTACAGCGTAATCCATGCAATTAGCGGGCGTATTCGCTTCAATGTGCCAAAAATCGCTCAAGATCGAGCTTATGGGCGGCGACTTGAGAGAATAATGAAAACTGATGCTGAAGTTACAAGCGTGCGGATGAATTTTGATGCAGCATCGATCGCGATCGCTTATCAATCTCGTGAGATTCCATTATCTTATTGGGTGAGTTTGATGGAATTAGCGTTGGAGACAAACCCACCAACGCAGCTAATTACAACGGCTAACCAACCCCTCCAAGAAGTGAGTCAGACGAATCAGATTACAGACGCAACAACGTCACATCAAACAAGTTTAAATCTTAGTCAGACTCCTGAAGTTATTAACTCAACAACAGCAAGCGAAATAAGTTCAGAGTTATCCAGTCTGTGGACTAACTTAAAACCGCCTGCGATGTTTTTCTCATTAGGCATTATGGCGAACTTACCCTTGGGAACCTAATATACAGTTTCAAATTGCGGAATACTGGAGGGGAATTATGGCTGTTTTAAATTTAGAATCGGTAGCAGATTTAGACAGAAAACCAGAGCGAACAGTCACAGACAAGATTAATTACCCAGCAACGCCGCCTTCAAGGGTAGTGTATAGCATTATTTGTGCATTTCCTGGACAAGTGGCGTTTTGCATCCCTCAGATTACCGAAGATCCAAAATATGTGGAACGTCTTGTTGCTTTGCTTGCTAATGAGCCTTTGGTAATAGATCGGCAAGTCGATAATACTATGGTAGGGTCAATTGCCATTACCTATAAATCTGATACAGTGTTAGATGTTGATATGCGATCGCACTTGGCTAATTTGATTCAGTTGGCTGGTAATCCAGAAGTGGTATCAGCATCTACAAAAGAATTCCAACCATACTCAGATGCGGTGACAACAGAAGACAGGCAGGATAGAAAGCCAACAAGAGAAGCAGAAAAGCAGGAATCAGCAACATTCTCCTTATCTTCTATAGATGCCTCAGCCTCTAAGACTAAAAGCAATTCGGTTTCTTCGGCTCATTCTGTAATTCAACAACCAAAAAAACCTGTAAAAGTAGCTTATAGCATTGCTCATGCAATTCCCGGAAGAGTACGGTTTCGTGTACCTCGAATTGCCTCCGATCCAAAGTATGTCCAACGGTTAGAGACATTACTCAAATCAGATTCTACAGTTACCAGTGAGCGAGTTAATAGCGCTGCAAGATCAGTTGTTATTACTTATAAAACTGAAATGATGCGGAATTCCCAGAAGCGAGTGCAAAGCTTTTTGTCAGCAGCAATATCTCATCTAGCAAGTTTAATTGAATCTGCCAATGATCCCGCCACAGCGATAAGTTAGCTAACTAATCCAGCAAATTACAAATAACCAAACTGTTGATAGCTAATCAATCTCGCAGGATTGGTGGCTAATTTGCTCTCTTTACCCCAGCAAAGAGCCTGATTTTCATTGAAGTGTAACAATTTTGGATTAAAGAAAAGTAATGGCAAAAGTAGCACTGCAACTCCCATCACCTCCAAAATCTCAATTCACTGTCTTGGAAGGGAATGGAAAAGCTTCTTTAACTGACACTAATGGACATTCTCAAGAACAGTTACCCAGTGTTACCTACAGCGTTGTCCATACAATTCCGGGAAGACTGCGGTTTCGCGTACCTCGCTTACGCTATGATGCAGATTATGCCAAGCGTCTCGAAGTATTGCTAACAGCAGATGCGCTGGTGAAGAATGTCCGTGTCAAGCCTGCGGCAATGTCAGTTGCAGTTACTTATAAGTCTGATAAAGTTTCTGATGCGAAGATGCGATCGCACCTTCACGATTTGATTCAGGCTGCAAGTGTTGTAGTCGTTCTCAAAAACTCTACATCTTTATCAGAAACAGAAAAAGAGGCATCTTGGCCAGGTTTACAACTCTCTGCTGTTGCCACTACTTTAGCTGTACTGGGGGGGCCTTTAGGATTACCGATCCCACCTTTGATAGTGGTGCTTCCAATCGCTCTAGCTACACTACCCGTTATGCAACGAGCATGGGAAGGTATTAGGGTAGAGCGAAAATTGAATATTGACTTTTTGGATTTGATGGCGATCGCGATTACTACTTTCCAAGGACAATTTCTCACACCATCGCTGATGCTCGGTTTAATTGAAGTAGGCGAAAATATCCGCGACCGCACGGCTCGTTCTTCTGCTCAACAAACTCTAGATTTACTTAGTTCTTTAGGGCAATTTGTTTGGGTGGAACGCAATGGCGCAAAGCAGCAAATTCCCATTCAAGATGTGCAGCGTGGCGATACAGTAATTGTTTACCCTGGCGAACAAGTGCCGGTTGATGGTAGCATTTTGCGAGGTAAAGCCCTCCTAGATGAGCAGAAACTAACTGGCGAGTCGATGCCGGTACTGAAGAAAAAGGGACAACCAGTTTTTGCCTCAACGTTGGTACGAGAAGGACGAATTTATATTATTGCAGAATGGATCGGCAATGATACCCGCGCCGGACAGAGCATTAAGTTAATGCAAGAAGCGCCTGTCCACGATACCCGAATGGAGAATTATGCCACGAAATTTGCTCAAAAAGCTGTGATGCCAACTTTGTTACTTGGTGGGGCAGTATTTGCCGCAACCCGTAACCCCTCACGAGCAGCCAGCGTTTTAACTCTAGACTTTGCTACAGGTATTCGAGTCTCTGTCCCCACAACAGTTTTAGCAGCATTAACTTATGCTGCCCGACGGGGGATTCTTATCCGTAGCGGACGGGCGTTAGAACAACTAGCAGAAGTTGATACCATTGTTTTTGATAAAACGGGGACGCTGACTAAGGGAGAAGTCGATGTTGTCAGTGTGGAAAGTCTCAATCCAGCAACCTCAAGATTGCGGGTGTTGGAATTGGCAGCAGCCGCCGAACAACGTTTAACTCATCCAGTCGCAGAAGCAATTGTTCGCTATGCCCAAGCAGAGCAAGTGGAAATTTTGCCGCGTAGTAAGTGGGATTATCAACTAGGTTTGGGTGTGCAAGCTCAGATTGATGGAGAGACAGTTTATGTGGGGAGCGATCGCTTTTTGCGCTCCAGTGGGGTTGACATGGAAGCGCTAAACGGCCAACAAAAATCTCCAAATTCAGCGATTTATGTAGCCAGTAACGGTCAACTTCAAGGTATTATTAAATATAGTGATCTTCTCCGTCCCGAAAGTCGGGAAGTCATCACAGCACTTTCGACGGTCGAAGGTGTAGAGATTCACATGTTAACCGGCGATAACAAGCGAACTGCTACTGCTGTAGCTACTCAACTTGGTATTTTGCCAACTCATACTCACGCCGAAGCTTTTCCAGAACAAAAGGCAACAGTTGTCCGCCAACTGCACGAACAAGGTAAGACGGTTGCATTTGTAGGTGATGGGATCAATGATTCGCCAGCTTTAGCCTACGCCGATGTTTCCGTTTCCTTTGCCAACAGTTCTGAAATCGCCCGCGAGACAGCAGACTTAGTGTTGATGCAGAATGACTTGCATGGTTTATTAGAAGCGATCGCGATCGCTCGTCAAGCCAAGCAATTGATTCGGCAAAACACAGGACTTGTTGCTGTTCCTAATTTAGCAGCATTAGCGATCGCCGTTTTCTTTGGTCTTAACCCCTTAGCTGCAACAGTAGTCAACAATGGCTCAACCGTAGTTGCCGGAGTCAACGGTTTGCGTCCAATTCTTAAAAGTCGTCAACATAAAACTCTACCATCGGCAAGATGATGCAACTATGCCGGCAAGAGTATCTTAAAAAGCTTTCCCAGATTTCTTAATCAAGTAGGAGGAAATTGAATATGGCTAAAATTAGTGATTTTGTTGAAGATGCAGGCGCTCCCGGTATTATAGCCGGAATTGGTGCAGTACTCTTAGCACCTGTTTTATTGCCCATTGTCGCTGGAGTTGGTAAACCCTTAGTCAAGTCAGTCATCAAAGGCGGAATTGGCCTTTATGAAAGAAGCAAAGGAACCATTGCAGAAATGGGAGAAACCTGGGAAGACATGGTAGCCGAAGCCAGAGCAGAACTTGCTGATGAAAAAGAAACCCCTGTATTTGAAGCGTCTGCCACCAATGCGGATAATATCGCCGATAATGGTGCGTAATTTCATCTACCCATTAGCAAGTTAAAATCTTTGCCATAGGCAACTTCCAATTACCAAAATATCAAATTAGTAAGGTGCGTTACGGTATTTCACCTAACGCACCTACGAAAATAGCAAAAAAATTGTAGGTTGGGGAGCCACTGCGTTGTGCGGGTTTCCCGTGTTGTAGCAAGTGGCGTTGGAGGCTTTGCCAAAGCCAACATTCTGATATATGTTGGGTTGCGCTCCGCTTCACCCAACCTACGTCTCTCTCGCTCCTCTTATTCCTCTGTGTTCTCTGCGTCCTCTGCGGTTCGTTTTTCGTTAATTTTTGACAATAACAAACCCACAACAAAGAATCCACCTTCATACAAGTCAAAAAGGCAGTTGTATGTTGACAAATGGTTATAGCACTTACAATAAAATGCCGGAAATTATAGACAAAACCAGCTTCAAAACACCACCAAAACCGATATCTACAAAAGTTGTAAGTTCGACTCCCGGAAGATTGCGGTTGAGAGTGGCTCATTCCCATCGTCAACCAGAAAAAATGCAAGGCATCGCCAATGCTTTGTTAGCAAATCCTCACATTACTCAAGTTAAGATAAATGTCCATCATGGCAGTATTGTTATCAATGACGATGCTAAAGATGGGAGTCTAGAAAATGTGCTAGCAACGCTTAAAGATTTAGGAATAATTTTTGCTGATGTTACCGAGGGTAACACCGAGGCAGCAGCAGGAGTTTCATCTGCGGTTGTTGACTTAAACCAGCGCGTCAAACAGTCAACGCATGGTGCTTTTGATCTGCGAATTCTTTTCCCTTTGGGATTAGCTAGCCTTTCACTGCGACAATTACTAAATAAAGGATTGCAGTTAGAAGTTATTCCTTGGTATGTTTTAGCATGGTATGCTTTTGATAGCTTTATTAAGTTGCATGGAACTAGCCAAGAAAAATCAGCAAACGAGTAACTAAAAAACTTAATTTATCTGCCAAATTTTGATGGCTTTATCAGAACTACCACTAGCCAAAAATTGACCATCATGGCTAATAGCAATAGAGTTTACTGCCCCTGAGTGTTCTGTGATAGTTTGCAGTAACTCTCCCGTCTGCAAATGCCAAATTTTGATAGTTTTGTCTACGCTACCGCTAAAGAGAATTCCTCCATCAGGACTAACAGCTAAGGATCTTACCTCTTCTAAATGTCCAGTCAAAGTATTTAACACTTTGCCTGTAGTTAAATGCCAAATTTTGATAGTTTTGTCTGCACTAGCGCTAAAAAGAATTTCTCCATCAGGACTGATGATTAATGATTTCACCTCACCTGAATGTCCGTTGAGGGTGCGTAATGGATCACCCGTGTGTGGGTTCCACAGCCTAATTTTGTTGTCAGAACTACCACTAGCAAGGATTGTACCATCGGGGCTAATAGCAGCAGTATTAACTGCGAATGAATGCCAAAGGGTAGAAATGCGATCGCCTTTATGCAAATTCCAAATTTTGATTTTATTACTACCACTGGCAAGAATTTGCCCGTCAGGACTGATTGCGATGCAGTTAACCGGTTTTTGATGTCCTAACAGAGTGTGTAGGAGTTTGTCAGAATTGAGATTCCATACTTTGACATTACTTTTGGGGTGTTGACAAATACCAACAGCAAAATAATGTCCATCAGGACTAATCGCAACAGAGGAAATTTTGCCTAAATCTTCTGTGAGAGTGCGGATAAGTTTACCAGTCTTAAGATTCCATACTTTGATAGTTTTATCTGCACAACCGCTAACTAAAGTCTCAGAATCAGGACTAATGGCGACAGATGTCACTTTTTCTGAATGTCCAGTTAGGGTATGGCTGAGAAAAATATGTTGTAATGTTACTTGGTATTTGAGGTTGGCAATGCGATTTAAAATTTCATCAACATCAGCAATACTTTGAGTATCACCCACAGCGACAAAATATTCTCTTAACTTTTTTACATATTCCTCATCTTTAATGCTGACGGCTGATTGCATTTCCTGAAGCGGGTTAGGAGAATTGTTTGGTGATATTTGGCGTAGTTGTAACCATGTACTTAGAGAATAATTTAGCTGTTCGTTTGCCCAAGAGCGTAGTTTACCGCCGTAGGCATCGCTTAAATGGCATAAACTCTGGGCTAATTGTAAAGCCAATTCTGGAATCCAGTAACAGCGCTCATTTTCCAGAGCTTGGTAAACTTGTTTGTAACCAGAGGCGATAACCCCTAGTGATTGTAAATCAAAAGCATCTGACAGCAAACTCGGCAGCAACTCTGGTAGTAGCGGAGGTACACCACGATCGACCAGGTGGTAAATATCTGCTACCCAACCTGCAACCAAACAGTGATAGGTAATCAAAACCTGGCAAAGTTTTTCATAATCCTGACGATTAACTTGATATTGTAAAGATAACTTACTAATATCAATTCCTTTTTTATCCCATTTTTCTACCTTTTCTAAAATTTCTAAATTTATCACATTATCTTTTCCAAGCTGATTAATTTCCTCTAATTCTTCTCCTAATGCCACAAGCTCATCTCTAATTTTCTTCCATTCTAATGCTCGCCTTTTAGCAGACTCTTCCAGAATTTCTCGATAAGGTAAACGAGCAATTGTTTTATAATAATAATTGTCTTGCCCTAAACCCCAGTAGGCAATCCTAAAATTTAAATAATCTCCATCATTTTCTGACTCTAAAATCAAACTTGGCTCTGTTTTTAACATTCCAAACAGAGCTTTAATACTTGATTCACTATGAAAACGTTTACTATCCCAGGCTCCTGCCAATAACTCTGTTGGTCTAACTTGGCTGTGTAAAGAGTAATGTTTGTTGAGAAAATCTCGTAATCCTTCAGCTAACATTAACTCAATTTGAGAAATATTTTCATTTCTACGATCGCCAAATTGGTCAAAATCTACTTGAGGAGGAGCAATAAAAATTTTAAGTGGAGTATGTCCATAATTGGTGTGGTCTAAAATTTGTGAAGGGTATAATCTTAAGGGCCAGCTATCAAAAATTTTATTGACTTCTGGTAGTTTAAGCGCTGTTTCTCGCTCTTGTGCGGCTATTCTTAACCGCGTTTGGTGATTATCGGCTATTAATTGCTGTTGGAAAATTCTTGCTTGTTCAAAATCTTCAACATAACCGCTTTTTTTATTTGCAGGATTTAGAACTTTGAGTATTTCGGGAATTGCCTCAATCGGTTCATATTTACTCAGTCCTAAACTAGATTTATTTCTATTTTGGACTAGCTCTGCAACAACAGGTGCAAACTCTAGTACCAGTTGAATTAGTAACATTAACCCTTGCTGCATAAACACATACCTAGAAACTAATTGAAGAATAATTCAGAAGTCATAATCAAGACGCTCTCTACAAGCTAACTTTTCATGGCATCTGGAAAACCTCACTTCTATTTCTCTCTCCTTGGAGGAGAGAGACTTTGAATTTCCCCCTTCCCGCGTCGGGAAGGGGGTTAGGGGGTTAGGTTTTTGGTGGACTTTTACACATAACATAAAAAGTCAGCTCTATAAGACGCTGTGCTATCCGCTTTTTCGGTCAAAATTCATTCTAAATTTTGATTCCTGACTCCTGAATTCTGTTTTGATAAAATAAATAAGCAAGGCTTACATGAAATCAGGGTAATACTGTCATCCAGTAAATTCATACATAGCCTTGATGTTACTACTTGAGAGTATAGTAACTCAAGCGTAAAACATGAAACTCCTTATATGTCAATAAATCTCTGTGGTTAAATCCCTGTAAATTAAAATAAACACAGTATTAAAGAAACTTAATCAACTTGATAGCAACGAGAACTAGATTCACTACTGAGATAGATTTCTTCATTCAGAAAAATAGGTATAACTAGAGTAAAGTTAATCCAGTTCAATAAAGCGCTCTCTTAAAACATTAATAGATAAGTTTATCAGCTTGGTTGCGTTTTTTATTTTTTGAAATTAAAAAATAGTACAATGACTTCGATAAAACGGTCTAACTCTGGCAAACCTGCTAGTATGAACCTGCGTTTACCACCCAAAAAGGCAACTAAAAGCGTAGCTAAGAAAGCAGCGTCATCCCAAAAGATATTCTATAGCATTGTCCATACAATTCCTGGACGGATTCGTTTTCGTATTCCTCTGTTAGGCAGAGATACTGAGTATGCTAATCAACTTAAATTATCGATGGAATCCGATCCTAGAGTTACAAATGTCCGTGCTAACCCAAAAGCTGTATCCATTGTTATTAATTATAAAGTAGGTACAATTCCAGATAATGAAATGTGCGAGCATCTGGTTAATCTGATTCAAACTGCTCAAGATGTGGTTCTGCCAAAAGAGGTAATGGCAAAATCAATCGTAGGGGTTATTTTTGATGCTTTAATCAACTTAATTGATAATACGCGCAAGATTAACCAAGCACGTAATGTTCTTGTATATCGAAGGTTTAGAACAGACATTTGGGAACGGATACTTTCTAATTCAAGAAGCATAATTAAAAGCTTGAAATCTGCCACCATGTTTATGTTGCCTAATAAGCGATGGCGATTACAAGGCAATAGCGAGGCTAATTCCCAGCCTTTGAAACTTAAATCTGCCAGCGAACCAAATCTTATATAGTTACTAATAGTAAGTAAGCATAAATAATTGTTGTTTGGATAAGGCAATAGGCAACAAGTATAAGGATTTTAGCCTAGTTTGATTTTATTGCGCCAACTTACTTGGTAGCGATTAAAATGATTCCTGGTTAAGAGTAATTAGCTCTAAAAAACTGGGATTTACTATAACTAATGAAAATATCTTTTGCCTAGTCTTCAATCCAAGCATTTTATTATCAATAACAAATGGGTACTCCTCGTTGTCAAAAACTTCTTAATCAAACCCATTGGGTTCAAGCAATACATACTGCTGTTAAGGGAAGAGCTAGATATAAAGTAAATGGGCTTTATCATTCGGAAGCTCTCAAAAAATATCTTGAATCGAGATTATTAGAGGATAAAATAATCTCGCAAGTTCGTGCTAATAGTTACACAGGGAATCTGCTTGTTATTTTTAATCCAGATGAAAGTTTAAATGCGAACGCCGTTAGCGAAGCGTGTCCGACAGGACAAGGCGGGTCTTCTCTTCGAGACGCTGCGCGAACGACCATCGCACTCCTTATCCAAGAAATTGTCTTAGATTATCGGAAAAAAGTCAGTAAATCAATTGGAACTAGTAACTTGCATTCCTTTGGCACTAAAGAAAATATAGCTTTGGTTGCGGATAGTAATCGAAACATATCTGATTCAGCCGCACTGCCTCAAATATCTATGCAGCGACAATTAAACCGTCAACTTATTCCTGTAGTGGGGGCTGTTGGCACTCTTGTCTGCGCCACCGGACTGTTGTACGCATATAATCTTGACGAAGCAATTTTGCTCTTGATCCAGAGGTTGCATACACCACTGCGCGATCGCATCATGCTTGGTATCACTTTACTAGGCGATCCCCTAGTAATGCTGATATCTTCTTTGGGGCTGGCGATTAGTCCGTTATATTCTAATCGTCGCAGGCAAACAACTATCTTAGGTATCGCTGGGGTCGGTGCAATCTTGCTAAATTGTTTAATGAAAATATTTTTTGGTAGAGCGCGTCCAGCACTGTGGAAGCATATTATTAATGTCGGCCAACACAGTTTTCCTAGCGGCCATGCAATGGTTTCAATAGTAATTTACGGTTTTACTGGCTATATTCTGGCAAAGCAGTTTCCTGAATGGCGCTTTTGGATTTATGGCTTGACTGTTTTCTTGGTTGCTGCGATCGGTTTTAGTCGGCTTTACCTTGGAGTACATTGGCTGACTGATGTGACAGCTGGCTATGCCGCAGGTTTGGTGTGGTTAATTGCCTGTATCCTGATCTTGGAATCGGAACAGCAAGGAATAATTGACGAGTACATTCTCTCAGGACGGCGATTTATCGCGTCTTTCTAACGTATCAGTCTTTTAGACGCGATAAATCGCGTCTCTACATGAGGGCTTTCTGGCTTATTCCAAGCGTATTGGGATAAAACTAAAACTGGATCTGACTTGTGTGTACACCGTAGCTTAAAAAGGGGAAAACCAGAATCAAAGTCCCCCAATTTATCGGGGGATTTAGAGGAATCTAAAACTTTTGACACCGACAAAAGGACTTTTCAAACATCCTCTAACTGAATTAGTTAGAAGGGCGGTTAGAAACCGCGTCTACACAAACAAAACCCACCTTCGTGGGTTAAAAATATTAATTTTCTCTTAGTCCGCGCAGGCGGACTTTGTTTGTGTAACCGCGAATTCCCTTCGCCCAGGCTTAAGTTGACACCAATGACAGCCATGCTACCCTACCAATGCACAAATTATTTTGGATAATTTATTTTTTGGAAGTCCCTTACTGGTAACTGTTAATAATAGCTGCCAGATTTCCGATGTTCCAAAGCAGTGATGCCATTATTTTCCAACACTTCACCGTGATTAATAACGGCATAAATTAACCATCTATCGCCACATTCAAGCTGATTTTGCACCGTACATTCTAAATAGGCTAATGCCTCATTCAAAATCAAACAACCATTATCAGCAGTTTTTGTGGAAAGATTTGCAAAGGGATTATCGCCTAAAGTGCTATGACGAGAAAAATAGCGTCGCACATTTCTTCCTTCTTTGAGGATATTCAGCACAAATTGATCACCAGGATGATGCATTAACTCTGCATTCTGCTCGTTAGCGATCGCAATCATAATTCCTGGTGGGTTAAAAGTTGCCTGCGATACCCAAGAAGTTAAAACCCCTTTGTGAGTTTCTTCATCACGAGTTGTCACAACACACAAAGAACCAATGATTCGGCCCACAGCTTGTTCGGTACGATCTACATGGGTTTCTGTGACAATCTGGCGGGAACTACGAAGTTTTTTGGTTTTCTTCAAGTTTTGGGCAAAGGCTGCACCTGCTTCTTGGCACTGCTGAAGAATTTCAGAAGTAGGGCTGAAACGCACCCGAATTGTTTCAAACCCTAGTTGATAATTTGCATCTTTGAGCTTACTTTCGATTAAATCTATGGCCTCGCCACTCCAACCGTAGGAACCAAACACCCCTGCTAACTTAGTTTTAGCCGCTACCGAGAGAACTATTCCTAAAGCAGTTTGAATTTGAGTCGGTGCATGTCCGCCTAAAGTGGGTGAGCCGATAATCAGGCCATCGCAAGTTTCTACAATGCGGTTAATCTCCGCAGAATCGGCTAGTTCACAGTTGATTGATTCTACATTAACTCCATTTTGAATCAAACCTTGAGCGATCGCATTCGCCATAATTGCTGTATTTCCATAAGCAGAAGCATAGAGCAAAGCGACACTCAATTCTTGAGATTTTTGTCCTTGACACCATTGACGGTAATCATAAGTAAAACGGCTGAGGCTGTAACGCACAACTGGCCCGTGTGCTGGGGCATAACATCTGGCTCCCAAAAGCGATATTTTATCTAAGCCTACTTCGACTTGTTTTGCTTGGGGCGCATGGAGACATTCAAAATAATAACGACGTTCCGCGTCTAATCCTTTCCAATCTTCATCAAACAAAGTGTCTTCGCAAATATGAGCGCCAAAAAGTTTGTCTGTGTAGAGAATTTTTGTTGCAGAATCATAAGTACAAAGTCCATCGGCCCACCGAGGAGTTGGTACGGTGACAAATGATAGAAGATGTCCTTGTCCTAAATCTAGAGTATCTCCCGATCGCACCGCTTGAATAGGTGATTCAAATTCGGGAAAAGCAGTTTTGAGAGCATTGGCGGCGGGGCGAGAACAAATTAGAGTGGCTTGAGGAACCAGAGAGAGTAATACTTGCAGAGTTGCTCTCCGGTTTGGGTTGACATGACTGAGAACAATGTAATCGAGGGAGATGAAATCTAGACGTTGTGCTAGTTGCTCAAGGTAAATTTCGGTAAAAGATTCGCCGGGAGGGTCAATTAAAGCCTTTTTATCACCTTGAATCAGATAAGAATTTGCTGTAGTTCCCCGTTGACGGGAATACTCCACCTCAAATTTTAATCTGTCCCAAGTCCGCGATCGCAGAATCAGAGTATTTTTACCAATTTCAGCAACTTGGACATCTCTGCTATGGTTGGACGTTAATGTTGCAACAGACATAATAACCTCTCTTAATATGGGCATGGGGCATGGGGCATTGGGCATGGCAGAAGATTCAGACGCGATTAATCGCGCGTCTCTACCCACTCCCTATTTTTAATGACCATTGTTTTGTATTAATTCGGACTTTGCTCGGCTTCTATAGCGTTTAGATACTTCTTGTTCTGGGTCGATACCTTCAAAGGTAGGGGGTAGCCAAACTCGGAGAAATAGTAATACTCCCAAGACTAATAAAAAGGCACAAGTTGCTAAAACTTGACTCCAACTTGTTTCTAGAACACCTTTAACAATGACTTCTCGCAAAGCAGAAACTATAGAAACTTCAACAGCTACCCCAATCGATACTCGATGTTCTTGTAGGTAAATAATCAACAATCGGAATAGCTCAACTAATATGAGCAAAAAGAGAATATCGGCAGTAACAGCATGAAAATCTAGAGGTGGAAGTAAGGAGAGAAACATATCTCTTACCTGAAGCACCATGAAGCTAAATAAACCGATACACAAAGAAATTACAATTACATCTTGGATAAATTCCAAGCTTCGGACAACGCGCCCACGATTGATTTCGTACATAGTAATCGGGGTATTTTCAACAGATTTATACATAATTTTTTGGGAGTTGTAGAGACGCGATGAATCGCGTCTGTGGGGTAGGGGGCAGGGGAGCAGCACTTCGACTACGCTCAGTGACCAGGAGCAGGGAGGCAGGGTGAGAAAAAGAAATAACTAATGACAAATGACAAATGACCAATTAGTAATGATTGCCAATTTTGCGGTGATGCGCGGCGGTAAGTGCATCTAACTTGGAAACCCTTCCAGTTTGGACTGTGCTATAAATTACCCAATGATCTCCACAATCCATGCGGCTAGTGATTTCACATTCCATGTAAGCTAAGGCTTCAGCTAAAACGGGCGATCCATTGTTCGCTGGATATGTCTTCACTCCAGCAAATCGGTCTGCACCAGGAGCGAAACGCTTGAGGAAATGTTTCATTAATCCTTGATATTTGCCTTCTTCTAAAACGTTTAGAACAAAGCGATCGCCAACGTGCATCAAAGATTCAATTGCCCGATCTTTGGATACTGCGATCGCAACTCCTAAAGGCTCAAGACTCGCTTGTGTGACCCAAGAAGCAAACATTGCACTCTGAATTTCTCCTTTTTTGGCGGTGATAATGTATAGCCCTGTGCTAATCCGCCCTAAAGCCTTCTCTAGCTCAGTATTGATAGATTTGATTTGTTTAATGGTGCGATCGCGGTTCAACCATTGACCTAAATCTGTCCCCGCTTCATCACAAAGCTGTTCCGTTGCTTGGGTAGGTATTTCCTTAACTAAAATAGATGGGAAGGCTTCAGTTAATCCCAGTTCTTGAAACTTATTCCGTAAAGGATAAATTGGTTCATCTTCTCCACCTCCAGACTCTAATAAACCAATTGACTGCTTTTTGTGAACAGCAGCTAAAATAGTGCTTAAAGAAGCTTGAGCCATCACCGAAGATTGGGGTGGCATTGCGATTACTAAACCAGAAGATTGTGCAACTAATTCTCGAACTTCTTGAGGTTCAGAACTATTGAGAGGAAATAATTCCACTGCTACGCCTGTTTTCGCACATCCATGAGCTATGATACGGACTAACTGCTCGCTATGTCCGTAATCTTCAACATAAAATAGAGCCACTAAAGTCTCTGTTTTTGCTTGTTCTAAACTCCAGTTTTGATACCGCCCAAGCCATTCGGAAATATAGTGTTGTAATAAAGGGCCATGTCCCGTAGCAACTGTTCCTATTTCTAACTTTTCAATCCGCTTTAAAGCTGCCAAAACAGACCGAGCATTGGGGCCCATAAGACAATCATAATAATATTGAAAATCTTCATCCAGTAAGCTGATATTTTCATCATAAGTGTGGTCATCACAGTAGTGCATCCCAAACACATCACAGGTGTAGAGAGTGCTAGTTTTGTGGTCATAAGTAAAGATTGTGTCAGGCCAGTGTAAGTTAGGTGCAGAGATAAATTCTAATTCGTGTCCGTTACCTAAATCTAATCGCTCTCCACTTTTCACCTGCCTTGAATTAAAGGGCTGGTGAACCATATTTTCTAAAAATTGAATAGCTACCTTAGCACCAACAACAGTAATGGATGGAGCTAATTGCAAAATATTTTTTACTAAGCCACTGTGGTCTGGTTCCGTATGGCTAATAATCAAATAATCTATTTTAGTCGGATCAATTAATCCCACCAGTATCTCAAGATATAGTTGCTCAAACTTACGGTGAGATGTATCAACTAAGGCAACTTTTTCTCCTTGAATTAAAAAAGAATTATAAGTCGTACCATTCCGTAGACCAAACTCGACATCAAAACGTTCTCTATCCCAGTCTAGACAACGAATAGCAGTTGTTTGAGGAGCAATTTCGACAGTTTCTACTGTCAAACGTCCTGGGTTGGGAGTAACTTGAGTGGGCTGTATGAGTGCAACCATTTGTTTTCTCCAAAAAGATTGTTATCTGAAGCGAGCGTTATGTCTCTTATATTTACCTGAAATACTCAATTAGTAAAATGCCAATTTCTAAAGCCAATCATCAGAAAGTTTTATTCATTATTTAGATTGATTTACCATTGAAATTACTCAATGTTTATCATCAATAATGAATGTGAGAAAATGTAAATAATCAGTTAAAATGGTTTTGCATGTCGTTAATATTTTTTCCTCCTCCTATACAAAAAATCAACAGCGAAATCATCCGTTGCGCTGGTGTTGATCTGTATGTACTACGCCTGGATCTCATGCACCCGTGGGTTAACGGCAATAAGTGGTTCAAGCTGAAATACAATCTTTTGGAGGCCAAGGAGAAAAATTTCACAACGCTGCTTACTTTTGGCGGTGCTTATTCCAATCACATCTATGCAACTGCGGCGGCTGGTAATCTTTTCGGTTTTCGTACCATCGGCGTAATTCGTGGGGAGGAGAGGCTACCACTAAACCCGACGCTGAGTTTTGCTGTCCAACAGGGTATGCAGCTTGTGTACATGAACCGCGAAATGTATCGACAGCGCAACACACCAGCGTTAGAAGAATATCTGCAACAACGCTTTGGTGAAGTGTTTATCATTCCCGAAGGCGGGAGTAATTTAAATGGTGTGCGCGGCTGTATAGAAATAGTTGGTGGTGCAATCGCATTTGATCATATATGCGTAGCCTGCGGTACAGCTACCACACTAGCGGGGATTGCACTTTCGTTAGATGAAGGACAAAGAGCGATCGCTTTTCCCGTTCTCAAAAATGGCGCATTTCTCGCCCCAGAAATCGAAACTTTATTGACAAATTACCTCGCCTCTGATTTACCCGCACCATCCAACTCTCCCGCTTCCTGGGAATTGGTATGTGATTACCACTTTGGCGGCTATGCAAAGGTGAATGATGAGTTACTACTGTTCAGCCAACAGTTCAGAGAGGAACATGACATACCCCTTGATTACGTATATACCGCCAAAATGTTTTACGGAGTGATGGATTTACTAAAGCAGGGGTTTTTTGGTAAAGGTGACTCCTTACTGCTCGTACACACAGGAGGCTTACAGGGCAACGTTGGTATGGAAGAAAGATTGGAGATAGTTTCTAAAATCTGAGTTGCCACTTAATTAAATATCAGTTAGCTTTGTATGGAATTTTACTAAAGTTAGTTGAATTCACACGCCAATCTTGATATTTACTCAAACTTAAGTAAGGTCACTTTAATGTTTACATACGCTGATAGCATTAAGCCGGATGGTCACAGTATTACTACCTATTTAGAAAATCTCCTAGCTAAAAGGTATCAAATTCCGACTTTTCAAAGAGATGTTGTCTGGGAGAAAGAGAATGTAAAAAAACTTTGGGATAGTATTTATAAGTTTTATCCTTTAGGAAGTATTCTAATTTGGAAAACTAACACCAAGCTAGAAAGCCATAGAGAAATAGGTGGCATCAAATTTGCTGATGATTTTAACTCTAATGAATACCAATACATTTTAGATGGACAACAAAGAACAACTTCTCTCCTAACATCAATATATGGTGGTAACATTGCTAAAAATGGAAATTTTAATCCAACACTATATATAGATTTGACTATAGAACTTACTGATGCTACTGATGACACAAGCTATGCAAAAAGGTTCTTATTCTGGGATGAAATTGATGATAGAAATGGTCAACTAAAAGCTAATATCAGCAAGAAAAAACGTTATGAAGGTAAACTCATTGTTAGTTTAATAGACATTATTAAAAACTACGTAGAAATAGAAAGAAATCTTCATGCACTTGGATACGGTGATTTTGAAAATCCCTATATGCAGCAATTGAGAAGGATTAGAGAAGCATTATATAATTATAAAATTTCCTTCATTGAGTTACGAGGTATTGAAGTTGCAGAAGTATGCCAAATATTTGAGCGGATTAATCAAGCTGGCAAACCTTTGATCCCACATTCCGCAGGTCAGTTAAGAAAGAAGATAATATTTTCGACAAGGAGCACCAAAAAATTGGAGAATCCATT
>NZ_JACKZS010000142.1 GCF_014222285.1 Nostoc sp. UCD121
TGCCTTGCACTTTTGTTCGATTTATAGACTTCAATCACTATTTATACAAGGGTTTCAGTCTTAACCAGCAAGCCCTAGATATACCTTAGAAAAAACTTCAAGCTCTGAAATTACCTTCTATAAAACTTGAAAATAGCAAATCTTGTTGGTACTCTACCTGAGCATGTCTTGTAAATAATCTATCCATCCGATCTGGTGTAAATATATGCGAGATTAATGCTTGTGCCATAACGCTTACTGGACCTTCTTTTACAAATTGCTCAAAGATTGAGGACAGCATTTTATCTTCCCCCTGGTACTGATATTGCCATGCTAATTAGTAGCTAGTTTGTCCGGCTTTTTTGCAGTTAGCGATCGCGGCGATTTCCGTCCAGAAAGATCGTACAGTAAACCCATAAGTGCGGGTACGACAGTAGGAGTCAAAATCGTAGAAAAAGCTAGGCCACCTGTTAAGACAATGCCTAACCCTTGATATAACTCTGAACCCTGTCCCGGTAGAACTGCTAGCGGTAACATCCCCAAAACACTAGTTCCAGCAGACATGAAAATCGCCCGTAAGCGATCGCTTGTCGCATTATATAAGGATGCATCAAAATCTTCACCTGCTTGCTGGAGTTGCAAGGCGCGATCGACTAGCAAAATGGCGTTGTTAACAACCACACCTGTAAGGATCACAAATCCTAAGGCTGTAATCATATCCAATGCCACATTCATTCCCGGAATAAGGTTAGCAATTACTAGGCTCAATAGTGCGCCACTCATACCCATCGGCACTGTTGCCATAATCACCACTGGGTAAAGGAATGAGCGATACAACGCTACCAGTAACAAATAAGTAATCAAAATCGAAAATGCAAAGGCAGCAGCTAATTCACCAACAGTTGTTGCTAACTGATCTGCTGAACCTGCCAGTTCTAGCCGATAGCCTGTTGGTAAAGTAACACGCAAAGGATTCAGAATTTCTTCTTCGGTACGTTCTACTAGCGTAGCAAGGGGTGCATCAGGTGCAAGGGAGACAGTGAGGCTAATTGAACGCTCTAAATTGACGTGGTTAATGGCATCGGCTCCGGTTGTTTCCACGACTTCGGCGATATCCCCCAGTTGTACTTGTCGCCCTTGTGCATATATAGGCAGTTGGCGCAGTTGTTCTGGGGTTTCCACAGCAGTATTTTGTAGTTCCACCGAGACATCTAATTCTTCTTTGCCATCAATGTAATCGGAGGCAACTTTACCACCCAATGCTGCTTCTACCATCGAACCAATTTCCGCTTCCGAAAGTCCTACTTCGGCGATGCGTTCGCGGTTGGGAATCACTTGTAATTCTCCTGCACCCAATACAAAGTTTGAGCGCACATTCTGAACCCCTGCAAGCGATCGCAATTTGCCGGTAATTTGCTTTTCTAAGTCACCAATCTGATTTAAATCAGCCCCAACAATATCCACTTCAAATTCTTTACCCGGATCGCGGAATATAGAAATTCGCGTGGGGATTATAAAGCGGTATCCAGCAAAGTTACTACTTTGGGCACGTAACCGATCCACCATATCAGCGAGTCCTGTAGTGGTGGCAAATTCTGGTTTTAAGATAGTTGCAATACCTCGCAGCGCCCCTGGACGGTCAACATACATGATGCGATCGACTTCTGGCTGCGATCGCAGAAATTTCTGTACAGCTTCAGATTGCCGAATCGCTTCTGGGATACTGGTTCCCGGCAAAGGTTCCGCTCGCAACACGACCTGGTTACGATTTCCTTCGGGTAGATAATCGGCAGGTGGTAAGAGAAAAATACTAGTCACGAGTAAAACAATCGGAATCGACAGCACAATTAACCTGCGACGAATATGCTTACGTCCCAGTGACCAACTAACGGTAGCGGCGAGAAAGTTTTCCAGTTTGCCTTGGAAATGACGAAACACCGCAGAGGTTTTGGCCACCATACGTTCAAACCAATTACCGCCACGATATTCTCCACCCTGCATCATTTGCATCGCTTCCGATTGTTTGAGGAACAATCCCGATAGCATTGGTACTAAAGTTAATGCCGCAAATAGCGAGAATAGAGAAGAGGCAGAAAGAGCGATCGCCATATCAGCATAGAGTTGCCCTGCTTCACCCGTTACCATCAGCAGGGGTATAAATACCACTACGTTGGTTAAAGTGGAACCAAGCATTGCGCCCCAAACTTCCTGAGTCCCTTCAATGGCTGCCCGCATGGCACTTTTACCTTGCTGGATATGGGTGAAGACATTCTCAATTACGACGATCGCATTATCCACGACCATACCCACTGCAAACGCTAATCCCGCCAAACTGATGATATTTAATGTGCGTCCAAATGCAGACATAACAATAAACACCATAATCAATGTAACGGGAATTGTAATTGCCACTACTGCAACGGTACGCATGGAGCCAAGGAACAGAATCAAGACAATGGTTGCTAATAGCGCCCCACTAACTAAGTTGCCTTGAACAAATTCGATAGATTGATTAATGTACTGACTCTCGTCATAGTTATAAACAAAGCGAATGCCTTGATTTTGCTTGTCAAATTCAGTTTGCAGTGCAGCAATTTCCGCCCGGATGCCTTTAGCCACCTCTGGCACATTCGCCCCAATTTGCCGAATTACACCGACTGCTACCCCAGGTTTGCCGTTGAACACCAAGGCGCTATCTTGGGGTTTGCGTCCCATCTGTACTTTTGCTACATCTCGCAAGTAAACTGTGCCTGATTGGTCGCGTCGCAGCACAAAGCCTTCAATTTGCGATAAATCTTGCGATCTGCTGATAGTGCGGACTCGATATTCCCGTCGTCCTAGAATTAATGGCCCACCCCGAATATCGCGGTTGTTTTCTTGAAGAACTCGGACTACATCCCCAATTGCGAGGTTGCGATCGCTTAATGCTTTCGGATCAACCTTCACCTCGACTTCTCGTTCTTGTCCACCCACTAACAAAAATTGCCCAGTTCCTTCGACTCGGCGCAAACGGGGAATCACCACTCCGTCTGCTAAGTCCCGATAACGATCTGCATCTGGTTGAAATCCTTCTTTGGTATCAAAGGGAATCCACATCATCGGTGAACTGTTACCACCCACCAGTTCTACATTCGATTCTTGAGCTTCTGGCGGCAAGCTTTCCACCTGCTGCAAGCGGTTGAGAACATCTACCATCCGCTCTCTGGCGTTGGCATCCTGAGCAAATTCTAAAGTAATACTGCTGCGTCCAGCACGAGAAGTACTGCTAATTTCTTGGACACCTAGCACCTCTTGCATCTGTTCTTCGATGGGGCGGGTAATCAGGTCTTCTACTTCTGTTGGCCCTGCACCGGGATATGTAGTTGTGATTGTAATTTCCGGGCGATCGCCTCCTGGTTGCAATTCTAGGGGTAACTTTAGTAGAGAGAACACCCCGAACATTGCTAGCAAGCAAAACAAAACAAAAGTTCCATGTCGCCAACGAACGGCGGTTTCAATAAAATTCATATTAGTTCGTAATTCAGAAAATTATATTTAAACTGGGTTTGCAGTTTTTTTAAGAAGGAAAGGCTAAAGGAGAAAGAGACGATTCTTCCTCTTTAACCGACTTCTGCAAGAAGTCTCTGGAGTAGTACAACCTATGTTTTAAGTTGGATCAACTATCTTTACAGGCGCACCATCTTGCAATCCATCACCGCCACGTAGCACAATGCGTTGACCGGTGCGTAAAGTGGGATGATAAATTGCGACATTTTTACCCATGTCAGAAACCATCTCGACTGGAATTTGTTTAGCTTTGCCATCTGCAACTGCAAAAACTAGCCACTCGTTTTGTCTTCTGGTTAATGCATCTCGTGATATCACAAAGCTAGAGCGATTTGAGGGCATATTTAAGTTGCCTGCGATCGCCATTCCTGGT
This sequence comes from Nostoc sp. UCD121, assembly GCF_014222285.1. Taxonomy (GTDB): domain Bacteria; phylum Cyanobacteriota; class Cyanobacteriia; order Cyanobacteriales; family Nostocaceae; genus Nostoc. The sequence goes on from NZ_JACKZS010000142.1 coordinate 3,899, forward strand.
ATTAATCCTGACGGGGGTTTGTTAATTTGGACACGCACACGCTGGCGACGAGAAGCAGTTTCGGCAGAAGGGACTACAGCAGTGATGGTGGCGCGTTGTTTCCATTGCGGTAGGGCACGAGTTGTGAGATCGATTGTCATACCTGGGGTAACTTTACCACTGAGTTCTTCGGGTAACTCTAGGAAAATATCGAAGCGATCGCCTGCTACTAAGGTGACAATTTGACCAGAAGTTTGGACTAAATCACCATTGCTGATATGGCGAGTCTGCACTATTCCCGATTCTGATGCCAAAATCCGAGTGCGCTGTTTTGCTAATTCTGCTTGAGCTAAAGTAGCTTTAGCTGCTTCTACATTTGCTCGTTGAGCCGCAATTTCTTCTTGAATCGGCCCAGCTTTAGCTTCGGCAAGTTCTGCCTCGGCTTCTAATCGTTCTCCTTGGATGTTAGCCAATTGCGCTTGGGCTTCCACTAGCACTCTTTGAGATAAAGCGCCTTCTTTCACAAGATTGCTAGTACGTTTCAGGTTATCCTGTGCTTCCAGTTCTCGCGCTTTCACAGATGTGACAGCCGCTTGACGTTGAGCAATGATTTCAGGACGAGTTCCGACTTCCAAACGTGCGAGATTACTCCGTTGTTGTGCCAGTTGCGCTCGTGCTTGGCTAATTGCCAATTGCTGATCGGTATCATCCAGTAAAGCGATCGCCATTCCTACTTTCACGCGATCGCCTGGTTGCACTGAAATTTGCTTGACAATTCCACCAGTTTGAGAGCGGATTGTTGACTGCTGAGTAGCTTCTACTTGTCCCAACAACTGGACACTTCTTGTAGCACTTCCTGTTGCGAGGGAGATTGTTTCAATTGGTTTTGGAGGCGGCCCTTGCTGCTGTGCCACAGAAGAGGGTGGTGTGCCACCAGGAGCGAACATCCGCCAGAGGATAATGCCACCAGTTGCCAAAAATGAAATCAGCAATCTCCAAAACCAAGGTTTACCTGAACGAGTAGGTGCTAACTCAGAAGGCACAGAACTATCTGATTGGGTTTCAACCTTTGAAACTTCAGTTTCAGAAGTATCCATAGCGATTAACGGTGGGCTACTGAGGGATTAAGAGTAAACTATTAACCGTTGAAAGTGAACAATGAATAGTCCAATGTTCGCTATCAACAGTCAATTATTTAGAGATAAGTAAACTTACGTTACCTTTTTTGTAGTTTATTGGATAAATATGACAAAGAAATGTCAAGGATAGTCATTGGGCATTGGGCATGGGGCATGGGGCATTGGTCATTTGTCAAAAGTTCTCTACTGCTTCGACTCAACTATTAGTTCTTTAACGCGATCGCGCGGTAAGCCTAATTCCTGACTAAGAGCGACTTCAAGTTTGCTTATATCTGTAATTGGAAATTCAAATACTATCGTTGTGAGAACTGAGTTGTTGGTTTTAACATTTACCCGTGAAATTCCTTTTTGGGGAAGAATTTCCACTTTGATCGCTACTATCCTTTTCATAATCTGTCGTGCCGATTGGGTATCTGCTAGCAGATATTTCTTGGTGAGGTTGGAGCGACTTAAAATCCGATCTCCGACAAAACCACTCCCTAGCCAAAAAACTAACCCAATCAACGGCAAGGACAACCAAAACACAAAGCCTAAAGATCGCAACACTTGAAAAAGTTTGAGCTGCTGCATGAAAGGTATAAGGTTGAGTGTTTCTCGTCACTTTTACCTTAATCTAAAATTAGCAAGGAAAAATTACGGCAACCTGAGCAGGATGTTGATCTTACTAGTCGAAGATGACCCATCGCAGTTAGAGCCACTGCGGGCAGCGTTATTGAAGGTGGGGCATACAGTCGATGCGATCGCTGATGGTGAAACAGCACAATGGTTTGCCTTTCGCAAAGACTATGACTTGCTGATTTTAGATTGGATGTTGCCTAAAGTGAGTGGTGTAGAATTGTGTCAAGTATATCGACGGGCAGGTAAGCTGGCTCCTGTATTGATGCTGACGGCCAAAGACACGGTTTTAGATAAGGTAATGGGTTTAGATGCTGGAGCCGATGATTACTTAGTAAAACCTGTGGATGTCCTGGAGTTATTGGCACGAGTCCGGGCACTAAGAAGGCGATCGCCTATGTGGCAAGGAGATATACTTAGCTTGGGCGATTTGCAACTTCATTTATCCACTTTGACGCTCGAACTTGGTTCGTTGACAACTCAACTTTCTAGCCGGGAGTTTCAATTGATGGAGTATTTAATGCGTCATCCCCGGCAAGTATTATCTCATAGTCAGATTGAACAAGCCCTTTGGAGTTGCGGAGAGGAACCAGAAAGTAACGCAGTGACTACCTTGGTTCGCCGCTTGCGCCAGCGCCTACAGACCATTGGTGTCAAAGATTGGATAGAAACAGTGCATCGAATGGGCTATCGAATAAATCCGCCAAATTTATAAACCGTCGAACGGAGGTAGGGGGCAGGGGACAGGGAACAGGGATGAAAAAGTAATGACAAATGACTAATGACAAATGACTAATGACTAATGTTTGATCGTAGCCGTCGTAATCTTGCTCACTGGTTTGCCCTGTCAATGGGTGGAATTTTGTTCGCTTTTGCAGGGGTAGGTTATTGTTTGAGTCTAGAAGAACAGTTGCGGGTTTTTGACGACGAACTCTTTTCACAAAGTAAAGCCTTTGCCGTCAAAACCCAATACTCGCTTTATCAAAGTCAATGGCAAAATCAGCGCGGCCAGACTCCTGTAGAAAGCGGTGTATCGTTGAATGGCGGACTGATGTACGCGCGGTGGTATAACTCTAATAAACAACTTTTGCAGTTTATCGGTTCATCAGGTAGCAAACAGTTGACCGCAAAACCTGGCTTTCAAACGGTAGAAGCATCAATAGGCTCAGAGTCATCTACTACAAGAACCTGGGTTCGCCAAGTTACACTTCCTGTTTTGGAAGGTAAGGTGCTGATTGGCTACTTCCAAACGGCGGCTCCAATGAACTCTTTACGCATTGGGCTAAATCAAGCCCGCTTGTTTTTAACTTTCGGGGTTCCTGTTACCTTTGGTGTAATAGGCATTACAGGTTGGTTTTTAGGCGGATTGGCAATGCGACCAAGCCTTCGTGCTTATCAGCAATTGCAGCAATTTACAGCAGATGCTTCTCATGAATTACGCGCACCCGTTGCTACGGTATTGAGCAATGCCCAAGTTGCCTTGATGCCCCCCGAAGACCCCGTGGAACAAAGATTGCGGTTACAAAATATCGCCCAAACTGCTAAGTCGATGAGTACGCTGATCAACGATCTGCTTTTTTTGTCGCGTTATAATGGCTCCCTTGCGGAAACCGGATTGAAACCTGTTGATTTGTGTGAGATATTGCGATCGCTTGCCCAGGATTTCGCTGCCCTTGCTCCTGCCCAAAGTCTCAATTTTAATGCTCACCTTCCAGAGCATCCCATCATGTTAAAAGCCGATGCTAATTTGCTCAAACAAGCTGTAATTAATCTTTTAACTAATGCCTTAAAGTACACACCAGCAAACGGTAAGGTAGAATTACATCTTTTTACCCAGTCCCACTACGCGGTAATTCAGGTCAAAGACAACGGGATTGGTATTCCATCCACTGATTTGCCACATATATTTGATCGTTTTTATCGTGTAGATACTGTCCGATCTCGGCAAACAGGCGGCTTTGGACTTGGACTAGCGATCGCTCAACAAATTGTGCAACGATACGGAGGGCAAATTACTGTAAATAGTATGCTAAGTCAAGGCTCCACATTTCAAATTAGCCTTCCCCTAAAACTTTGACAAAAATAATTCAAAATGTTTTTCGATTTTGACTATAGGGTTCCTATTTGATTTGGGTGCGGCTCTTTTGAAAATACGGTAAATTAGACATCTCCGAAAACAGTCAAAGCCTTTGTTATAACAATTGAGAATAAACAAAATAAATCAAATACTTTCTCAAACAGTGAGTTAGCTTATCTTAGATTGAATGGCTATTCCTTAATACTAAAAATCTTCAACTATAGGGTAATTGAAGAAGGCAGGAGGCAGGATAGCGCAGCGTAAAGCCTGCGGCATAGCTTCTCTACGAGACGCTACGCGAACGCTTAGAGCGAGTCTGCGAGCGTCGGCAGAGGGCAGAAGGTTCAATATATTCGGGGATTCAACACCGTACTTAATTGGGGCCACCAAATTTAAAATTTGGTGGGGTCTTAAACCCTTGTTCCATGATTGTCACGGGCAGAGACCAGAAAACAGTATTCCTTCTGCCTCCTGCCTTCTGCCCTCTGCCTTTCTTGATAAAAGTTTCTGCATACGTTGGTCACTCCAGGAACAGAATGTCTGCGGGGAAATCTTAGTTAATTGCTCTATTCTGCAACATTTTTTCAAGAACAATATAGCCGATAACAGGTTACTATACAGCAGTTACTCAAAAACAGGTAAAGCAAGATTATGGCAACAATTATAGGTACTGATGGAGATGATATTTTAGTAGGAACTGCTGGGGATGACAGAATTATCGCTAGTGCAGGCGATGATACCATTACTGGTGGAGATGGTAGCGATATTATTGATTACAGTGACTTAGAACAACCTGTAACACTCCAACCAGTGGTGATTCAAAAAGGTGTAATTGGAACTGATACGTTTAGGGATTTCTTTGAAACTGTTATTGGTGCTAGAGGACAGACTAATATTATTGATGCAACTACTGACAGTACAAATGTATCGATAGTAGCTGATTTATCCAAAGAAAGACTAGAAATTAGAGTTGTCGGTTCGCCACCAATAATAGTCAGTGTGAAAAATTTTGTGAATGTAATTGGTACAAATCAAAAGGACACTATTAGTGGTAATGCTGTTGATAATGAATTATCTGGTAGCGGCGGCAATGACATTATTAGAGGTAGTGCAGGTAATGATACCTTAAATGGTGGAGATGGCACTGATACGGCTGATTACAGCAAAATAGGTGTAAGCTCTACCATCTTTATTGATGGAACTCTTAAAAAAGGTGGCGGACTAGGTACAGATTTACTTGGCAATTTTGAAAATCTTGTTGTTGATGCTAGCGTTGCAAATAACACTATAGATGCCTCAATTGCTCCTTCAGCACCCTTTTTAGTTGGAGATGCATCAGTTAACGTTAACCTTGAAAGTCAAAGTTTCGTAATTAATAATGTTCCTAACATAGGCACAGTTAAATTCACATTTATAAACTTTGATAATGTTAAAGGTACAAATCAAAGTGACACCATTGTTGGAGATAGGCAAAATAATGTATTATTTGGCAATGGCGGAAACGATACACTTTCTGGTAAGAGCGGGAACGATACGCTCGTTGGTGGGTTAGGTACAGATACTCTCACTGGGGGACTAGGTGCAGATAAATTTGTTTTTACCAACGTATTAGAAGGTGTTGATATTATCAAAGACTTCAAGGCTGTTGAAGGTGACAAAATCCAAATTTCTCAAGCAGGTTTTGGCGCTATTTCCATTAGCGACTTCAGTTATGATCCCCTAAATGGTTCTTTGTTCTTTGAAGATTCTAGATTCGCCATTCTAGAAAATAAGCCTATTGGTTTTCAAACTAATTTAGATATTCAACTGGTTTAATCTCAGGGATTGTATAAGTTCAATACATAGTGAAACTTAGAAGTTGTTTGAAAAGTGTCAGGTTAAGCCTTAAATGCAACTTACAGAAGCGAACGCGAATTCCATAACCCCTATTATCTCGTTCAACTTCTAGGATAGCCAGAGTAGTCAAATATACGTTAGATGACTTTTCAAACAACCTCTTAGCTCGACTTTATCCAACTACTGTCATAGTGCTACTCGCCAAAAATTCAGATGACAGCAGGTTACAAAGATAATATTTGCTTCGGAATTATGGTAACTCTGCAATACTTGCAGCAGACTTTTTGGGTAACCTTGTTGGCGGCGACTGCTCTCATCTGATTCACTGAGGGAGGGGTTATCTTCAAGTGCGATCGCTTACGCTAAAACTTGCCCAGGAAATGGGAATAGATAATTTTGGTTTCCGACCTCCTCCACTAGCAATAATTCTAACTTTCTTAGATTCTAGTAAAGCTTGTTTTCATGATATAACCGTTCCGCATTTAGGATTAATTGTTGTAACTGTGCATATTCCAGACCTATTAACCTTTGTGTTTGTTTAGGATTCTCTTCAATATAATTCAGTATATTACTCATACTTTTGTGTCAAAATAACTCTTTAATATTCTTTTATCACAGAATAATACTATTTTGGAGATGTCTAATAGATGTCAATTTAAAACATTCGCAAAAGTGAAGTGATTCCTTAAGCCATTTTATTTATATTAATTCACAACATCAATTTTTTCAAGTGCCTAAATCTTAGTAATAGTGTCAAGAAAGGTCTTTATATTATATCATCAGGATTTTAGCATTTTTACGGAACCATGTAGCCCGGAGTTCGGTTTGATGAATCCTAAAGTCTCTGTTATTATCCCCGCTTACAATACCGAAGGGTATATTGCAAAATCAATAGAGTCCGCCTTAGAGCAAACCCTTAATGATATTGAAGTTATCATTGTCGATGATGGTTCAAGTGATCAAACTGTGGAAGTCGCTAAAAGTTTTACTGACCAACGTCTCAAATTAATAGTAAATCAAGAAAACTTGGGGGCTTCTGTTGCGCGTAATCGTGCCCTCAGAGTGGCCCAAGGGGAATGGGTTGCTGTTCTTGATTCAGATGACTGGTATGCTCCCGAAAGACTAGAAAAGCTTGTGTTTCTCGCAGAGAAAACAAATGCAGACATGATTGCTGATGATCTTTATTTAATCCAAGATGGTGCAACATCTCCTTGGAGTACATTGATTGAAGAAAGTGGAGAATGTATAGATGAAATTTTCCAAGTTGATATCGTTTATTTTGTAGAAGCTGATGTATATGGACAACCAGGGTTGCATTTGGGTTTAAGCAAGCCTCTATTTAAACGAGAATTTTTGCTTAAGCACGGCATTAGATACGATGAAGAAATCAGGATGGGTCAAGATTTTTGGCTCGATATGAAATGTCTAATCAAAGGAGCCCGTTTTTTTATTGAGCCAAAACCCTATTATTTTTACCGCTCACGTCCTGGCTCTCTGGTATATCAAAGCCCATTACCACGTCTAAACCAATACTGTAAAACTACTACTTCTTTCATGCAACAAGAGGTTGTAAAAAAAAATCCAGCTTTAATGCAGGCTCTGTATAATAATCTTGAAGTCTATAAGAAACATCTAGCTTATTTCCAAGTTATTATCCCTATAAAGCAAAAAAAATGGCTAACAGCACTAAGAGAAATCGGGAAGAATCCATACTTTTTTTTTGATTTTATTCTCCGATTTAGGAATATCATCAGCCGTCGGATTCAATACTATATAATGGGCAATAAATCAGGTTTTGATATTTCTTATAATCTAGAGAGAAAACGAAAATTGCCCAATTAGCAGTACGATAGTTTGCACAAACATAGCCCAGCGATGTTTAGCACCTTATTACAGCAACTTTCTTGCCGTGTTCGTGGGTGAGGATGCGATTGAGGAGTGTGGTTTTACCCGCTCCCAGATAACCAGTCAAAACATTCACGGGGACTGTGTTCAATGTTTTAGGATTTATCATAACCAAAGGTAAGTCTATGTTAAAATGAGAATCATTATCTAAACATCATATCGTCTTTTACGGGTACTCCTTCTGCCCATTAGCATAGATGTTAGATTTTTTAATTTGTCACAAAAGAGCGATCGCCTCGCCTATCCTAAAAGGATGGTTGCACTGTGCCAATATCTGGCGAGCCTTGGCAATATATGTACCATCGCCTTCACAATTGATTACACGCGAAATTTCGATTCTGTAACTTGGCGCTGGCTTTGAAATCCCTTACTATTGCCGTAATAAACAGTCTTGAATTCCACCTGATTCGTTCCGGGGTTATACAAAGTATAGGTAGCTTGACCTGGTGTCCGTCCCACGTTACCCACTCCAATAACTTGACGCGGAGTCACAGAAACCGTTTGGGTAGGTAGTTGGCTATCAAGAGTAGTGAGACCAGTAGTAATAGAACCAGTTTGCAATTGATACTGAAAAGTTAAACCAGAACGTCCACAAAACAGATTATTTGCTTGCATCCTTAAGAGTCTATCAAGCATTTGAATTGGGGAAGTTTCTGGAGTCAGTTCGTCATCCACACTTACCGTTGAGCCGTGAATTAATAAACAATCTAATTCAGAAAAACCAAAGTCGAGGTTTCTCAACCATTGTACAGTTTTACGCGATACGCTATCCCACAGTAATTTTACTGTATCACCTCCATATTTTGCTATAAGTTCAGGAGCATCCCCAGTCGGCCCCAGACCATGCAAAATCAAACACTGTTCTTCCCACCATCCCTTACAAATCATGGGTTCTAATTCTCCATGACGTGGGTTAAGCACTCGTTCGACTAACTTCTCGGCTTCTGGTCTGGGGCCTACTAAATCGCCTAAAATATACAAAGCTTCTACCTGATTACCCTGACGCTTAATGTCAGCTATTACAGCTTCGTAAGCTGCCAAGTTAGCTTCAATTCCACTCAAAATTGCCCATTTATTCATAGTTATTTTTTAAACGCAGAGGAATGCAAAGGAAAGCGCAGAGGGGCGTAAAGGAAGAGGAGGAGGGGAGAGAGATTACCTTGTGCAAACATGAGTTGGGTCATCCGCCCGTTCTGCATATTCCAACCCATGCGCTAAACGCCAAGCAAAAATTGGAGGTAAACCTTTTTCAATAATCGCCGCACAGGTTTTTTGGTAGTCGTAAGCCACTTCGCGTAGTTTTGCTTCTTGAATATCTGTGTCATAAATTACATAAGTAGCATTCGGTCGTCCATGTCGCGGTTCTCCCACTGAACCTACATTCACAATTCGTTTGAGAGGAGATGTAAAAGTGATTTCCTGTGCTTTTTCTCCTCTACCAACGTGGACTTTTATTTGACCAGCATCAAGAGTTCGAGAATAAGGTACATGAGTATGACCACAAAATAGCACATCTGAATCTGTGGAAAGTACTCGCTCCAGTGCCACAAAAGCATCGAGTTGAGGTAGTAAATATTCATGGTTGCTATGAGGACTACCGTGAACAAAAGCTAAATTTCCTTCTTTGAGACTGTAGGGTAACTTGGCTAAGAATTCACGGTTTTCTGGGTTAATTTCCTTATTAGTCCACTCATGAGCCTGTATACCTCTTTTTTCTGCCAATAACGAGGGATAACTGCAATCGCAAGCGTTCAAACCTTCCACAATATCTTCATCCCAACAACCAACGCAGGTGGGGATATCTAAAGACCGGATTTGAGCAACGACTGTATTGGGATGCGGCCCATATCCTACCAAATCGCCAACACAAAAGATTTTTTCGCATGAGTGCTGGTCGATATCTAGTAATACAGCATCCAAGGCTTCGTAATTGCCATGAATACATGAAATGACGGCTATTTTCACACTGGTTCCCCTTCTAATAAAATCTCTTTTACTTGTTGTTGGTATTGCAAAATCGCAGCGTCAGATAAACAGCAATCTGATAATGTTTGCCTTAAAGTTGCTTTATCCAAGTTTTCCCCCACTACTTCTAGTCCACTGAAACGCTGAGGTCTACCTTCCAAGTAGCGTGGTAAGTCTAACTCTAGAAAATCTGTTTGGGGAACGCCAGCGACAAAATCACAGTAAAGTGACCTACCATCGTTCACGTCAAAAATGCCTTTGGCGCGGGTGACAATACCGTAAGCACTGTGGGTGATTTCGTACCAAAATTCTTCCAGACTATTTTCGTCAATTACTTGACCGCTGCTTGCGGCCCGCCATAAAGTTTTAGTAGTACTAGTTTGGGTGGGTGCGCCACGTACAATCTCCTTTGCCCAAGCGTGATATTCGGAGTCTTTGAGGTCGGATGGTAAAACTGCTACGGTACGGTAAGTTAGATTATCTAATAATTGTGCTACAGATCCCAACTCCAGATAAAATCCCCACTCAATATAAACAGCATCTGCTTTGGGTATTTGGTTTAGAAATTCAACAAGTTGAATATCGTTAAAGACCTGTAAATCAGGAAATTCAGAAGCTATGCGGGTTTGGTCAACGGGAACAGTCCCAGTGCCAGGGTTGTAATAAATTATTTTGTCAACATCAGCGATATCTCGCATCTGTTGACAAACCCAGGTAGTTTTTCCAGCCCCAGACGAACCAGCAACGACAATAATGTTTGGTACAGACATAAATGTAATGATAATCATTTTTATATAATTTGGAATATCGTTTGGAATGCCGGATTTGAGTCGAAATCAAAGCGGCTCTGCTCTTTATTCATATTGAAATTGCCTTTTATCTTGAAAATAGTTGCAAGGCAATGACAACTGTTGCCACCATTGCCCAGGTTTAGTAAGGTTACTAAAACTTAGTATTGTGGCGCACTAAATTCATAAACTCCTCACGAGTCCGCGCATCTTCTGAAAATACACCACGCATTGCACTAGTTACAGTCCAAGAACCAGGTTTTTGCACGCCGCGCATCACCATACACATGTGAGTTGCTTCTATTACCACTGCTACTCCTTGAGGTTTGAGTAAACCTTGCAGGGCATCAGCAATTTGTAGGGTAAGACGTTCTTGCACTTGCAAACGTCGAGCATACATTTCACAAATGCGGGCAATTTTAGATAATCCTATCACCTTGCCATTAGGAATATAGGCAACATGAGCGCGACCAATAATCGGTAAAATATGATGTTCGCAAGAGCTGAAAATATCGATATCCCGGATTAAAACCATTTCGTCAGCATCTTCTGTAAATACTGCCCCATTTAACAGTTCATCCAAAGATTCATGATATCCCTTGGTGAGAAACTGCAAAGCTTTGACAACTCGCTTGGGAGTATCTATTAACCCTTCTCTATCAGGATTTTCTCCTAATCCAATCAGCAAAGTACGCACAGCCTGCGCCATTTCTGCTTCTGTAACAGTTGGTAAATGCTGAGTAGATAAAGATGAAACCACTTGAGCAGCAGAATTTATATCGGGACGAATCGATAGAGTCATTTTCTCTGTTTGTATTGGTGTAGATTAATAAATTAGCTAATAGTTCATGAATAACTATTAACTAAAATAGGCAATTGCTTAACATTACTTAACTATACCAAACATTCGTTAAGTTGTGAGTAAATTTGGCCAATATCCAACTTTCTACCAATAAAAACTGCTTGGTTTTTAGGTGGAGTATTCCATTCATCAGCATTTAAACTATAGCGAAATCCACTCAGTTGAAAAACATGGCGTAACTCACTATCACTAAACCACAAAATGCCCTTAGCTCGAAATACCTCCTGTGGCATTTCTTCGGTGAGAAAGGTTTCAAATTTATGAACATCAAATGGTCTATCGCTTTGAAAAGAAATTGAAATAAATCCATCATTTTCTAAATGATGTGAGTGATATTCGTGATGATGATGGTCATGGTCATGATGATGGTGTTCATGTTCGTGAGTATCTTCTGCATCATTGGCAGTATACTCATCGATTGGAGTTAAACCCACATCTAAAATTAATGGTAACGCCACTTCTCCATGTTTTGTGTGCAGAATTTTTGCACCAATTTTCATATCATGGATGCAATTTTCTACATCTTCTAGTTTTTCTGGAGTCACGAGGTCTGTTTTATTTAGAAGAATAATGTCTCCATAAGTAATCTGTTTTAAAGCAGCTTCACTATGGAAGTGTTCTTCATTAAACGTCTCAGCATCTACTACAGTTAGAATCGAGTCTAGGTTTGTTAAATCCCTTAATTCTGTACCTAAAAAAGTTAAGATAATTGGTAGTGGATCGGCAACACCAGTCGTTTCAATAACTAGATAATCAATCCGGTCTTCTCGTTCTAAAACTCGATAAACTGCATCAACTAAATTATCGTTGATTGTGCAGCAGATACACCCATTGCTCAGTTCGAGCATATCTTCGTCTACCGAAATTAGCAATTGGCTATCTATGTTAATATCACCAAACTCATTCACGAGTACAGCAACTTTTAAATCTTGTTTATTTTTGAGAATTTGATTTAGTAGTGTAGTTTTACCACTACCTAAAAATCCGGTGATAATGGTAACAGGCATTCCTTGTTTAGGAATATCAACACTGAGGTTTGAAGTTGGTGCTGTTAGTTGAGTCATAATCAATTAAATCTTCCGTAAGTTTCAAAATTGTTAGTAGTCATTAGTCAGGAATTTTGGCTTTTGTCTCTCTGTCCTTTAAAGTACAATTTTGGAGGTTATAGCCTTTTGTAAACGATGCAGCAGTTCATCCATATTTAGTACGCCCAAATCTCCAGATTGTCTAGTTCTTACACTCAAGTTTTGATTCTCCAACTCTTTTTTACCCACCACAGCAACAACAGAAATTTTCTCTAACTCTGCTGTGCGAATTTGCTTACCTAAACGCTCACTACTGCTGTCTATTTCTACCCTAATTCCAGCTTTTTTAAATGAGATTGCTACTGATTCTGCATATTCTCTAAAATCATCACTGACAGGTAATAATCGCAGTTGCACTGGTGCTAACCATAAGGGAAAATAACCAGAATAATTTTCAATTAAAATCCCAAAAAAGCGTTCCAATGAGCCAAAAATAGCTCGGTGAATCATAATTGGTCGCTGGCGACTCCCATCAGCAGCAATATATTCCATATCAAAACGTTCTGGTAAATTAAAATCTACCTGAATAGTGGAACATTGCCAAAGACGACCTATCGCATCTTGAATTTTGATATCAATTTTAGGGCCATAAAAAGCACCACCACCTTCATCGACAATATAATTCCAGCCTTTAGTATTCAAAGCTTGTCTTAATGCTGAAGTTGCTAACTCCCATACTTCATCATTCCCCACTGATTTCTCAGGACGAGTCGAAAGATTCACTTCATAATTTTTAAAACCAAAGTCTGACAAAATCTGCTCTGTGAGATTTAAAACTCCTAAAATTTCATCAGCAATTTGATTAGGTAAACAGAAGATATGAGCATCATCTTGGGTAAATCCCCTGACTCTCATCAAACCATGTAGCGCCCCAGAACGTTCGTAGCGATAAACAGTACCTAATTCTGCCCATCTTAAAGGCAATTCTCGATAAGAATGTAGTTGATGCTTGTACGTTAATACGTGAAATGGACAATTCATCGGCTTAATTTGATAAGCCTGATTTTCTACATCCATCGAGTCGAACATACTCTCTTGATAGAAGTCAAAATGACCCGATGTTTTCCATAAATCGAGATTTGCTATGTGTGGTGTGTAGAGTAATTGATAACCAGATTCTAGATGAGCTTTGCGCCAATAATCTTCAATTATGTAGCGAATCATCGCTCCTTTTGGATGCCAAAAAACTAACCCACCACCCGCATCTTCTTGAATGCTGAATAAGTTGAGTTCTTGACCTAACTTTCTATGGTCTCGGCGTAAGGCTTCTTCTCTTTGTTTAAGGTAAGCTTGTGGTTGTTCCTTTGTTTCCCAAGCTATACCATAAATGCGTTGCAGTTGGGCTTTGGTTTCATCTCCTTGCCAATATGCACCAGCAATATTTAACAATTTAAAGGCATCAGGCTCAATTTCACCAGTAAAGTTAATGTGTGGCCCTGCACATAAGTCCCACCAATAGTTATTTGCTGGTTGAATGTCTGCAACAAACAATGAAGATTCTGGTTTACCAGTATCGGGACTACCAATAAAGTAACGGGTAATTGTCTCCCCTGTGAGAATACGTTCTAATATTTCTAACTTGTAAGGTTCGTTTAATTGGGCAATTTCGGTGCGAATTTCTTCTCTTTGCACCTCTTCGCGGATGATAGGTAAATTCGCTTTGATTATCCGCCGCATCTGGTTTTCGATTATGCCCAAGTCATCGGGAGTGATGCTGACTGGACAATCGAAGTCGTAATAAAACCCGTTTTCGGTGACTGGGCCAGTTGCTACTTTAGTCCCTGGAAATAGCTTTTGCACTGCCATTGCCATTATATGGGCGCAGGTATGACGAATCCGCAGAAGTTTCTCACTGTCGTGCTGGCTTAAGTTTTCCTGAGACTGGGTTAGGGAACTGACCATATTTAAAAAGAATGAGAATCATTATCATATTAACGCAAAAAAAGTTTGATGGTGCAACCTGGATGGAGAAAAGATAGAACCTGCATTTCTCACAAGCTTGAGGGTAGAGGGGCAGAGAGAAAAAAACTTGGTATTTGAACTCTCGTCTGCTCCCTGCACAAGGTTTTGAGAGATGTGGTGAGAAATCCGGGAGAAGTGTTTAACTTTGGGTACGTTATTGGATGGTTGCAATGGAAAATAGTTGGACGATGGAATTCACGTTCCTCAAGAAACGGCGTTGCTGATTCAGGAAAATTCTTACACTCCCCGTTCTTTGTGTAAGTTTGTGTAGGGTAGCGTTTTTGGTCAACCTGCTTGTACTCTGCTGAACGTGTGGGAAAGAGCTACACTGGGCTTGACAATTGCTGGGACGATTTTCTCACAAGCCATTCTTGCACCCGATAAATTCCGTGCTGTTGGCCCTACTTGTAAAGCGGCTAAACCACCCATGATAAATAATTCACAACCAGGCCAACGCAGACAAGTATCTAAAACTGGTAAACCCTTGACTATGGGAATGGGGTAGGCTGCTAAAATGTCCTTTAATAAGGGTTCAGTGGTGACATCGAATTTAGTGCCAGTCGAAAGCCAAATGTAATCGCACTCGTGCTTACTACCGTCGCTACATTCGACGCGCCAATTTTCACCTAACCATTCGGCTTTTGCTACTTGACAGTTTTCATCAATTCTGATTTTACCACGACGCGTTTGTTGCCGTAGTTGGGTAGCGATGTCTACGACGGGCTACGCCTACGCCGGTGTCATCGAGCCACCATTTCTAGCTTGCTGAATCATCATCACCCTTTGCCCCCAATCAGATTGAGCAAAAAATCCCTTTAGGTACTTTGGCCCCAACCAACCCGGTTCAGCGTCAAATAACTTTTCTGCTAACTGCCGCCGCATCATCAGCTGAATCGTCGCACCGCGAGAAATAGCACCTAATGCCAAATGTCCACTCGTCAAGCCGGCCGCCCACAATCAATACTTTTTTACCCATCAACTGCAATTTTCGTAAATCAATAGTTTGTGAGTGGGAAAGTCTATCTTGTGGGTAGGCTGTTTGAATCTGGTTTACCCAATCAGGTATTTGAATTTGAGCGCTACTAGTTGCCAACACTACCCGCCGTGCAATAACTTCTTGTCCATCTTGCAAGCAGAGGCGGAAACGGGGACGCAAATGATGAGGTAAGGGTTCGATACTCTTGACTGCTAAAGGAATAACTTGCTCTTGCAACTGCCAAACTCGAATGACATCTTGACAAAAATCCTCAAATAGCTGTGTTCCTGGCAAATCATAGGGGGGAAATAACTCATTCGGACGAGATTCAGCAAATTTTCGTAAAGCAAACGGGTTGGGATCTGGATGATGCACTGCGGGAGAACGCAAATGCGGAATTTCTAAAGCTGCAAATTGCTGCTTCCAGCGACTCATCCACCTACCACTGGGGTCAAATATCGAGAATTTACCCCTGATAGACTGCCGTTTTTGCAACAGATGGGTAGTTAAGGTCAGAGCATGAGGCCCTGCACCAATAATTGCCAGGTCAATTGTTTCAGGAAGAGCGATCGTAAATTGCATTGCTGGAGAGACAATCTGGCTTTTATGATAATAGTTATCATTTTATATGGAGAAGATCAGTGCAGCAAGGTGATTCTGAAAATAGGGACTGGGGAATGGGTAAAATCTTCCCCATTCCCCAGTCCCCATTCCTCGATTACATCAATATCAGATAAATAAAAATCGCTATCCCTGATTAATTCAGAAAAGCACGAAATTCTAGAATCAACTTATATTAAGGGACTTCCAAAAAATAAATTATCCAAAATTATTTGTATATTTGTAGGGGCGCAAGGCCTTGCGCCTCTAACCAAACGCAGGGATGGGATGTTTTTTAACTGGAAGTTCCTAGACTCCCAATCTTACGGTTATTGGGAACAGTGCAATATCTCAGTAAAAGTTCTAATAAAAACCCCTGGCTAACTGCCAGGGGTAATGCAAGTCAGTACTTTTTCGCATGGAATGTATCCTACTCAAATACCATAGCAACGGCCTAATTTATAGATATGCCATTTTGCCAAACAGAAAGAAAAAGCCCCCAGTGGTAAGCCGAGGGTTAATTTTTTTGGAATAGCGGTAATCTACAAAGCTATTGTTCCCAAAACAATAGGCAATAAAATCAGAATTTCTACATAATATCTAGTGGCTTGCTTTTAAATAAGCAAAGCTGATGAGTTCTATCAGGTTTACAAAAGTGAGATAGTTGATTAAAAATTGTAAAGCATTGTAAAGTGTATTCACAGGCAAAGACAAACGAGCCTGATTCATAAATCACCAACCGCACTTATAAAACAATGACAACAACCTTACAACAGCGCTCAAGCGCTAACGTATGGGATCGATTCTGTGAATGGATCACCAGCACCAACAACCGGATTTACATTGGCTGGTTCGGCGTAGTCATGATCCCCACCTTGCTAGCTGCCACCGCTTGCTTCGTAATCGCCTTCATCGCTGCACCTCCAGTAGACATCGATGGTATCCGCGAACCAGTTGCAGGTTCCTTGATTTACGGAAACAACATCATCTCTGGTGCAGTAGTACCTTCCTCCAACGCAATCGGCTTGCACTTCTACCCAATTTGGGAAGCAGCATCCTTAGATGAGTGGTTGTACAACGGCGGCCCTTACCAATTGGTAGTTTTCCACTTCCTGATTGGCGTATTCTGCTACTTAGGTCGTGAATGGGAACTATCCTACCGCTTAGGTATGCGTCCTTGGATTGCGATCGCATATTCTGCACCTGTTGCAGCAGCAACCGCAGTCTTCTTGGTATACCCCATCGGACAAGGTTCATTCTCTGACGGTATGCCTTTGGGTATCTCAGGAACATTCAACTTCATGATCGTGTTCCAAGCAGAACACAACATCTTGATGCACCCCTTCCACCAACT
>NZ_JACKZS010000143.1 GCF_014222285.1 Nostoc sp. UCD121
CCATTCCCCATTCCCCATTCCCCACATTTTGTAACTTTACAATACAGAGTTCAGCCCTGTAAGCTGCTAGCTAATGGGCTTAGGGCTGATAGCTAATTATGAAACGCCGCACGTTTTTACATAAAATTGGCTCAATACTCGCGGTATTGGGAGTAACAGAAGCTGAGTGGTTGACTTTAGGAAATCGCTATTATCAGGCTTTGGCACAACCAAACTCGCGCAAGTTGGCATTGCTAATAGGTATTAACCAATACTCCCAAATTCCAAACCTCAGTGGTTGTCTGACAGATGTAGAACTGCAAAGAGAACTTTTAATTAACCGCTTTGGTTTTCAAGGATCAGATATTCTAACCTTAACTGAGGAACAAGCCAGCAGGGAATTCATTGAGGCAGCTTTTTCGGATCATCTGGGCAAACAAGCTAAACCTGGTGATATAACTTTTTTCCACTTTAGCGGTTATGGCACTCGTGTCAAATTGAAAACATCGCCAGATACAATGCAAAATGCTCTGGTGACAGCTAATGTAGCTCTTGACTTACAAGATGAAAAAATAGTCAATCATATATTAGAAGAAACTCTACTGCTATTATTGCGATCGCTCTCCACAGACAAAGTAACAGCAGTATTGGATACTAGCTATGATGCTCCTAACACAGTAATAGGATTAAAAACTCGCGCCCTTCAGGAGTCGGCAGCAAAGCTAGCAATAGAAGAACTCGACTTTCTCAAACAACTTAAAACTCAGAAGTTATCCAACACTCCGATTGTTTTAGCAGCTACCTCAGAACCAAAGCAGCCAGCAAGGGAAGGTCTTTTTTCTGGTTTTAGTGCTGGGTTATTCACCTACGCCTTGACGCAGTATTTGTGGGAATTCACGCCAGCCACCAAAATTCAAGTAGCCCTTTCCTACGTGGAAAATTCTCTATATAAATTAGGTAGTAAACAGCAACCAGCGTTATTAAGTAGTCAGAAAAATCCAGATATAACGTCTCTACAGCCAGACGATATCATTGGTGCAGAAGGCGCGGTGAGTGATATTGAAGAAGACGGTAAAATCGTGCATCTGTGGTTAGGAGGATTACCCCCACAAGTGCTGCTATACTACGGAGTGAATTCTAGGTTTACACTACAGACAAAAGAACAATTAATATTGCGATCGCGCACTGGGTTAACAGCAAAAGCGCAAATTTCCAAAATTGAAGGTGCAAATCCCCTACAAACCGGGCAACTCGTCCAAGAAGCAGTCCGAGTTTTACCCCGAAATATTAATTTAACAATAGCTTTCGATACTGGATTAGAAAGAATTGAGCGGGTAGACGCGACAAGTGCCTTTGCGGGATTTTCCCATGTATCCACCGTAGTTGCAGGTGAAAAACCAGCTGATTATGTATTTGCCAAGCTACAGGAAACTCCTAGTCGTTATGGTCTATTTTCTCTTGGTGGCGAATTAATTTCCAATACCACTGGGGAAGTAGGAGAAGCAATAAAATTAACAGTGCAAAGGTTAGCGCCAAAATTATCAACCTTGCTAGCAGCCAAGTTATGGCGACTTACAGAAAATGGAGGTTCTTCTCGCTTGGCTCTCAAGGCAACCTTAGAAATAGTTAATAATATATCGCCTCGCATCATCATGCAGCGCGAAACAGTGCGAAGCTTAAAAACTGAAACTTCGATTAAAAAACCAGTACAGACGCGATCAATCGCGTCTCTCGCCACTCCGATTGTGCCTATCGGTAGTCGAATGCAATATCGAGTGGAAAACCAGAGCGATCGCCCTATATATTTAATCTTGCTCGGATTAAATAATAATCATACAGCAGTTGCCTTCTACTCTTGGGAAACTCCCCAAGAACCAAATACTACCGACATCAAACCTATCCTCCAAGAAGTCGTCATCGCCCCAGGTGAAAGCCTCACCCTACCCCAAACTAATGCTGCTTCCCAATGGGTGATTTCAGGGCCAGCTTCTGAGTGCGAACAACAACTTATTTTTAGTCCTGTCCCCTTTAGCGAAACTTTAGCCGCCTTGAGTACTGCTAAGTATTCCACAGTCGAACAAGGGCCGATTGGCCCATTGTTAAATCCTTTAGACGTTGCACAAGCCTTGTTACAAGACTTGCATAACGCCAGCGCCCTCAAAACTGAGATGAACAGCACAGCAGCCGACTCATATACCTGGGATGTCAATAATTGGGCAAGTCTTAACTTTAGTTTTCAAGTTGTGTGACTTGGAAAATTTTTTATCGAAACAGAATTGATTCTGAATTCTAACCGAAAAAGCGGATATCCCTGCGTAAAGCCTTCTCTACGATATATAGCAATTCTTACGAGGATCTTGATTATGGTTCTTGTTAGCAAAGTGGGACGTAGGCCATTCTGACTTCTGAATTCTTTTTCAAACCAGCATAAGCTAAAAGTCTTTATGACTTTAGTTATACTCCTATTGATGACGCTGAGTGTTAAAACTGAGTGTTTTACTCATAAAATATCTCAACTGAATTCAGTCGCCAGCAGGATGAGATTCAGCACAATATTTTTTACAGTAATAACAAAGTTATAAACAATCTGGAAACAACAGAGTATGCCTCTTCATAAACTTGAACATTTTGATCCAAACTATCGAGAAACTTTTGGTGGAGACGACGTTAAATCACTGGTTCTTTATACTGAGGGAGGAGACAGAGTTGGCTCAGTCGCTGATGTTTTAGTTGATGATGATGGTCATTTTCGATATTTAGTTATTGACACAAGTGGAGATTTTTCTGGTAAAAAGATTTTACTACCAATTGGTCTTTCCCGGATTGATTATCCTGCAAAACGTGTCTATGTTGATGGGTTAAGCAAACACCAAGTAGAAGGTTTAGTCGAGTACAAAGAAGACACAATCTTTGATCACGATTACGAAGAAAAGGTACGTAGTGGATTTCGTTCTTCAACTAGCGGTGTAACTTACGATCGCAATTCATACAATTACCAGACAGAACCAGCTTTATACGGACTGAATGAGCAATCTCATCAAACTTTCAAACTCTATGAGGAACGGTTGATTGCAAATAAACAGCGCATCAAAACCGGAGAAGTAACGGTTGGTAAACACATTGAAACAGATACTGCAAGTGTTACAGTACCTATTCAAAAAGAACGAGTTGTAATTGAGCGAGTTGTACCAACAGAAGCAGGAAACGTTGTAGATACCAATGAACTTAAGTTTCAAGAAGGTGAAGTTGCACGCATAGAAGTGTATGAGGAAACGCCTGATATACGTAAAGAAGCCTTCGTGCGTGAAGAAATCCGAGTTAAGAAAGTCGTAGAACGGGATACTGTGGAAACACAAGAAACCATTCGTCGAGAAGAGTTAGATGTTGATACTGCGGGTAATTTACATGTGAATGAACATGGCAGTAATACACATGGAGCTATTTAAGGGGATTGAATTTTTTAAAAGTTGTAGAGACGCGGGATGTTAGCGTAGCGGAGTATTAGCGCTAGCGTCTCGTAGAGAAGTCCAGGTAAATTTGTATTCTCTACAGTATTTTAATGAAAAAAAATTCATAACTCCTTAAATCTGTTTGGTGAAAATTCGCGGTTTTATATCCCCAACTTTTTTTAAAAGTCGGGGATATAACTTTTAAATTATTATTCAATTAGGGCTACTTTTATCTGCCATAAATAAAAAGAACTATAACTTTTGGTTATTTAACTATTGAAATAATTCATTCGACAGAAGGATGTAAACAATTAAAGGAATTCTTATCATAATTGCTATGAATTGAAAAGAAAAATATTGAGGTTAAATAATAATGGTACTCTACAAATTAGAAGATTTTGAGCCTAACTATCGTGATACCTTTGAAGGTAA
Source organism: Nostoc sp. UCD121 (assembly GCF_014222285.1). Lineage (GTDB taxonomy): Bacteria > Cyanobacteriota > Cyanobacteriia > Cyanobacteriales > Nostocaceae > Nostoc. The sequence goes on from NZ_JACKZS010000143.1 coordinate 3,861, forward strand.
AGAAATCAATGGGCTTGGGGTTTATACACAAGGAACTGATGAAAAAATTGGTACTGTCAGCGATGTTTTAGTTGACGAAGAAGGTCATTTTCGCTATCTAGTTGTTGACTTAGGCTTCTGGATTTTTGGTAAAAAAGTCTTACTACCAATTGGCCGTGCCCGTATCGACTATAACGTTGATCGCGTCTACACAATTGGCTTGACTAGAGAGCAAGCTGAAGATTTACCTGAATTCAGTGAGCGTCAAGCGCTTGATTACGATTACGAAGAACGGGTGCGTGGCGTATATCGTCAACCCGCAAATTACACCAGTTCTTTAGATGCATCAGCGCCTGTAGAAGCATCAATACCTGTAGATACAACCTATCAACCAGCGACAACTGCGCCAACTTATAATCGTGATAGCTACAATTACGAACATGAGCCTTCTTTGTTTGGGTTAAATGAGCAAGATCATCAAACTCTGAGATTATATGAAGAACGGCTGATTGCCAGTAAACGCCGCCAAAAAACTGGAGAAGTATCGATTGGTAAGCATGTTGAGACTGAGACTGCACGGGTTGCAGTGCCGGTAGAAAGAGAGCGAGTTGTAATTGAACGTGTAACTCCAGCAGATGCAGGTACTGCCGTTTCTGGACGCGAAGCAGATTTCCGTGAAGGCGAAGTTGCTCGTCTAGAAATCCACGAAGAAACTCCTGATGTTCGTAAAGAAGCATTTTTGCGCGAAGAAGTCAGAGTTAGAAAGGTGGTAGATCAAGACACAGTTGAAACGCAAGAAACTGTGCGCCGTGAAGAGCTAGATGTGAATTCTGGTAATCTTCCCATCGAAGAACGCTAACTAAATATAGCCATTAGTTAATAGCTAATGGCTAATAATTAATTCGACACATTACAGGTAAAGCTGTTGAATTGGCTTTACTTGTTCTTCCAATAGCTTAGAATGAGCAATACATTTAATTTAGCCAAGTAAAAAGCAGTTCATAAACTTTGCATATTATGAATAGCCAACCGATGACAAAAAACATTGGACAGGCAAACGGTAATTCTGGCACTAACACCTCAATAGCAGATTTGAAAAAAAAGGTGAAGGATTTTGCTGTGTTCGATAACCAAGGTCAGCTAGTAGGAGTAGTTCATGATTTAATTGTGGATGCTAATAAACGGTTAAACCTAGTTATATCAAACCAGGTCAATCAACAAACTCTAGAGAATGGCGAGCAGTTAGCCAATAAACATCCTTCTTTTTTTCGATTGCAGAGCCAGAGAATAAAAAAAATCGACAAGCCGACTAAATCTGTTTTCATAGACTTCAACAAATCAGAAATCGAATATATGCCTGAATATTCAGAAGCAGAAAAATCCGGCGATGTCTACGAGGGCCTACACCTAGGCAACTCAACGGAGCAATTGGTTAATAATCAAACTAGAAGTAGCGCAGTTGAGCCAGCAAATTTAGAAGAGGTCAGCGAAGAACAGATTATTCGTCTACTAGAAGAACGACTAGTTGTTGAAAGCAGTAAGCGAAAAGTTGGCGAGGTGATTGTTCGCAAAGTCATCGAAACCCAGATGATCCAAGTTCCTGTCCGGCGTGAAAAGCTGATTGTGGAACAAATTAGCCCAGAACACAAACAACTCGCAGAAATTGATTTAGGTCAAGAGGAAATTGCTAATGTTGACTTGACCGGAGTAGAAAGACTCGAAGGTACATATTTTGAAAGCGGTTTAACAATAAGCGGCGAATTTAACTCACCGAAGACTGCTAGTTTATTGTTGAATGCGATCGCATTAGAACAAAATCACGGCTGCAATCGGGTGCGTGTTACCATTGCGGTTGAAGATGAGTCACACAAGAATAAATACCAGGAGTGGTTTGATCGCTGTTCGAAAGATCAATCACCCAAGCCATAAAAATAAGTTTCTAGCAGATAAATTAGTAGGATGGGCATTGCTCATCCTATTTTTTTGCTGATTTAATAATTTAATCACTTTAGCTCAGAGAGTGTCAAAATACTAAGCAGTTGCCGTTCTTTTGGCTACTTGCAATGAAATTTCGACTAAAGAGACTTTCACGGAAGAAACAACAGCGTCTGATTTTACCTATTCAGATTCAAGTTCGAGACGGAAAATTTGAGATTATGGGTATGGGTGTATGGCATTCTTACTGGCGCGATCCCTACCATTTGCTGTTAACGATTCCCTGGGCTGGCTTTCTACTGCTGATTTGTACTTTCTATATAACTATCAATGCTCTATTTGCCCTAGCTTACTTGATAGGAGGAGATTGTATTGCCAACGCCCGACCAGGCTCTTTTTTAGATGTCTTTTTCTTTAGCGTGCAAACCCTAGCATCCATCGGCTATGGGGCGATGTATCCCAAAACAACTTACGCCAACATTATTGTCACCATTGAAGCAATGATTGGTTTGGTGGGAATTGCCGTAATGACGGGGCTAGCCTTTGCTCGATTTTCCCGACCTACAGCTAGGGTACTTTTTAGTCGTGTTGCTGTAATTACGCCTCATAATGCAATGCCAACTCTTATATTTCGCACCGCTAATCAGCGTCGCAATATGATTTTAGAGGCGCAGATGCGAGTCTACTTAATGCGCGACGAAATAACCCTAGAAGGGCAATTTATACGTCGATTTTACGATCTCAAACTGTTAAGGAACCAGACACCTAGCTTCACCTTAAGCTGGTCAGTGATGCATGTCGTTGATGAGTTTAGTCCTCTATATGGCATGACACCAGAATCCTTAATCCAGACAAATACTATCTTGATTGTCTCTTTGAGTGGCATTGATGAAACGGTTGCACAGGTAGTCCATGCCCGTCATACTTATGCTGCTAATGAAATTTTGTGGAATAATCAATTTGCCGATATCTTCTACCACGCACCTGATGGACATCGCTACATTGATTACAACCGCTTTCACGATGTTTCACCTTTAGATGAAATGCTTTAAATGCCTGAAACTTACTCGGAAGTCTGATTGTCTGAGGATTGTAAGGCTTTAACAACGACTCGACCATTTTCAACTACAGTGCAATTTTTAACCATACTTTTGCTGTGGTTAACTTGTACATCCTTACACTGGTTCTGGTGGGAGATATTTTGCTCCTGTTGTTGGTTGAGGACGACAACACAACAGGCGGAGGGAGAAAAGGACATATAAAGTATTTTGATCTCTATATCTATTATTGCGCTACTGATGATGTTTGGCTGAAAAATTTGCTACCTATCTGTTTTGATTAAACCAATTAAATATGGCTCCAACAAAAAAGCGCCCCCCATCACTGGAGGGTGCTTTTTATTTAGCTAATCTTCAGAATTAACCGTTGATAGCAGGAGCAGTCATTGCTACAGGAGTAATTTCACCAGCAGCTAAGTCTAGGGGGAAGTTGTGAGCGTTACGCTCGTGCATTACTTCCATACCCAAGTTAGCGCGGTTGATTACATCTGCCCAGGTGCTGATAACGCGACCTTGAGAGTCAATGATTGATTGGTTGAAGTTGAAACCGTTCAGGTTGAACGCCATCGTGCTGATACCCAAAGCGGTAAACCAGATACCGACGACAGGCCAAGCTGCTAAGAAGAAGTGCAGTGAACGGCTGTTGTTGAAAGAAGCGTATTGGAAGATCAAACGACCGAAGTAACCGTGAGCTGCAACGATGTTGTAGGTTTCTTCTTCTTGACCGAATTTGTAACCGTAGTTAAGGGACTCAGTTTCGGTGGTTTCACGCACCAAGGAAGAAGTTACTAGAGAACCGTGCATTGCAGAGAACAAGGAACCGCCAAATACACCAGCCACACCTAACATGTGGAAGGGGTGCATCAAGATGTTGTGTTCTGCTTGGAACACAATCATGAAGTTGAAGGTTCCAGAGATACCCAAAGGCATACCATCAGAGAAAGAACCTTGACCGATTGGGTAGATCAAAAATACTGCGGTAGCAGAAGCCAAAGGTGCGCTGTAAGCTACGCAAATCCAAGGACGCATACCTAAGCGGTAAGAAAGTTCCCACTGACGACCCAGGTAGCAAGCGCAACCGATCAAGAAGTGGAAAACTACCAATTGGTAAGGGCCACCGTTGTACAACCACTCATCTAAGGAAGCAGCTTCCCAGATTGGGTAGAAGTGCAAGCCAATAGCGTTGGAGGAAGGAACAACTGCACCAGAGATGATGTTATTTCCGTAGATTAAAGAACCTGCAACTGGTTCGCGGATGCCATCAATGTCTACTGGAGGAGCAGCGATAAAGGCAATTACGAAGCAAGCAGTAGCAGCTAGTAGGGTTGGGATCATCAGTACACCAAACCAACCGATATATATACGGTTATCAGTGCTGGTAATCCACTCGCAAAAGCGATCCCAAACGTTAGCGTCAGAGCGCCGTTGTAAGGTTGTGGTCATTGTTTTATAAGTGCTATTTTTTGTTAAAAATGGAACAAGCAGATTTTCTTTTGCCTGTTGAATTACAGTCTACATGAAATTACTTGGACGCGATCTTGGGCTTAATATTCTGTAATAGAATTCTTTAACAAGATCGTCGAAATGTAAAGTTTTTCTACTATGAATAATAGTGATAAAAGCAAGTGATTAAAGCTTTCTAAGCTATCGCAAAATTATATTGGCTATAACTTTTAATGACGCGATCACCTAGTTTATTGTCTTTACATTCTGTTACAAATAGCCAGGATAACCTGTAACGAAATAATAAGTTGTACATTGTCTTATGTCGCTATTGATTGTTTGTAGAAACCTAAAAATCAAAGTAGATATAGGGCAAGCTGCCTTCAGGAGCTAATAACCAAACAGCGTAGAAACATAGAGGGACAAAGACAAGTTTAATAGGCCAGTTAAACTCTAACTTCAGCATCCGGTTAAAGGCATAGACTACAGCCATAAGAGCAGCTAAAGTTAGCAGCATCCAAGTGAGTTGGTATTGGCTAATATTTAAAGCATCTACATAGACCTTTTGAGCAAACTGGGCATCAGCAGGATAACCCCAAAGGTGTCGGATTACTAAAGAAGAGTCTGCGATATTCGGTAGACGGAACCAAATCCAAGAGGTAAAAACCATCAGTTGGGTCAAGAACCAAGCGACAAGGATACCTAGAGGGTTTTGCCAGAATTGCTCCAGATTTTCAAAGCGATCGCTCATAGCATCTGTAAGTCGATGAACCACCAAGGCTAACCCGTGGAATATGCCCCAAACTACATAACCCAAAGCAGCACCGTGCCAGATGCCAGCGATTAGCATCACAGTAAATAAATTCCAGCATGTGCGGACTAAACCCCGACGCGAACCACCCAAAGGAAAGTAGACATAGTTACGTAGCCAATCTCCGAGAGTGATATGCCAGCGCCGCCAAAATTCTCCAATACTGGTGCTGAAGTAGGGAAAGTCAAAATTTTCAGGTAGAACCAAGCCGAAAAGTAAGGCACTCCCACGGGCAATATCTACGTAACCGTTGAAATCTAGATATAACTGCAAACCGTAGGCGAATGTTGCCAACCAGAGATCGGTACTACCGGCTCGTTGTAAGTTACCAAAGCATAAATCGACAAAAATTCCCAGGTGGTCTGCAAAAATACCTTTTTTGACTGCACCTCTAGCAATTAACCACAGCCCCTCTGCTACTCTATCGGCACTGGGAAAGTCTAGCGTATTGAATTGATTTGCTAAGTTGTGATAGCGCGTAATCGGGCCGGAAATCAGTTTGGCGAAGAATAATTTATAAGTGGCAAATTTCAGAAACTGATCGGTAGCAGGCGCACCACGATAGACATCTATTAAATAGGCAATACACTCAAAGGTGAAAAATGAAATTCCCAAAGGTGCAATCAATTTAAAAGAGCTATCTGGTGAGTTTGCTTGGATATTGAAAACAAACTTAAATAGAGGGGTTAGATACTTAAAAGCTAATAATAGTAAGACATTTAGAGCTATACCCAGCCACAAAACTTTTAGACGACGGCGGTTCCAGTCACCTTGGGCAAATTGCCACTCTTCATTAGAAATTTGCCAGTCAAGAGAATGTTTTCCTGGTGATGTATTTTTCCCAATCTCTAGCCCCAAACGGAAATTGATAAACGTCAATGCTAATAGCAATGGTATGTATTGGATATGCAAAGATGCGTAGAAAACTAAACTAGCAATTAGCAGCGTCCATAATCGTAATTTCTGTTGGGCTAAAGACCAGTAAATTCCTAAAACACTCAACAAGAAAAGACCATAGAAAATTGATATAAAGTTCATTTTTTAGTCATTTGTCATTTGTCATTGGGCATTGGGCAAAACAGTTCCGTTAGCGGTAGCGGGGCGTTTAGCCCGTGAGGAGTGCTAAGTTGAAGAGTTAGGAGTTACGACGAATTCTCCCCCTGCCTCTCCTGCCTCCTCATCCTTCACTCCCCATTCCCCTGTTCGCTACTTCACTGGCCAAGGAATCATCGGGTCATTAGCCAGCTTTTTGGAGACTTCGTATGCTCCAAAGCGGTTGAGGTGGCTGGGATCAGAGAAGTAGTCATGTGCTTTGGGCCACTTTTGGCTTAGATCCCGATAAATAAAGTTGGGATTAGTAGCTAGACGCAACATATATTGCTGAAATTGTTGCTCATATTGTTTACGCACTGGATCTAAATAATCTGCCGTGAGAGGCATATTGACAAAGACTAAGGAAATTTTCTGAGACTGGGTAAACTGAAGCACTTCTTGAAGAGCAGCATCTTGCTGTCCTTCTACTTGGAAAGATTTATAGTCGTTGTCGTAATTTCCGGTAACTCTAGAATGTTTTTGATAGTATCTGGCAGGATTGAAGCGAATAGACAAAGGTAGAAAGCCATCAAAATCAACTGCTTGCTGGGAAATACTCTCATCTGAAGTTCCATCTGTTAGCTGTTTTTGTGATGCAACTGTCTGATTACGACCAAGTATAAGCAATTGTTTTTGCAATAAGCCTTTAATTTGGTCACGGTTTTGATAGCTAGCAGAAAGAGATGCTAGACCCTGATTTAAAGAATCATTGACAGCTTGATATGTGCTAATCTCCTGTTTTTCTTCTTTTACCTTCTCTTCTGGCGAACTTTCCTGATTTTCGGGCGATTCGCTGCTATTTGCTATTTTTGGGTTTTTTTGGAATGCCTGCTTATAACCAGCTGATGCAGCGATAGATTTAAAGGTGATGTCTTCACGTCCACCGTTGAAAGCACGGGCCCCATCTGCCCAGAGAATTATTTTAGGCAGTTCTGATGGTTCCAGTACGTGACGAAGCACAAAGTCTACAACTTGTGCAGTAGCACCGTTGATCCCAAAGTTAAACACGTCAATATTAGGATAACCCTGAGTCGCTAAAGCTTTAGAAAGTTCTGCTGGATCTACTCCTCTGAGGGCGCGGGAGGAGCCAATAATCAACACATCGGGTGGTGTACCAGTTCTCGCTAAACGCTGTTTATACAGTGCTAGCTGCTCATCTAACTGCCTGACATTGAAACTTGGCATTTGCGATCGCGCTGCTAAAAGAATAGCTGTTGCGGTTGCTTTTTCTTTCAATGGTGCGGCTGCCAAATTTTTGGTCGAAGTATCATCACTTTGAGTAAACTCAGAAGCATTAAATACAGAACTCTGATTTGCAGGAGATTTTGTTTTAGAACTGCTGCTAAAAAATACCGTTTTCTCACTCTGAGTTTTTTCAGATGTTAAAGATGCCTTTTGTCCAGATGATGAAGGTAAAACACTGGCAACTTTTGGCAAACTCGGTTTAGTCTGTGCAGTAATTCGACCCAATATCCAATCAGTTTGGAGAGTGAGTAATAATCCCAGTGTCCCCCAAACTAAAGCAATTTTAAGCCCTTGATCGTCAGGATTTTCTTCTGCTAGCTGGTGGCTTTCGGTAAATAGCTGGCTTTTTAACAGGAACTTTTTCGCGGTTGCACTCGCCGTTGCTATCCAATCTCGCGCTACTTCTGTTACAAAACTTTGAACTTCTTCTGTTGTTAAGTCTGGGCGCAAAATTGGTTCACTAGTCTCAGAGGGTATCAAATCATCCACGTATTGAGAAGTGGCAGCGAATTCTGGTGTTGCTTCTGGTACTAAACGTTGGCGATGTTCAAGATCAACGCCATAGTGCCAAAAAGGATCTTTATTCCCAGCCCGGCGACCGTATATACGTATCCCCATAATACCGGGAATTTTCAAATGGCGGATAAACTGCGTAATTTTACTTGCTACTTGTTGACGACCTGGACAAACAGGTGCATCACACATAATGTGCAGTAAATCATTTTTGTTCAGTAAGAGGACACGAATTCCACCTGTCAATAAACGCCAATCCAAGTCAGGATTTAGTAAACGCTCTAGTAAAAATGTGATGGCTGGTTCATCGCCAGTATTAGCCAAATCTAGCGGTGATGTGGCAAAGGCGGGATAGGTTGTGGCGGGTAAAGCTAGCCAATCAATCCAAGTGGGTTGCTTGTCACCTGCTTTTTGCCCGTAGATGGTGGCGGCAAGAATGCCTTGAGGTGCGATCGCTTCTAACTGGGGTACAATCGCCTCTAAGCACACTGCCTTGTCTGGGATTGGTGCAGTTCCTAAAGGATCAAAAGCTGGCGTACAAAAAATATGTAGAGTTGATTCTTTCAGAGAAGCTTGGACAGCAACTTTTAATCCTGACAATACCTCAGTTAATAGCCGAGCGATCGCTTGGATATCACCCCAACGCGCCCATTCTTTCAGCATTACCTCTGCTGGGGTCAAATCGACACGCAGCAACCAATCAGGGGCAGTTTCGCCGCTCACCTGGGAAACAATTACGGCATCTTGGTAGCCAGAAAGCTTGAGATAACGCAACTTCTCTGCTATTGGTTCTGCAAGCAATGAGGCATCAGGGCTATAGCTCGACAGGCAAAATATCCACAGGCGATTTTCTTCCGACTGAGAGTTCTTTGGCTGATATGGCTTAATCTTTGCTTGTACCGATACACCTAACGTACTCAGAGTTTCGCTGAGATATCTAGCGATCGCCTCTGGGTTCCCTTGGCGTGCCAAACTTTCGTTAGAGACAATTAGCGCCCCACCCGACTGTTTTGATTTTTCCGAATCTGCTAGCAAGGCTTGCTCTACCTGCTCCAGATGCTTATCTATTTGATTTAAGTAAACCCGATGGCACCATTTGGGGCGCTGTTCCCCTTTTCTTCGGCCATAGACAAATACTTGATATATTGAGGTTTGTTCGCTGCTTGTGAGAATATCTAAGTTTGTTTGCTGTAATGCTTGCAGCAAATCAGACAAAGTACGCCAACGCTGCGGACATTCTGTACCTTCACAAAGAATATGAAGGTCATTTCCCCGTAACCGGACTTTCACCCCGAAAGTGTTAATCCCTGTGGCTTGGCTTACCCATTGCACTAAGGATTGCTGGCGATCTGGTAATACTGTTTTCATGGGAAGTTAACTTTACAGGAAGCGATGGTTGGGGGATAGTGCCTGCACTTGTAAACTAGAACCATAGGTCTATCACACTCTGACGTTTTTTTTTAACAATTTTGTTACCTTCGTAGCTTACAAAATCGGCCAAGATAGTCTTGTACAGGTTGTAAGTCTGACTAATATTGAGTTTTGCGTTTATTTTACTAATAGGGAGTCATAAATCAGAAGTTAGGAGAGACGCGATTAATCGCGTACAGGAGCCAGGAGTCAGAATAATTCTATATGACTGGCTGATGACTTGTCCTTTAAAGCTAGACTTGCGTTTCATTGTGCTAACGCCCCTAATAGGTGAAATAACCAACAAGCTTATCTCATTTCAACTTCATCCCTCGATTGTTGGAGTCATCCTAATTCCTAAGTAAGTTGGCGCAAAAAAACCAAGTATATTACGAAACGTAAATAGCTTTAAAGCCCTTACCAATGACCAATGACTCCTAAATCAATTCCCATAACCAAAAATTAGCAATGCCTCCTGCCAACCAAGAACCCTCAACTAACCCGCCATCCCATATCGATTTATTTACCATTCCCCAATCGTTCCTTTTACAAATAGGTACAGCGTCTATATTACTGCTGCTCATTACCGGAAAAACCACCGTAAGGGCACTAGAAAGCATAGGGGAAGCCAGTGAAGAATTGTTTCGAGGCGATCGCCTACCCATTCTCGACTTCCCAGAGGAGCGCGAAACTAATCAAACTTAGAAAATATACACCAAATAATTATTTGCTCAGGAATAACCCGATGAGCATTCAGTAGAAAACCTAGAAGCGTAAACAGTTATTAGCTTTACAAGATAGAGAATATGGGTTCCCTTTTATACTCTTCGTCTCAAACTGCGGATATATACCCGGTGTCGGAATTATTTTTGCGTCATCGTCTCCAGGTAGTGGAAGAATTGTGGGAGTCTGTTCTCCGGCAAGAATGCGGTCAAAACATGGTGGACTTGTTGCGGCAGTTGCGCGATTTGTGTTCGCCAGAAGGACAGGCAACAAATGACCAAGCATCCTCAGCCGTCAAATTAATTGAACAACTAAATATCAACGAAGCAATCCGCGCGGCTCGTGCTTTCGCTCTGTATTTTCAGCTGATTAACATCATAGAGCAGGAATATGAGCAACGGCAGCAACTAAGTCGCTATGAGGCAGAAACAGAGCCTACAGATGCAGAAAGAGCATCTAATGTCAATTACTCGTCCAATCAAAGAGAAGATGATGCGCCTGTTAGCAAGGGAATAGCAGCAGAATTGCTGGCAAAGAACTATCTAGAAAAAGCGCAAGTCAAACCAAAAGGGACTTTCGCTGCTTTGTTTCCCTATTTATTCAAACAGAATGTACCACCCCAGCAGATTCAACGTCTCATTGCTCATCTGGATGTACGCTTAGTTTTCACAGCGCACCCGACGGAAATTGTTCGTCATACCATCCGGGATAAGCAGCGACAGGTGGTACAACTCTTGCAAAAACTGGATACCTTAGAAAACCATGCTGGTGGTACAGGTGGCGGATATGCTTGGGAAGCAGCAGATGTCCGCGAACAATTGCTCGAAGAAATTCGCCTCTGGTGGCGCACCGACGAACTTCACCAGTTCAAACCGACTGTGCTAGATGAAGTAGATTATGCCCTACACTACTTCCAAGAAGTTTTATTTGATGGCATTCCTCAACTTTATAAACGTTTCAAACATACATTATCTAATACCTTTCCTTGGCTAGAACCACCAAGTAAAAACTTTTGTTCTTTTGGCTCTTGGGTAGGCTCAGACAGGGATGGGAACCCATCAGTTACACCAGAAGTCACCTGGCAAACAGCTTGCTATCAGCGCAAAATGGTGCTGGGGAGATATATTCAGTCAGTGAAAAATCTGATTGAATTGTTGAGTGTGTCGATGCACTGGAGTGATGTCTTACCAGATTTGCTGGAATCTCTAGAGTTAGATCAGTCCCAGTTGAGTGAGGTATATGATGCCCTGGCACTCCGTTATCGGCAAGAACCCTATCGGCTGAAACTCGCTTATGTACTGAAACGGCTAGAAAATACTCGCGATCGCAATCTAGCTTTGTACAATCGGGAAACGCCAAAAAATCAAGATAGTCCCCTGTATCGTTCAGGAGACGATTTTTTAGCAGAACTGCGGATGATTCAGCGTAACTTGACAGAAACAGGTTTAAGCTGTCGAGATTTAGAAAATCTCATTTGTCAGGTAGAAATTTTTGGTTTTAACTTGACACAGCTAGATATCCGTCAAGAATCATCCCGCCACGCTGATGCGCTGGATGAGATCCTACAATACCTGCAAATATTACCTCAACCTTACAACGAACTATCTGAGGAGCAAAAAGTTGCTTGGCTCACAGGAGAACTGCAAACCCGCCGGCCGTTAATTCCAGCAGAATTACCATTTTCTGAAAAAACCAACGATGTAATTGAAACCTTTCGCGTCGTGCGATCGCTCCAACAAGAATTTGGTCTAAATATCTGCCAAACTTACATTATCAGCATGTGCCGCGATGTCAGCGACGTGCTGGAAGTATTACTGTTAGCCAAAGAAGCCAGACTTTTTGACCCCGCCATCGCTGTGGGAACCATTCAAGTTGTCCCCCTATTTGAAACAGTAGAAGATTTACAACGCTCCAGAAGCGTCATGCGGAAACTGTTTGAACTCCCGTTATATCGTGCTTTATTAGCCGGCGGCTACGAACAAGTAAAAGCAGAAGATATCGATGAAAATTCATCCTCCCCCTCCCCCCTCACCTCTAACTTGCAAGAAGTGATGCTGGGGTATTCTGACAGCAACAAAGACTCTGGTTTTTTAAGCAGCAACTGGGAAATTCACAAAGCCCAAAAATCACTGCAACAAATAGCAGAAAAATACGATATAAGTTTGCGGATTTTCCACGGACGCGGCGGTTCTGTAGGGCGAGGTGGTGGCCCTGCTTATGAGGCAATTTTGGCTCAACCGGGTCATAGTATCAATGGGCGAATCAAGATTACCGAACAAGGAGAAGTTCTAGCTTCTAAATACTCCTTGTTAGACTTGGCTTTGTACCACATGGAAACCATCACCACTGCTGTAATTCAAGCGAGTCTGCTACGGACAGGGTTTGATGATATTGAACCCTGGAATGAGATTATGGAAGAATTAGCAGCGCGATCACGGCAACATTATCGGGCTTTAATCTATGAACAGCCTGATTTTGTTGACTTCTTCCACCAAGTAACCCCAATTGAAGAAATTAGCCAGCTACAAATTAGTTCTCGTCCAGCCCGCCGTCCATCTGGTAAGAAAGATTTAAGCAGTCTGCGAGCTATTCCTTGGGTATTTAGCTGGACGCAAACCCGCTTTTTGCTTCCTTCCTGGTACGGCGTTGGCACAGCGTTACAAGAGTTCTTGAATGCAGAACCAGAAGAACACTTGAAATTAATGCGCTACTTTTACGTTAAGTGGCCCTTTTTCAAGATGGTGATTTCTAAAGCCGAGATGACTTTGGCAAAAGTAGATATGCAAATGGCACATCACTACGTTCAGGAATTATCACAATCAGAAGATCAACTTCGTTTTGCCAAGGTTTTTGACCAAATTGCCAGCGAGTTCTATCTCACAAGAGATTTGGTGTTAAAAATCACCGATCACAATCAATTGTTAGATGGCGATCCTGTCTTGCAACGATCTGTGCAGTTACGCAATGGCACAATTGTCCCCTTGGGATTTATCCAAGTTTCCCTGCTCAAGCGCCTACGCCAGTCTATGAATACTAATGCCACTTCTGGAGTCATCCATTCTCGTTACAGCAAAGGCGAGTTACTGCGAGGTGCATTGTTAACTATTAATGGAATTGCAGCCGGGATGAGAAATACAGGTTGATGGGAATGGGAATAAGGAACTAATGACCAATGACCAATGACAAAAAACAGGATTTTTATTTGTACTTTTTTGGCGCTATTATCAGGTTTTTTTGGTGCTTACACTAGTGGGCAAATCACCATAATGCTGCATAGGCAAAAGTGTCAAAACCAATCTTGGGGTTTCCAGGTGATGTGCAACGCTTGGATGACACCAGGAGCAATATGGCAAGGTAGCACAACAGGATTATGGACAGGAACGATTTTAGGGGCGTTTGTTGGGGGTTTGGTGACGCGGCAAGCTCGTGATTAACCTGTTAAGCGTGAGTTAGACGAACCTCTCCCTGGTTTTGCGTAGTAAAACCAGGGAGAGGTTTTTTGATTCAGACAATTGCAATTAACCCTCAGCAGGAGAAAGGTGTCAGCAAGGCTGGTAAAATCTACCCATAGCAACGAAGAGCAAATTAAATCACTATGCCTACCGAAACTAACCCAGGGAATCAAACTACCGCGGGTGCTGATGCTATTGATGAAGCGATCGCACAGGGAATTGATTTTGATGGTTCTCCAATTCCGCCTGCCAAATTAGAACTTTATGGTAAAGTCATGGCGCTAGAAGGCAATAGACAGCGTAGTGGCGTATCTAATACTATGCGATCGCGCATTGTGCGAATTGGTGCAAAACATATTCCCCAAGCAGAACTTGACCAATTACTTGTAGATGCTGGTTTCGCACCCCTAAAAGAAAAAGAAATTGCCTTTTTTTATAGCGGCAAATAAATATAGGCAGGGCGCGTAAAATTTACGTCTACACAAACTTTCCTCCGCCTCCGCAAACTAAGGGACTTGCAAATAAAAAATACTCAAAAAACTCTCTCCTCCTTATTCCTCTGTGTTCTCTGTGTCTCTGTGGTTCGTTTATTTGGATAATTTATTTCTTGGAAGTCCCTAAGAGAAAATTAAGGTTTTAATCCACGGAGGTGGGTTTAGTCTGTGTAGACGAAGTTTCTAACCGCTCGTTTAACGTTAAATTGATTGCCGATTTTTAGATATCCGTTTGTCGGTAGGGTGAATAAAAAATCCAAAATCTAAAATCTGTTTACCTCACACCTCCCAAATTGCCATCGATATTTTGGCTTCTTGAATGTTTTCCTAATCTCGTCAAAAAGTGTATCTTCAGCAAGATATTGTCAATTTTCCCTTGCGTTTGAATTGGCACACAGTTATATGTACTTAAGTAACAGCTGAAACACTTGGAGAACACATGTCAGGAACTACGCCAAATTCAGAAATGTTATATCGAGTTCTCGGCAGTACAGGAGAGAAAGTTTCTGCGATTGGATTGGGTGGTTGGCACATCGGCTTGAAACACGTTGATGAACAACTGGGTATCCGAATTGTTAGAACAGCGATTGATCGCGGCATCACCTTTATGGATAACAGTTGGGATTATAACGGTGGAGTCAGCGAGATTCGTATGGGAAAAGCGCTACGCGATCGCTATCGTGATAAAGTTTTCCTGATGACGAAAATCGATGGTCGCTCAAAAAAAGCAGCAGCACAGCAGCTAGACGAATCACTCCAACGCCTGCAAGTTGATTGCATCGATCTCGTTCAGCACCACGAAATTCTTCGGCACGAAGACCCGCATCGAGTTTTTGACGAAGAAGGGGCAAATGCTGCTTTAATTGAGGCAAAAGCAGCTGGCAAACTTCGATACATTGGTTTCACTGGACACAAAGATCCATCTGTTCATTTGCATACGCTAGAAGTCGCAGCCACTTACGGGTTTAAATTTGATACAGTGCAAATGCCGCTCAATGTAATGGATGCCCACTACCGGAGCTTTGCGAAGCTGGTTGTGCCAGAACTGGTTAAACAAAACATTGGGATTCTGGGAATGAAGAGCTTGGCAAATGGTATTCTTTTACGGTCAAATACTGTAACGCCAATTGAGTGTTTACACTATGCTTTGAATCTGCCCACATCGGTTGTGATTACCGGAATTGATAGCATGGAGATTCTAGAGCAAGCTTTTGAAGCAGTGCGGACTTTCCAACCAATGAACGACGAGCAAGTGCGATCGCTTTTAGCAAAAACAGCAGAAGCAGGATCGCGTGGCGAGTTTGAGCCTTTCAAAACTTCATCAATCTTTGATAGCACTGCTCAAAATCCAGATTGGCTAGGAGAAGAACCACAGCGCCTCCAGCAATTGATGTCAGCGTGATGCTTTTTTAAACACTCCTTAGACTGTAATTCTAATTGCGATTGCTACGTTATCTAATGCAACCTTTTGCAATGCCATTGTTTTGAATGACAATTCTATTGTTTCGGCTGACAATGCCATTGTTTTGACATGCAAAGATTAACTCATGCTTTTTTAACCTTGTTCGATCTAAAAATCTCATTTTATTGCTAGTTTTTTTTGTTCTAATGGGCACATTAAAGGTATATCCTATACCAGCATATTTATATGCCCACCCAAGATAGAACCCGCCGTTTGCCCTCGCAATCAATTAGTCAAGATATAATCTCATTGCACGGTTTGCAAACTATCACCACATACAATACAAGCCGTGCTGATGCGTCTGTAGCAAATTTACAGCAAGCTTATCAGACTATGTTGGCGCAGAAGCAAGCCGAAACCGAGAAACTAACTTTATACCGTGCTGCTACTGATGCTGCACGGTTAGCAGAATGGGAATTTCATAATGCTGTATTAGCAATGAAAGAAGTTGTACGCGGACAATACGGTTTGGATAGCGATCAAGCCCAAGCAGTTGGACTGAAGAAAAAATCAGAACGCAAACGTCCCAACTGGAAAAAGTCAGTTGCAATTGCAATTTAATTAACTGAATAGCGATCGCTAACTTTTACCCAAGCGTGATCACCCACGCATATCTAAAATCTGTCTTTGATTAGCAGCAAAAAATCTTTCCTAAAAATTCAATCTATCAAAATAGTGAATTATTTTCATAACTAATGATGTAAGAACTTCTATCTAGGGATCGATATGGTGAATAAGCTAAATAAAGTAAATTTAGTATACTAAATAACATGAGATTGTATTGTATGAAATCGAATTATTTTACAAAACAGCTTTCCACCGTAAAACGCTGGATGACTACAACACTGTTTTGTATGTTAGCGATTGCTTTCGTTTGGCAAGGTGCATTTTTCTCGAACACCTCAGCAATGGCTGAACCTACTGCAACCTTGATCGCATCAAAAGACGCAGGCGATAAAGTTCAAGAAAAAACCAGTAAAGATGCTGGACGAGCTAAAAATTTCATCGACGATACGGCAGATAAAGTTAAGGATGCTGCCAAGAGTAATGCCAGTAAGGTTGACCAAGCAACAGACGGTGGTAGTTTTGCTGAACGCAAAGCCAAGAGAGATGCGGCTACAATTCAGAAAAGAGCAAATGAGGATGCATCTCGGACTAAAGAAGCAGTAGACAACACAAAGAATGTTGTTGAGCGCACTGTTGATAATATCAAGGATGCTTTTGGTAAATAGCAATCTAATTTGATTTCGTTCAAATCAAAAGGCTTAGATCCCCGATTTCTTAAAGAAATCGGGGATCTTGTTGTTGAGGAAGATTATTAAGTAAATACTGAATTTATTTAAAATAATTAAGTATTTTTAAATACATCATTTTTTGCACTTAGATGAACTAGCGATCGC
>NZ_JACKZS010000144.1 GCF_014222285.1 Nostoc sp. UCD121
GGAATGGGGAATGGGGAATGGGGAATGGGGAATGGGGAATTGGGAGGAGAATAATAACTCTTAACTCAGCACGGGCTAAACGCCCCGCTACCGCTAACAGCACTCAGCCCTCAGCACCTTACACTGACCATGATGCCGTAACAAATGGTCACATAGTACCAACGCCACCATTGCCTCAACCATTGGGACTGCACGCGGTAATACACAAGGATCGTGTCGTCCTTTTGCTGCTAGTAGGGTTTCTTCGCCCTCACGAGTTACAGTCTTCTGCTCTTTTCTGATTGTTGCTGTTGGCTTAAATGCAACTCGCAAAATGATGTTTTCTCCGTTGGAAATACCACCTTGAATACCGCCAGAACGGTTTGTTACTGTACGGATTTCCCCATTTTGATCAATATAAAATTCGTCGTTATGCTCAATTCCAGTTAGTAGTGTTCCCGCAAAACCGGAACCAATTTCAAAACCTTTGCTAGCAGGGAGAGACATGACACCCTTAGCGATATCAGCTTCTAATTTATCAAATACTGGTTCGCCCAAACCTTTCGGCACATTTCGCGCCACACATTCTACGACACCGCCTATTGAATCACCTTGTCTACCTATTTGCTCAATTAATTCAATCATGCGATCGCCACATTCAGCATCGGGACAGCGAACGATATTGCTTTCTACTTGCTCTAAGGTGACAGTATTTGGATCAACTACACCTTCCAAGTCTTTGATACGCTTAACGTAAGCAATAATTTCGACATTGGCAACTTGACGAAGAATTTTTTTAGCGATCGCACCGGCTGCTACTCTCCCGATTGTCTCACGTGCTGACGACCTACCCCCACCTTGCCAATTGCGAATACCATATTTTGCATCATAGGTTGCATCCGCGTGAGAAGGGCGATACTTCTGTGCCATCTCGTCGTAATCTTGGGGACGAGTATCTTGATTACGTACCAAAATTGTTATAGGCGTTCCCAGTGTTTTGCCTTCAAATACTCCTGAGATAATCTCGCAAGTATCAGCTTCTTTGCGAGGAGTCGTAATTTTACTTTGTCCCGGCCGCCTTCTATCTAGTTCTACCTGAATTTCTTCTGGCGAAATTTCTAGTTGGGGAGGACAACCATCAATGACAACCCCCACACCGCCGCCGTGAGACTCGCCAAAAGTACTAATGCGAAATAAATGACCAAAAATATTGCCCATGATTTTGAGGAAAAAGGTGAGGCTTATGTATTCTACCTAGAGTTCTTCCAAAGTTTGTCTTTGCTTTTTGTAGAATTTTTCGCTATTTTCTAGTATTTATGCAACAGTATCATTGCAGTTCCGGTGATGAAAGCTTTTCCAGATAACGTGAAAAGTCAGGGCTAGGCCATGCTGGGCGAACAAGAATTAAAGCGGATTTCTATAGTGGGAAACAAAACTTTTCATTACCTCAATAAAAGCAAATTACTGCATTTGCAATTAGGCTAATGACGATGAGATCTAGCTTAGTATTATATCTTTTAATATTACTATAATTGATATTTTTTCACTTTCTTCAGAGGAAAATAAAACCCGACTTTTACCTCTACAAATCCCCAAAATAGTTGTATGGTATGATTTTTACAAACTATATTATGATGAGGGAAAAAAATTTTAGCGCTATTTAAAAAATACCAATTCTTCTGTCCTAACCTGCGGAATGTGGATAACTCTATGCACTCAATTAGTTCTTGATGTCTCAACAACAGCGCACCTTATTAATTGTTGATGATTCTCCAGAAGATCGAGAAGTCTATCGGCGGTATTTGCTGCGTGACCAAGAATATTCTCATACCATTTTAGAGGCGACACTGGGAAAACAAGGTCTGGAGCTATGTCAGCAAAACCAGATAGATGCAATTTTACTTGATTATCGATTGCCTGACCTGGATGGATTGGAATTTCTGGCTCGGTTACAATCTTCCCCGCAACAGCCGTGCTTACCAGTGATTATGGTGACGGGGCAGGGAAATGAGGCGATCGCAGTTCAGGCGATGAAAGCGGGCGCACAGGATTATTTGGTCAAAGGACAAATTACCCCACAAGGGTTACACCTGACAGTGAATCGAGCGATCGCCACCGTGCAGATTCGCACCCAACTGCAACAGCAGATTGAGCGAGAACGGTTGACCAGACAAATCAGCCAGCAAATCCATCAATCACTGGAACTAGATGAAATTCTCCAAACCACTGTCACAGAGGTACGCCAGTTTCTCCAGACCGATCGCGTCATCGTCTTTCAGTTAGATTCTCAGGGAAATGGCACGGTTGTCGCAGAATCCGTTGCCAGGGAATGGCGAATAGTCCTGTCTAGCCAAATCTACGATCCTTGCTTTACAGAAGGTTGTATAGAACCATATCAGCAAGGGTGGGTGATGGCAAAATCCGATATTTATGATGGCAGTCTTGCCCCCTGTCATGTTGAATTTCTGGCCCAGTTTCAGGTACGGGCAAATTTGGTAGTCCCCATTCTGCGAGATGACCATTTGTGGGGACTTCTGATTGCCCATCATTGTGCTGCGCCGCGATCGTGGCAGTTGATGGAAATTGAATTACTCCAACAACTTGCAGTTCATCTGGGTATTGCCCTCCAGCAAGCCAATGCTTATGCCCAACTAGAGCAGCAGAGTGAAGCTCGTTATCGTGCCATTGTTGAAGATCAAACAGAATTAATTGTTCGGTATTTACCTGATACCACCATTCAGTTTGTGAATAGCGCCTATTGTCGTTACTTTGGGATCAAAGCAGAGGAAGTTATTGGTAAAAGTTACGAACCTGTGATTTTCCCAGAGGATCGGGAAATAGTTACTCGCTTGGTAAATTCCATGAGTGCCGAAAATCCCACCACTACAATTGAGAACCGAGTCGTTATCAATGGTGAGATTCGCTGGACTCAGTGGATCAACCGGATGATATTTAATCAACTTTGGCAATGTATAGAATTTCAATCTGTGGGGCGAGATATTACCAAGCTGAAAGAGGCAGAAGCCCAACTGCGTCATAGTAGTGAGCGGATCAGTTTAGCCAATGCAGAATTAGCCAGAGCAGCCCGACTCAAAGACGAATTTCTTGCCAATATGAGTCATGAGTTGCGTACCCCTCTCAACTCTATTCTCGGATTATCTGAAGCCTTATTAGAGGAAGTGTTTGGCAGCTTAACCACCAAACAAAACCAGTTTCTCAAGACTATCGAAAAGAGTGGTGAACACTTACTCGCATTGATTAACGATATTTTAGACCTGTCTAAAATTGAGTCAGGCAAGATGGAAATTGAACTGCGTTCAATCTCGCTTCATTCGGTTTGTGAGTCTAGCCTCAATTTTGTCAAGGAACAAGCTCGACAAAAGCGAATTCAGCTAACTTGCGAAATCGATCAAACTATCACACAGATCGAAGCTGATGAACGTAGATTACTCCAGGTATTGGTCAATTTGCTGACAAACGCGGTGAAATTTACGCTCGACGGTGGTCGCGTTAAGTTAGAAGTTAGGATGAACTTGCCACAGCAAGCCGTTGAATTTCGGGTAACTGATAGCGGAATTGGTATTGCCCGAGAA
Organism: Nostoc sp. UCD121; assembly: GCF_014222285.1. Lineage (GTDB taxonomy): Bacteria > Cyanobacteriota > Cyanobacteriia > Cyanobacteriales > Nostocaceae > Nostoc. The sequence continues at coordinate 3,573 of NZ_JACKZS010000144.1, forward strand.
AATTTGAGCCAGATTTTTCAGCCATTTATTCAGTTAGACAGTTCGCTATCACGCCGTTACACAGGAACCGGACTAGGATTATCGATCATCCAACGGATTGTTGATCTACATGGTGGCAGCATCCAAGTGGAAAGCGAGGTGGGACGAGGGAGTTGCTTTAATGTGATGTTCCCGTGGCATCCCTTATTTAAACAAGATGGCTCACCATTACCTGAAGCCCAATTGAATCAAGGTGGAATCCAACAAGCTTTAGTGGTGGAAGATTCGGGTGTAACTGCCAACCAAATTAAACGTTATTTTGCGGAATTAGGCGCAACCAGTGTAATTCTTCCGGGTGGGGAAGGTGTATTGGAAGTTGCGTTGCAAGTCAAGCCGGATGTAATTGTGCTGGATATATTACTGCCTAATAGTACTGGATGGGAAGTGTTAAGCGAGTTAAAAGCACATCCCCAGACTCAGAATATTCCCATTATGATTGTTTCAGTAGTGGATGAGCGATCGCGCAGCTTAGAATTAGGAGCCGCTGAATATCTTTTAAAACCTCTCTCGCGGCAAAAGTTTTATCAAGCATTGAACCGGATTTTCGCAAATGTTCAATCACCCAACTCACAAACTGCCATCATCATTGCAGCCGCAGAATCAGCCCATACTCCCAGAATTTTGTTGGCAGAAGACAATGAAGCCAACATCACTACAATCATGAGTTACCTGGAGGCATATAATTTTCAGGTTATGCTTGCCCGCAATGGTCTAGAAGCCATGCAAATGACAAGACAGCATCAGCCTAATCTCATCTTGATGGATATTCAAATGCCAGAAATGGATGGATTAGAAGCAATCCGTCAAATTCGTGGCGATCGCAAAACCTATTCCATTCCCATTATTGCTCTGACAGCTTTGGTCATGCCCGGAGATTTAGAACGGTGTCTAGAGGCAGGCGCAAACAACTACTTAGCCAAGCCTGTCAAACTCAAGCAGTTATTGGAGATTATCACCCAACATGTTTCAAAAACTGACAATTAGGATTTAATCCATATTACGCAGATATCTTTAGGACGATTAAACTGCTGTATTTGCAATTAGCCTAATAGCGATCGCATTTATTTTGTATTATAAATAGTGACATTGCGTAACTGCCCTTTTATCATAGACTTTTCCTAAAGTCAAAAAACAGAGGGTATGGTAAAGTTCTTACATAGATGAGGATTTTAGCGCTATTTCAAAAATAGTAATCTCTCTATGATAATCTGCGGAATGTGGGCTTGAACTCTATCCGCTCCATTAATTCACAATGTCTCAGCAACAGCGCACCCTCTTAATTGTCGATGATTCCCCAGAAGATAGAGAGCTATATCGGCGGTATTTGTTGCGCGATCGCGAATATTCTTACACTTTTGTAGAAGCAACCCTGGGACAGCTTGGGCTAGAACTTTGCCAGCAACACCAACCAGATGCCATTTTAGTTGATTATCGACTGCCTGATATAGACGGATTGGAATTTTTGGCTAAATTGCAGGCCTCAACTCAACAGCAGTGCCTGCCTGTGATTGTTGTTACAGGGCAGGGAAATGAGGCGATCGCAGTTAAGGCGATGAAAGCCGGCGCACAAGATTATATTGTCAAAGAGCAAATCACTCCAGAAGGGCTGCAAATAGCAGTCAATGGGGCAATTGAAACAGTCCGGCTACATACCCAACTGCAACAGCGGATTGAACGAGAGCGCGTAGTCTCACATATTACCCAGAAAATTTACCAATCGCTGAATCTGGATGAGATTCTTCAAACAACCGTAATCGAAGTGAGAGAATTTCTGCACACCGATCGCGTCTTGATTTTTCAGTTAAAACCTGACGGGGATGGCACAGTAATCGCAGAATCGGTTGGGGCACAGTGGCGCTCACTGCTTAACTCTACTATGTACGATCCCTGCCTCGCGGAGAACTACCTTGCGTGGAATCGACCAGAAATAAGCTACGATCCCACCTTTGTCGAGAATTATATCCAACGCTATCGTCAGGGTTACGTAACTGCGATATTTGATATTCAGGATAGCAGTATTGATCCCTGCCACGTTGAATTGTTGGCTCAGTTTCAAGTAAAAGCTAATCTGGTCGTGCCGATTATTTACGATAACCACTTTTGGGGATTGCTAATTGCTCATAACTGTGCAACTCCTCGAAGGTGGCAACCCTTAGAGATGGACTTGCTCAAAGAACTGGGGATTCAAGTTGGCATTGCAATTCGCCAAGCGGAACTCTATCAGCAGGCACAGAATGAACTGAGCGATCGCAGACGGGTAGAAGCAGAATTACGGCAGAGTGAAGCACAGCTGCGATTGGCACTATCAGCTTCTCGGATGGGAACATGGAACTGGAATATCCAAACGGGAAAAATTACCTGGTCGGATAATCTGGAAGCTTTATTTGGGCTGGAAGCAGGAGAGTTTGATGGCTCATTCGAGATGTTTGTGGCGCGAGTCCACCCTGACGATTGCGATCGCCTACTAGCAGATGTAGATCATGCGATCGCCACTGGAGAAGACTATGACATTGAATTTCGGGTAGTATATCCAAACGGTACAATTCGCTGGGCACTGAGCCAAGGCAAAGTGTTCTACGACCAACAGGGGCAGCCAATGCAGATGGCGGGTATTGATATAGATATCACCGAACGCAAACGGTCAGCCGAAGCTCTGCGCGAGAGTGAGGAACGTTTTCGGCAGCTTGCAGAAAATATTGATGCGGTGTTCTGGATCAGAGAAGTATCTGAAAATCGAGTCACCTATGTCAGTCCTGCTTATGAACGCTTGTGGGGATTGAACTCAGAGCAATTGTATCAAGGACAACAATCATGGGTCGATCGTATTCACCCAGAGGATCGAGAAGCAATTCAAAAAGCGTTTCAGGAAAAAGCTGTTGCAGGTAAATTTGATCAGGAATACCGGATTATTTTACCCGATGGTAGTATACGCTGGGTTCACGATCGCTGTTTTGGGCTTCGAGATGAAACAGGAGAGATTTATCGGTTTGCAGGTATTGCCGAAGACATCAGCGAACGCAAACAGGTAGAGCAGTCCCTGCGAGACAGTGAAGAACGCCTGCAAATGGCACTGGAAGGTTCTGGTGGCGGTCTATGGGATTGGAACATTGTTACCAATGAAGATTATTTAAGTTCACGATGGCTGGAAATGCTGGGATATAAGCAAGGAGAGCTACCTGGGCACTTTAACAGTTGGGAGCGACTGATTCATCCTGAAGATAAAGTTAGGGTGATGGAACGGTTGAATGCCCATCTTCAGGACGATTCGGTATCTTACAAATTTGAATATCGGATGTTAACCAAGTCTGGGGAGTGGAAATGGATTGCCAACTACGGAAAAGTGGTTTTGCGCGATCAGCAGGGCAATCCACTCCGAATGGCAGGCATCCATCATGATGTCACCGATGTCTACAACGAGCTTCGCTTACGCAAACAGGCAGAGGTTGCTTTGCGAGAAAGCGAAGAACGCTTCCGCACTTCGGTTGAAAATATGCTTGATTGTTTTGGGGTATACCGTACTGTGCGGAATGAGCAGGGACAGATTGTTGATTTTGTGACTGAATATGTCAATAATGCCGCTTGTGTCAACAATCAAATGACTTATGAGGAGCAAATTGGGCGAGGGTTGTGTGAATTACTACCAGGGCATTGTGACAGTGGATTGTTTAATGATTACTGTCAGGTAGTAGAAACAGGGCAGGCGCTGATTAAAGACAGCCTAGTTTATGAGGATGAGTACGGAGAGCAACGCTTAGTTAAAGCCTTTGATATCCGCGCCGCTAAATTTGGAGATGGATTTATTGCCACCTGGCGAGATATCACAACTCGCCAACAAACAGAAGTTACCCTGCGCCAGAGTGAAGAATTTAAAAACCGCATTTTAGAAAGCAGTTCTGACTGCATCAAGGTATTAAGTGTTGATGGGCGGCTCCTGTACATGAATACAGGCGGGCTTTGCTTAATGGAAATTGACAACTTAAATTCCCATCTGAATACTGAATGGCTCTGTTTCTGGGAAGGCAGCTATCGGCAACAGGCAGAGCAGGCACTCGCTACCGCTAAAACAGGTGAAGTCAACATTTTTCGCGGATACTGCCCAACTGTAAAAGGCACTCCCAAATGGTGGGAAGTGGTTGTTAGCCCGATTCTGGATGCTTCCGGGCAACTAGAACGAATCTTGTTGATTTCACGAGACATCACTGAGCGCAAAAAGACAGAACTCCTATTGCAGGAGAGCGAAGCCCGATTGAAACTGGCGTACAAAGCTACGCGATCAGGAGTATGGGATTGGGATATTATCCGCAACAGCGCTCATGTATCTGAAGAGTACCGCAATCTATTCGGGCTTGACTCAACCACAGAGGAAGTCAGCTTTGAAGAGTGGTTAAGCCTCCTGCACCCAGACGATCGCAACTTTGCCAATGAAATAGTGAGTTGCACGATCCAGCAACAGCAAGAGTATTATGAAACTGATTATCGCATTTTACACCCTGATGGGATTCGCTGGTTAGCAGCTAGAGCTAAGGTTTTTTATGATGCTGCGGGCAATGCAGTACGGATGCTGGGTAACGTGCAAGATATCACCGATCGCAAACAGGTAGAGGAAGAATTACGGCAAAGCGAGGAACGCTATCGTTGCTTGGCAGAATTAATCCCACAATTAGTCTGGACAGCCAACCCGGAAGGAGCGTTACTCGATGCCAACCAACGTTGGTTGGAATACACAGGATTAACGCCAGAACAAGCCCACACACTCGGCTGGAAAGAGGTTGTGCATCCAGAAGATGTAATTATTCTGGCTCAAAAGTGGAGCGAGGCAGTACAACAGGGTATTTCTTATCAAGCCGAAGGTCGGATGCTTAGGGCAGATGGTGTGTATCGCTGGCATCTGCACCAAGCAATTCCACAAAAAGATCGGCAAGGTGAAATTGTCAAATGGTTTGGCAGTGCAACCGATATCGAAGCGCAAAAACAACTAGAGGCTGAACGCGATCGCCTATTCCAGTTAGAGCAAGCCGCACGGACTGAAGCCGAACGCGCCAATCGGATCAAAGATGAGTTTCTTGCCGTTCTCTCCCATGAATTGCGATCGCCTCTTAACCCGATTCTCGGCTGGACAAAACTGCTGCAAACCCGCAAATTTAATGAAACCAAAACGGCTGAAGCCTTAGCTACAATTGAACGCAATGCCAAACTGCAAACTCAACTGATTGATGACTTGCTGGATGTTGCCAAGATTCTGCGCGGCAAACTCACCATAGATGCGACTCCTGTAAATTTGGCATTTGTGATTGAATCTGCGATCGACACGGTAACTACAGCAGCCATTGCCAAATCAATTGCGTTGCAGCCGATGCTGCCGAACATTGGACAAGTTTCTGGAGATTCCAATCGCTTGCAACAGATCGTTTGGAATTTACTTTCCAACGCGATTAAGTTTACCCCCAAGGGAGGACGGGTTGAAATCCGATTAGAGCAAGTAGATGAGCAGGCACACATTATCGTCCGTGACACTGGTAAAGGCATTAACCTTGAGTTTCTCCCGTATATTTTTGAGTCATTCCGTCAGGAAGATGTCTCAATTACTCGCAAGTATGGCGGGTTAGGATTGGGATTAGCGATCGTCCGGCAGTTGGTTGAGGCTCATGGCGGCACCATCATGGCTGACAGTCCAGGTGTTGGCTTGGGAGCCACCTTTACAGTCCAGTTGCCACTGCTGAATGTTCAACCAGAAATCAGGCAGACAGATAAGTTGCCACAACCAGCACTTGAACTCACGGGTATTCGAGTTCTGACAGTGGATGATGACCCCGATGCCCGTGAGCTATTAACAGTATTGCTTACTGAATACGGAGCGAAAGTCTTAACTGTTGCTTGTGCGGCCGAAGTGTTAGCAAACCTGGAGTCCTTTCAACCGGATGTGTTAGTCAGTGATATTGGGATGCCTGAAGTTGATGGTTATTCCCTGATTCAACAGATCCGAACTTTAACCCCCAAAAAAGGTGGACAAATTCCCGCGATCGCTTTGACTGCTTATGCCAGAGTCGATGATTACCAGCGAGCTATAACCAGTGGCTATCAACGCCACGTTACCAAGCCCCTCGATCCAGAAGAGTTAGTTCAAGCTGTGGTAGCACTCGCACACAGCAAACTATAATTCAGTTTAATCGAAAGGTGATGCCACATAAACAACTCCTTCAATCAATTCGGTTTTCTTGAGATTAAGTATGGCATTATAGCCACACTTAAACTCTGCACTAATGAGGCGATCGCCATTCTCAAGAGGCAGTAGACAATAGACATCTCCATAAATTAAATATGCGTTATCCAGAATCAATGTAGAGACGTAGCACAGCTACGTCTCTACATTGATTTTCACTCCTATGTCTAATACGGTTTGGTTAAGATTTTGTGATGACAATTCTAAATCACAAAAACGCAATCAATCATCACAAAAACGCAATCAATCGCCGTCTCTATAAAAGAACAATTTCTGATATAATTCCTTGTTTTTAGTAAACTTCTTGCAAAATTCTCTTCACGCGGTAGAATAACGAAATTTTGCAAGAGTTTTAATCATGAAACCATTTCTTTTTGTAACCGATTTAGATGACACCCTCGTGTATCGCACCGTTGGTGATGACAACGCTTTACCAGAACTAAATCAACTGCTGAGTCAACATCGCCAAGAATACGGCACTAAAATTGTTTATTCTACCGGGCGATCGCCCTTACTTTACAAACAACTCCAAGCTCAAAAAAATCTTTTGCAACCCGATGCCCTTGTCCTTTCTGTGGGTACGGAAATTTATCTCAATGGTGCTGATACTCCAGACTCAGATTGGTCAGAAATCCTCTCTCAGGGATGGGAACGGGAAACTGTATTATCTATTACCCATAAATACAATGAGTTAGTTCGGCAACCAGATTCAGAACAGCGTCCTTTCAAAGTGAGCTTTTTTTTAGAACAAGAAGCATCTGCGAATGTTCTACCACAACTTGAAGCAGAGTTGCAGAAATCTAAATTAAATGTAAAGTTAATCTACAGTAGCGGTATTGACCTTGACATTGTACCCCATAGCAGCGATAAAGGTCAGGCAATGCAGTTTTTACGCCAGAAGTGGAAATTTGCAGCAGAACAAACAGTTGTCTGTGGTGATTCAGGTAATGATATTGCTTTATTTGCTGTAGGCAACGAACGGGGAATCATCGTCGGGAATGCCCGAAAAGAGTTACTCCAATGGCATAACGAGTATCCCGCTATGCACCGCTACCTGGCTTCAAGTTTTTGTGCAGGTGGAATTATTGAAGGCTTAAATTATTTTGGTCTCTTGTAATGATTAGTTATCTAAAAGGTATAGTCGCTGGTATCCAAACAATTGGCGCTAATCGCGTGATTCTGACTCTGGAAGTGAATGGCTTGGGGTACGATTTGCAAGTTCCCCAACGGCTAGCAAACCAGTTACCAGAATCGGGAGGAGTAGCGCAAATTTTTACCCATTTTCAAATTCGGGAAGAAGTGCCCTACTTATATGGCTTTGCTTCCCCAGCCGAACGCGATTTATTTCGCCACTTGCTGACTGTCACAGGGATTGGTGCAGCCTTAGCGATCGCACTCCTGGACACTCTGGAACTACCAGATTTAGTCCAAGCAATTATCGCTGGCAATACACAAATCTTAATTCAGGCTCCCGGTGTCGGCAAAAAAATCGCAGAGCGCATCTGTTTGGAACTGAAAAGCAAATTAGTCGAGTGGCGTAAATCAGCCGGGTTCTTCGTCGCCACAGGCGGGCCAGCACCAGGAATTCTCGAAGAGGTGCAAATGACTCTCTTTGCCTTGGGATATACTGCCCATGAGGTCAGTCACGCCCTGCATGTGGTCAGCGAAGACATCGGCCTACCCAAAGATGCTTATGTCGAAGACTGGATTAAACAAGCGATCGCTCATCTCAGTAGCGAACAAGTTTAATTTGTCATTAGTCATTAGTCATTAGTCATTAGTCATTAGTCATTAGTCATTTGTCATTTGCCATTCCCCATTCCCCATGACCGACCCTTACGCCTGGCTAGAACAATCCTTAGCAACAATTCATCGGGCGGACTGGTATCGTTCGGTACAACCTATCAGAGGTCGTCCTGGTGCAACGGTGGTTTTAGCTGGGCAAGAGGTAATCAATTTTGCCAGCAATGACTATTTGGGATTGGCTGGGGATGAGCGGTTGATGGCAGCCGCAACTGCTGCGATCGCAGAATTTGGTACTGGTAGTACTGGTTCTAGATTACTCAGTGGGCATCGAGAATTGCATGGAGAGTTAGAAAAGGCGATCGCATCTACCAAACAAACAGAAGATGCCTTGGTATTTAGTTCAGGGTATCTAGCTAATTTGGGTGCAATTACCGCCCTTGTGGGCAAGCGTGATTTAATTTTATCTGACCAGTACAATCATTCCAGTTTGAAAAATGGAGCGATTCTTAGCGGTGCAGCAGTTGTGGAATATCCGCACTGTGATCTTGAAGTCTTAAAAACTCAGTTGAGTCAACAACGGCAAAATTACCGACGCTGTTTGATTCTTACTGATACTGTCTTCAGCATGGACGGCGATTTATGTCCGTTGCCCGCACTGTTCGATCTGGCTGATGAATTTAGCTGTATGCTGCTAGTCGATGAAGCTCATGCCACTGGGGTACTAGGAAAAACTGGCGCTGGGTGTGTTGAGCATTTTGGGTGTACAGGAAAGCAATTAATTCAAATTGGGACTTTGAGTAAAGCTTTGGGTAGTTTAGGCGGTTATGTGGCAGGAAGTAGCGCCTTAATTGACTTTTTGCGGAACCGCGCACCCAGTTGGATTTATACCACTGGGCTTTCACCTGCTGATACAGCAGCAGCCTTAGCAGCCATCAAGATAGTGCAACAAGAACCGCAACACCTTGCCCAATTGTGGGGGAACATACATTACTTGAAAACTTTGCTGCAACAGTTGCCTAACTTAAAATTGCTGCCTTCTGAATCACCCATATTATGCTTTCAATTGCCTAATGCTACAGATGCCCTCAAAGCTGGAAAACAGCTAAGAGATGCTGGCATTTTTGCCCCAGCAATTCGTCCTCCTACAGTGCCCACTAGTCGAATCAGAATATCTGTAATGGCAACTCATGAAGTAGCACATATTGAAAAATTGGTAGCAGTGCTGAAGGATGTTATCTGAATTGGGAATTGCGAATTGGGAATGAATTGGTGGTGACTAATTCGTAATTTTCTGGGAGATATTTCTGATATTGTGATGATTGCGACTGACTAATAAAAAACTCACTATTGGTAGATTTTATACCATAATTTTTATAAGCAAATTAGGTTCCTGCATTTCTAATAATTGACTATTCACGATCGGCAAATTAATGTTATGGATATAGAAGATTCATAATAAATTATGCCTGGTAATACCATATAACTTAATAATTAGCCTCTATTAGGACTAGTATTTGATTTTGAAAAAATCTAAGTATATGTAGTGTTACGGCTTCCGTAACACACCAGAATCTTCGGGTGGTGCGTTAGCCTACGGCATAACACACCCTACAAGACTATATAACTTAATAATTAGCCTCTAGCAAAAGAGGTTTTTAAAACTGAAAAAAATCTATCTAGAGATAAATTACTAAAACTTGAAAACTAGCTTAGGGTATGTAGAGCCTCTACAATCAGTATTGGTTGTTCTTATACATTTTCATGCCTCATATTGATTATTTCCTGTTACGGCGCTATGGGATTGCTGTATTAATTATCACACTCGCATTAGTGTTAATGTTGATGCTAGACCCCTGGTTAAGCATGAGTGGAACTCCTTTCTTGCTGTTTTTTGGCGCTGTAATGGTGAGTGCTTGGTATGGTGGTTTGAAATCAGGGCTATTAGCAACTTCCTTGTCTGCGTTACTGAGCAATTACTTCTTTCTCCCGCCAGCTTATGAGCTGAGTTTTGACTTATCTAATTCTGTGCGAATTGGGTTGTTTGCATTACAAGGATTGCTCTTTAGCATCTTATGTGAGGCATTTAATACTGCTAAAAGACAGGTTGATAGAAATCTCCAACAGTTAAGAGTTAGTGAGGAGAGATTTCGATTAGCGTTAAGCAGTTCAGATATTGTGGTCTTTCAACAAGATCGAGATTTGCGATATCAGTGGATTCATAATCCTCAAGGTTTAGATACTGCTGAGGAAATGTTAGGTAAGTCTGATGATGAATTATTTACAGCTTCAGCAGCAGAGCAACTGAAGGCAATTAAGCTGAAGGTAATAGAGACTGGTATTTCAACTCGTGAAGAGGTTTATCTAATAACTTGCGGAGAAGATCGTTACTATGATTTGCTGGTTGAACCACTGAAAGATACAGACAATAGTATTCATGGTATAACTTGTGCGGCTGTGAATATTACTGAGCGCAAACAAGCAGAACTAGAAAAAGCCAGGTTGCATCAGGAACTTCAACAAGTTGTTCAACAAAAAGACGAATCTCTGGCGTTGCTTAATGCTTGGCTTACCAGTTCACCAGTGGCGTTAGCTTTTCTGGATAGTGAACTTCGCTATGTTTATGCTAATGAAGCGCTAGCAGCTATTAACGGTATACCTCAAACTCAACATATTGGTAGCACCTTTCGGGAAGTATTACCAGAATGGGCAGCGCAAATTGAGCCTGTTTTTGAGCAAGTGATGCAAACCGGACAGCCTTTACTTAACCAGGAAGTGAGCGGTGAAACCTATCCGCCTGGGGTGTATCGTTATGGTCTTGTCAGCTATTATCCGGTGTATTTACCGAATGGGCATTTGTTGGGAGTGGGCATTAGTTCAATTGATATTACTCAACTGAAACAAACTGAGCAAGCATTAAGAGAAAGCGAAGCGAAGTTTCGCAGCGTGGTTGAGTCAAATATGATTGGTATTGGCTTCTGGCATAGAGACGGTAGGATTACAGATGCTAACGATGCCTTGCTGAATATGGTGGGTTATAGCCGTGAAGAATTACTTACCGGAAAACTTCGTTGGCAAGACTTAACTCCTACAGAGTACCTACCACTCGATAAGGAAGCACTAACTCAATTTCAAGACAGCCCCTTTTGCACACCATATCAAAAAGAATATATCCGTCAAGACGGCTCACGCTTACCGATTTTGGCAGGTGGTAGCCATTTTGAAGGGACTGTAGATAGAGGAGCTTTTTTTGTTCTCGATATTACAGAGCGCAAGCAAGCTGAAGAAAGACTCCGCTATATCGCGCAAGTTAGTAGTTTCCTATCTACTTCTCTAGATTACGAAGAAACTTTAGAACAAATTGCTAAAATTTCAGTTCCCCAGCTAGCTGATTGGTGTAGCATTGATATTTTAAATGAAGATGGTTCCATTCGCCGCCTACCTATTACTCATGCAGACCCATCGAAAGCGGAGTTGGCGCGTAAACTTCAGGAGTATGCAACAGATTATAAGGGTACAAGTGCAATTACTAGAGTACTGGAAACTGGGCAAAGCGAATTAATCTCAGAAATATCTGACTCGCTATTAGTGGCAAGCACTCAAAATCTTGAACATTTAGAACTTGTTCGGCAATTGGGGATGAAGTCTGTGATGATTGTGCCCTTAATGGCACAAGGGCGAGTACTCGGCACTATCAGCTTTGTCAGCACGCAATCAAACCGTCGCTACGATCGCACTGACCTAACTTTAGCAACAGAGATTACCCACCGGGCAGCCTTAGCAATGGAAAATGCCCGGCTTTATAGAGATATCCAACACGCTTTAGTCCATTACGCCGAATCTCTATCTCTTCTAGATGCACTGTTAGAAGCCGCTCCTGTTGCCGTATGCTTTTTAGATCGGGAACTGAGATATATCCGAATTAATCAAGTTTTCGCTGACATTAATGGTTTGACTATAGAAGAACATCTAGGACGCAAATTTGGGGAAGTATTGCCAGCAATGGCGGCTGAGTTTGGGCAGCAGTTACAGCGCGTTTTGGATACTGGAGAACCACTGCTGAATGTAGAAATTAGCGGTGAGACGAGGGAACAATCCCAACGTTACGGCTACTGGCTGGGCAACTATTACCCAGTCAACAACTCAATGGGCGAAACGGTAGGAATTGGGATTATTTTGGCAGATGTGACAGCAGCCAAGCAAACAGAAGTGGCTTTGCGAGAAAGCGAAGAAAGATTCCGGGCAATGTTCAACCAGGCGGCTGTGGGTATTACTCTGGTAGCATTGGATGGAAAATTTATTCAGGTTAATCCTGCCTTATGCGAAATTACTGGGTACAGCCCTGAAGAGTTAATGCAAATAACTTTTGAGGAAATTACCCATCCTGACGACTTAGCTGTTGACTTGGAAAATGCTCGGCGAGTTTTAGCAAAAGAAATTAGTGGTTATTCTTTAGAGAAGCGCTACATCCGCAAAGATGGTTCTATAGTTTGGGTAAACCTAACTTCATCAGCAGTTTGGGATACCAACGGACTTCCAAAGTATGCGTTAGGCATTATTGAGGATATTAGCGAACGCAAACGAGTTGAAACAACACAACAGTTTTTAGTCGAGGCCAGCACCTTACTAGCTGCCTCATTAGATTATGAAATTGCCTTAGAAAGTGTGGCTAATCTCGCAGTTCCTACCTTAGCTGACTGGTGTATTGTAGATGTTTTCCAGGAAGATTGGTCAAGTAAACAAATTGCGATCGCAATTGCCGATCCCATCAAACTAAATATTTTAGACGAAATTCGACGGCGCTATCGACCCAAAGCTAGAGCCAAAGAGGTTTTGCAACAGCTAAAGCGAGGAATATCTGCCTTTTATTCCGAATTATCTGACTCTAATCTTGTAGAGATGGCCGAAGATGAGGAACATTTACAATTCCTGCAAAGCCTGGGTATTCGTTCTCTAATGATCATTCCAGTTCGTTCCCGTGGACAATTATTTGGAGCAATTTCTTTTTTCACAGCCGAGTCAGGCCGGTACTACCAACAAACAGACTTGGCCTTAGCAGAAGATATTGCTCGGCGGGCGGCGATAGCCATCGATAACGCCAGACTCTACCAAGAAACTCAACAGGCAAAACAGGCGGCTGAAAGGTCTGTCAATCGCACCATACTTTTACAAAGAATAACTGCTGCCCTCTCAGAAGCGTTAACTCCCCAACAAGTAGCCGATGTCGTGGTGAACCAAGGGATTGCTGCCTTGGAAGCTACTGGTGGTTCCGTTGTCTTACTTACCGAGGGAGATACTACCCTAAAAGTTGTGCAAGCAATTGGCTATTCGCAAGCACTAATAGATACTTGGGCAACTTTTCCCATCACATCACCTAACCAAATAGCAGAAACAGTCAGAACTGGGCAGCCGATTTTTTTAGAAAATTTAGCAGCGATGATTGCTAGATATCCAAACTTAGCAGAGGTTGTGACTCTCACAGGGAATAATTCTTGGGCTTCCATTCCCTTGATAGCAGAAGGTAAAGTAATTGGGGCACTGGGATTAAGCTTTAGCAAAGAACAAATATTTAACGAAAAAGACCGGGGATTTATGTTGACGGTGGGGCAGCAGTGTGCGCAAGCGATCGCTCGCGCCCAACTTTACGAAGCTGAAAAGACCGCCAGGGCACAAGCTGAGACAGCCAACCGCATTAAAGATGAATTTCTTGCTGTCCTTTCCCATGAACTCCGAACTCCCTTGAATCCGATTTTAGGGTGGGCAAAGTTACTCAGAACCCGCAACTTCGATGAAGCTACTAAAATTCGGGCATTGGAAACAATCGAGCGGAATGCCAAGTTACAAACTCAATTAATTGGAGATTTACTTGATGTTTCGCGGATTTTACAAGGTAAAGTCAGATTAAATCTCTATGCAGTGGATTTGAAAATAGCGATCGCAGGTGCATTAGAAACGGTACGTTTAGCAGCAGAAGCCAAGTCGATTCAAATTCAAACGGTTTTAAGTAATGATATCGGCAAAGTCCTCGGTGATAGCGATCGCTTGCAACAAGTAATGTGGAATCTCCTCTCCAATGCCGTTAAATTCACACCCACAGAAGGACGAGTAGAAGTCCGTCTAGAGCAAGTTGGCTTAGATGCTCAAATTCAAGTGATTGATACAGGTAAAGGAATCATCCCAGAATTTTTGCCCTATGTCTTTGATTACTTCCGGCAAGCAGATGCTAAGACAACCAGAGTATTTGGCGGACTAGGATTAGGGCTGGCAATTGTGCGTCATTTAGTAGAACTTCACGGTGGTACAGTTCAGGCAGAGAGTCTAGGAGAAGGGCAAGGCGCTACTTTTACAGTCAGACTACCTTTGCTGAAAAATTCTGAGTTGCGAGTCAGCAGCGATGAGGCTTCTCAAACAGAACTAAGTACAGATGACACATTACTGGCTGGGTTGCAAATCCTACTTGTGGACGATCAAGCTGATGTGCGAGAGTTTTTTAGCTTTGCGCTAGAACAATATGGCGCGACTGTAACCGCAGTTGAATCAGCAGCCGAAGCACTGGAAATATTAATGCAATCAAAGCCAGATATTCTGTTAAGCGATATTGGAATGCCCCTAATGGATGGCTATATGCTGCTGCGTGAAGTGAGAAAATTACCGCCAGAGCAAAACGGGCAAATTCCAGCGATCGCACTGACAGCTTATGCTGGAGAAATCAACTACAACCAAGCAATGGCAGCAGGATTTCAAAAGCACCTACCTAAACCCGTAGATCCAGCTGAATTAGCGGCTGCGATTGATAAACTAATTCGTAATTCATCTTGATTAAAACCCAAAACCCTTGTAGAGATGGCGATTTATCGCGTCTTAATTGAACCATATTTGATTAAAACCAAGGTTAGAGGATGTTTGAAAAGTCCTCTTCTCGGTATCAAAAGTTTTAGATCCCTCTAAATCTCCCTTAAAAAGGGAGACTTTGATTCCGGTTCCCCCTTTTTTAAGGGGGGTTAGGGGGGATCTAAAAGTTCCTAAAATCACAGCGAAAAACTTTTCAAACATCTTCTTAAGAACAAACGAAAAATCATCATTTTTTCAAAGCAAACGCATCTATCCGTAGTGTAACAATTACGAATTACGTTAGCGTAGCGGGGCGAAGCCCATTACGAATTATCCAATCGGTCGATTACCAGGATTGACTGCATGGATATATTCACTACCCGATCCCGGTCTTCCTCGCTTATAGTAAGCTTCTTCTGGTTTACCCCATCCTAGCTGCAAAATCATTTCCAAAAAACTAGAATTTTCCCACTTACATAAACTTGCCCATTCTGTTCTTTGAACAATTCTTTCTACATCAGACGTAAGAATTTGTTGGTATTGCTTACTATTATTGAAACTCAAATATAAATCCATCCCCGTAGAGACTTCATACCAAAATTCTACAATGGAATTTTTAGCAGATTTTAATATCTCTAAGTCACTAGCAAGAGCTATTAAATCAGTATTTACTTCGGGATAGCTCAAGTTTTTACCTTTAACTGTCACCTCCCGCCAGATAATACCTGAAACTTGATTTTCTTTTTGATAGTCGTGAATTGCAGCTTTGAAATCTTGATAAGCTGTGAATTGTTGCAACCCATCAGTCCTAATAAACTGGTCAATTACAGGATTGCCAGAGACCGTTATCTCTAACTTTAGGCGTTTTCCGTTGAGGCAAGCTTGGCGTTCGGCTGCCAAAACTTGAATTAGCTCCTGGGTGGTGTAAACCTTTGACATCAGAATACACTCAATACGGGACTAGAGATTACTTTTCTAAATCGTTAACACAGATATTTCAATATTATGCTTTGACATCAGCAGAAATGTAGTAACAGATAGCACGAAAAACTAGGGCAGACCAATTTGGTCTACCCCATAACTTATCTAGCTAACTCACTACTGAACTCATTAAAAGCTCGTCGCTTTAGTTGTGCTGTTTCAGTACGTGGTAATAACTCATAGATTTTGCGAAATTGATCATCTATTTCTTCAAAAGGTACTTGACCTTTTTTATTCAAAACTACCTCACCGGCTTTATTAAACACTACAACTTGAGGAACAGACCCAGAATAGTAATATCCTGGTTCTGTAGGGTCGTAAGTTTCTTTAGACGGGATAGTATCTACATTAATCGGCATAATCTCTGCTACCCGACCGTAGAATTCCTGTACCCGTGAGATCGAAATGGCATATCTTTTAGAATCGCTGCTGTCATCCAAATAAAAAGCCAAAAATATCGGTTTATGTTCCGCTAAAGTTTGTGCGAGTGTCTGTCTGGGAGGAACTAATGAACCATTGCCAGCATAAACAACGAAGATGTTGCCATCATATAAATCATTATCGAGACCAGCATAAGCAGGTTGCGTACTTATAATGAAAAGACTTACAAGCAACAACAGGCATTTGGACAACCACCTTTGCCAGCTAGTAATTTGTTTATGTAAAAAAAGAAATTTTGTGCTATTCATCAAAAGGAACCTTGCAAGCTACTACTTGTCGTGAGTTTGTGCTGAATTCGAAAAACTGGGCTGGATATGTAATTACGCCCACACACTATTTTTTAAGATAACGTCTACTGAGATTATCTCTTTTAAGTGGATGATAGAGTTGAACGGAGTTCCGAGGTGGATGAACGGAGTTCCGATATGGATGAACGGAGTTCTGAGGTGGATGAACGGAGTTCCGATATGGATGAACGGAGTTCTGAGGTGGATGAACGGAGTTCTGAGGTGGATGAACGGAGTTCTGAGGTGGATGAACGGAGTTCTGAGGTGGATGAACGGAGT
>NZ_JACKZS010000145.1 GCF_014222285.1 Nostoc sp. UCD121
GTATATATTTACTATATTCCATAGGCAATTATGAACAAGAGCAAGCAAACTTCTTAAATATTAAAGTTTTTTGAATCTCATTTTAGTTTTTTGTGCTTAAACTTTTATTCTTTGGCATTAGCTGATCGGTGCTTTAAGACGTAAGTGTGCTAACAAGCTTTTGAACACTTTCACTGAGGCAATAGATGCTTTCAGAGCAGCTATGTCTTTCCGAGTTTTTGATTGGTTGATACTCAATTGTCACCCATCAATAAGAGATTAAGATAATTGCACATTTGTCAAGAGGGTGCAGGAAAAGGCGAGAAATCTAGCTTGGAGACTGGCTTTCGCAGATATTTAACCACGCCTAAGTCTTGATTCTCTGGGGCAGCGAAGTACTTAACCGGGTCATCCGCTTTGCCTTTGTCATTTGCGACACTAAAATGGTACAAACCGCAAAATATCATCTCTAAAGAAATACGATCAAATGGCAAAAGAAATTGTTGCTGAGTTAATTGAATCAGGGTTTACTATTAAATTAGTACTAGCAGATAGCTTATATGGTAAAAGTAGCCAGTTTATTAGAAAACTAGCTGAATATAAATTAGATTATGTGGTAGCAATAAGAAGTAATCATGGAGTCTGGCTTCCAGCAGGGCAGAGCGTTAGGGCGAATAAGTGGTGTAAATCTAACAGAACATTTAGCAATAAAAAATCAGAAACTAGATACATTAGGAAAATAATTTATGGTAAAAGAAGAGCCATAACTTACTGGGAAATAACTACCGAAGCTGGGTGGTAATTGAGTAATTCATTTTCTAAAATTTAAAACTAGAAAACAAAAATTTTAAACCGAAGCTTAGAATAACGGTGGAGTGTAACCTTCAACATGAGGTCTCTGAATTATTACTCCAGGATAATCAGCAAGATACCCAACAGTAGCAGGAATTTTTTTGATAATAGCTTGGTCTGTTGTATTAAAATAATCTACCTTTAATCTTATGGCAGTGGCAAGATGTAACGCATCAAACGGTTTTAATTGATACGTCCACACTATATGTCTACATATCTGAGCCATTTCACGTTCAAAGTTAGCAACTTTAATCCATGATTGCTTAAATAATTGGTCTATAATATGTTCTTTGCTTTGGTCAAGTTCAGCCTCTCCCTTGATTTTTATCACCTCAGCCATTGTGAAAGCTGAAGTGAAAAGCTCTATCACTCCTTCTTCTGCCGCCTGGAGGATTGTTTTACATTCATAGATTTTATCGGATTCATTATTAAGAAATCCTAAGAAAACACATGAATCACAGTAGTGGCGTTGCTTAGTCAACTTTCACCCCTCAGATTTCGGAAAATATCCATCACGCTAGGCATTTCACTAGGGTTTGGTAATACTTTTAGCTCTGCAACTTTAATATTGACTTTCGGCCCATGTGTTCGTTGCCGGATTATACCAAAAACATATATTCTTTGGCCTAATGCATTTCTGGCTGTTTCAAAAAGACTGTCTGGAAAATAGCATTTGATAATTTTATTATCTATAAAGTCACGAATTCCTAAAGATTGCTGGTTAGCAAGACTAATAGAAACTAGTTGTCCCTCTATGGAACCGTAGGATGTGTGAAAATCTTTGATGATTTCATCGACATGAGAAGAAATGCTTGTAGTAACCTGAATTCTTCCAGGATCTGCCCTAAACTCTATTTCTGCAAAATTGTCGGGATCTAGCATCTCGCTAAATGCCCTAGCACTCATTAGAGCCTTGTTGGTGAATAATACAGGGCGCTCAGGTCTTTCTTGAAGAAGCTCTAAACCCCTTACAAATGTAGAGATAACTTGAGCAGGTCTATTATGCTCAATCTCATCACTTATTAAGTTAGCTTCTGCTGTTAAATGAATACTTGCACTACTGATAGATGAAATAGACCATTCAACACCAGGCTTACCTGTGCCAGATATACTTCTATCCAACTCAGACAATATAGTTTGAAAATTCTCTAAAGCTTTCTGAAATTTATCAAGCGGAAAATATGGGCCATCGATGTCAATGGTCAGCTTGTTACTAAATTCATCCCTAGAGTATCTCAAGTCTTGATGCCGCATTGCATTAGTCCCTGATTGTATCACTCTGGTTTATTAATAAGCCGAATTATTAAGCCTATTTTTAGCCTTCTCTTATAGTACAAATGTATCATAGACGGATGGAAGTACACCAAAGCCTAGTAAAAGGGAAAATTTTTTCACATTCTCGCTCTCACAGCTAGACCAATAAGCTGTTACGCATTTAACTTGAACATTTACATGAGGGCTGATGACCGATGACTGATGACTGTTAACCGTCAACAGTTAACATTTAACGACCGTAAAGAGTGTTTATACAATTTAGGCGCACATCAGCTTATCACTTGCTATTTTTTGTAGGGGCTGTGAAATGGAAGCAGTAAGGGTGGAGGGTTGTTTCTAAGTAGATAATTCTTGATTTAAAGCTTGTCCTAATGTTGATTTTGGAAACTGCTTTAATGCTTCTTCGGCTTTACTATTATCTAATTCCAATTGTCCCAGTTAGCTAAACTTCCTGCTCTTTTCGCTCTGCATTCAGTTTTTCCTGTAACCAAACGTTTCTCTCAACTAAACCATTAAAACTATTTATATAAGCCACTGGAGAAGCAAAAGCTATCCATTCTTCTATCTCAAATTTTTGATTTGTTCTCTCATGTAGAAAAACAAGTCTGAACTTGACTTGCTCATGGAGCAAGCACGTCAAAAAGAGTCCCTTGTGCAATGCCAGATAGTAGAACTCAAAAGCCTAGAGGTACGAACACACCCACCAGAATTAGAGTAGTTTGATACTGGCGCAAGCAAAAGTTTACAGAATGATTTACTAAACTTGCTTTCTGGTAACGGTTCTGTTGCTATCAGACTACTTAAGCACCAACAACAGATTAATCCTGGCAAGCCGGCAAACTGGTATTTGGAGAAAGTCATTTACGACTTGAAACGGGATCGACATTGCTAATTCCTTGCAAAAATTGAACCTAGCCTCTTGGGACTGTGTAGACACCATCCAGTTGGATTTTGACAACCAATGGTTATCATTTGCTCCCTCAAGGTATCCCATCATCGCCCCGAATAACTCCACACAGGAATGATCGCACTGTAATCAAGGCGATCGCTATCCATGCACCGATAGCCTGTTTGGTGAATCCGGTTGAAGAAGCTCATGCTCGGCTCAAGGTAGCAGCATACAGCTTGAAATAGTACAAATACACTCAGAGAGGAGCGGAAGCCCTAATCGAAGAAAGAAAGCTGACGGGTTAAAAGTTCTTCAAACAAGGGATCGCCAAAATTCATTAAACGTAGTGAAGGCATTTCATCAAAAATATTAGGATAAAAAGTAACTGTGTAGTTCTGCCCTTTGTAATTCAGTTGCCAAGTACGTTCGCTCTTTCTCTCAAACTGCACACCACTAGCTTTTAAAATTGCTGAGTCGGTGAATAACTGCTCAATTGCTTCTGACGTAAAAGGAGTAGAGGGGATTGGTTTTTGAATTTCTGCTAAGTCAGCGTCTAAGTCCATTGCTACCATTTCTTCAATTGCAAGACGAGGTGGTGGACTGTCTAACACAGAATCGAATTGAGACATTAAAACATCCTCTTCTTCTGGATCAGCACTCATAACAGCCCGTTCAATAAACGTAGGGACTTGGGCTAGAATCGGTTGAAGATTACCAACAACAGTGGCAAAGGCATTAATGCGATCGCGCAATTTTCGATAAACCTTTGCTTCTACAGTGCCATCATAGTAAAAATTGTGAATTCGCACAGTTGGATATCTTTGTCCAATGCGGTCAATTCTCCCAATACGCTGTTCGACCCGCATGGGATTCCAAGGCATATCATAATTAATCAATACACCGCAATTTTGTAAATTCAAACCCTCGGAAGCAGATTCAGTACAGAGGAGAATTTTGATTTCATCTTGGCGAAATCGGCGTTTAATTTCTTCCTTGGGAACTAGACACCACTCCCCATTCTGGTACAATTCCCCACCACGACCTGAATAACAAGCTACTTGGCTACCGTACAACTCCTTCAATGTATCGCGTAGATAGTCCATCGTGTCAGTGTACTGGGTGAAAACGATCGCACTTTCTCGATCAGTTAATTCTTGGCGTAAAATCTGAATAAAGCGAGAAAGTTTGCTATCTTCCCCAGTGTTTTCAAATTGGCGTAGTAATTCTTCAAGATATTGAATTTCCTGGGGGTCTACTGGTTCAAAGAAAGATTCCAGCCCAGCAATCACTGCATCATCCTCATTATCTACATCCACTAAATCGTCGTCACTTAAAACGCTTCCCCGTTGAGTTAACAAATAATCCAAACGACGTTGCAGAGATGACTTGATGGCATAAAATGAACTGGTCAAACGTTTGCGGTAAAGGGTCATCAAAAAACCCAAACAAGAACGCTGATCTAGTTGCGCCAGTCGGTAAAAGTGACGTACATAGTCGCTGACAGCCACATAAAGCGGTACTTCCCGTTGGGGTTCCAGCGTAATAGCATTATCCTGCACAACTCTAGTAGGAATATCCCGCTCTAACAGTCCCCTTTTATAGTACTGTCGGAGAGTGTCGCGGGTGTGGCGGAACATCAAGTCTTTTAAGGGAGTATTCACTGTCAAGTATTGGCGTGAGGTGTCGATAAAGTCTTCATCTGCCAATAGTTGTTTGTGATTGGAGATTTTCTTTCCTCGTTGCCAAGTATCCTGCATTTTGTAAGCAAGAATGCGATCGCTCTTGGTCAAAAACTGCTCTAATCTAGAACTTGGTTGTCCGCCGCGCTGAAAATAATCGCTAGACATGACTTGCCAAAAATTAGTTACTTCCTGCTTGACAGCACCTTGTAGCGAGGCGAAATAATAGCAGAAGTTATCGCCATAACTCCAATGCCCCTGCAATCCCAGCAGGTTTAACAAGTCGAAAACTTCTATGGCATCAATTTGCATAGGAGTTGCTGACAAAAGAATCAGGGATTTTGTCTTCTCCTTCAACTGTGTCATTAACTGTAACAAGCGATTGGGTGTTTCTTTGCGGTCTTGAGGACTCTTGCGACGGGCATGATGGGCTTCGTCTAAGATTACTAAATCCCAAGGTTCTGCTGATAGTAGCTGCTGCATTCTGTCAGTTCTTCGCACCAAATGAGAAGAAGCCAGGATTAAATCTTGGGTATTCCAGGGATTAGCTGCTGCGGGGATAGTCCGCTTGTAGGGGTCTTTAAATTCTGTAGATGTGTAACTCCAAAAATGCAGATTAAATTTTTCCCGTAGTTCTTCTTGCCACTGGGGTTGAACGCTAGCAGGTGCTAAAATCAGTACTCGCTTCACTTTTTTGGATAACAGCAGATAACGCAGAATTAAACCAGTTTCAATAGTCTTTCCTAAACCAACTTCATCAGCGATGAGAAAACTTTGGGGAAATTTTTGAGCAACGCGGCGCAGGATTTTAATTTGGTGTGGCCAGGGGTGAATGGGAATTGATTTTAAACAAAAGTCCAAGCAGCCGGGATGTTCATGAATATTGGCAAGTTGAGTAAATGCCAACCGTTCTTCTTCCCTTACTTCTGTAGAGATAGCTGAAGAGTCTAGTTTTAGTTCCGGTTCTGGTTGTGCTTCTGGTTCGGTTAATTCTATTTTTGTTAGAGGTCTAGAGTCAAATTCAGCTTGAGCATTCCAATCAGGTTTAGTAGATTTTGCGTAACGCAACAGCTTTTTCTGTACCGCCTCTGGAACTTCAAAGACTCGCACGTTAGGCGATACGTCATACCAAAGTTGCTCAAATCTCGCTACTTCTTCTTCAACTCTATCTAGTTCCCTTCCTCCCTCCCAAGAACAATAAACGTGAAAGGATTCTACATTCCTCTCCCAGCCACCGATAGATTCGTTATTGGAACCGTTAAATGCTAATTTCTCGCCCTTGCTATCAGTAAAAATGCCAACTTTTTCGTGAAATATATGCTGTGGGTCTAGTTGCTGTGTACTATCTTCAGGTAGTCCATTTTCTTTGAGAGGAATAGCAATTTTAATATCGAGATACTGGTTTTGAATCAACCAACTGAGAATTTCTAAGTGTTTGAGTTGGGCAAAACTTTCTGGTGGTTTTAAGTCTGCGTCTAGACGAGATAGCAATGCGTCTCGCAGTTCATATCCCTGTTGAATTGCTTGTAAATCTTGGGGGCTAAACTGACAACCCATGATTAACCGTATTTGCCCTTTGTTATGTAGCATTGCACCTAAACCCCGTGCAACTTTACTCAGTATAGCACTGCTAAAAAAACCTGCTTTCCGATCATATTGAATGGCACACTCCAAAGCAGGAATGTAGAAATCAGTGATGGTGTTGTGGGTGTTGCTGGTGTAACTAATTTTCCAGGGATATTCACGTAAAATTTTCGGCATATTATGCGGTTGTTTATATCCTTTGAAAATTAATACTAACGAGGTCGATTTTCTCGCCCGTGATAGACACGTAAAATAACAACATCATCCTCAAGAATAACGTAGTGAATTATAAAACCGTATTTACCAAAAGAAACTAAAAGTTTTCGTAGCCCTGCTAATTCATCTACAATTGCGCCTCGACGAGGATTCTGCTGTAAACTCTCGCCTGAAGAGACAATTGCTTGTACTGCCCGTGCTGCTGCATCAGGATTATTAAGTTTGATAAAATCGTAATGACGATTTAAGTCGTCAATTGCACTTTGTGTCCAAACTATCTGGGACATGGGCGTTCTTGTTCAGTTCCTAAACTGTCTGCCCATTCGCGCACACGGTCATGCGCCACTCCTGAACCTGTGCTACGGTAGGCTTCGAGAGCGGATTGGCTCTGCTGAACCATTTGGGCTTCAGTAAGAGGTTGAAAATTTAATGCTGCGCCTATCTCACCGTACTCAAATGATTCTTCTGTGGTTTGAATAGCTTGATTTGTCACTAACTGCTCAAAATCTTCTAAATCCCCTGATGAACTAGTCAGCCATGTTAACAGGAGAGTTTTTACCTGTTCTGGGGGTAACGTTTCCAACTGTTCTAAAATTTGCTGCCTAATATTGCTTGCTGTCATAAGCTTTTAATTTTTGTAGTAGCTCTGCTACAAATACAACATTTTTCACTCTTCTTATCTAAATTTTAACTAAAATACGGTAGTCAAGCTTTATTGTCTATACATTTGGCAACAATTGTATGGGACGGTATAGAGATATTAGTTCCAGTTTTAGCTGCTGGTTATAAACCTTTACGTGGAACTTCTCTCATGGCAGGATATCATCTAGAAATAGATTTTCAAGACAATGGTTTAGTTTCCTTAAATAAACTCTAATCGATTAGTTGTTGTTTGGCTGGGTTCGGAATTATCAGAATAAGTTCAATTGTCCACCTTCATTAAATGGTATCTCAGGTTGCACGTAAGACACTTTCGCTTTGATTTCATCCATAGCCAACCACAAATCTAATAACGCTTTTTCTTCAGTCAGGCGTTTCTTTTCATCACCAATGCGCGGAATTACTTTCAACGCTACTTCAAATGTCCGCATAAATAAATCGTTGCTAACTAAGCCTGTATTTTTCATAAATCTACGGACTGGTTCTGTATTTTCTTCCTCTTGGTAAAGGGCGATAATGGCGTGGAGTCCATCAACTAAATATCTGGCAGAAAATTCAGTATCAGTGACAGAGAAGGCGCGTTTTTTCAAGCGTTGTTGCGGGGTGAGTAATTTACAGTAACCGCTTGCAGAATCAAGTAGTTTGTGTTTTTTGACTAAATCGGAGACATCAAAACCACCCACTGCTAAAGCCAGTTGTCTAGCTTCATCGAAGGGGAATTCTCGCGCTTCAAAGGTATCCCATGCCAAGATGTACCATTGGGTTAGAGGGTCGATACCGTTGAAGTCTTTACCTTCTAACAGCTTTTGTAGTCGGTATTCGACTACTGCTTGGCGTACTTCTTCAAATGCTGCTTTGGGTTCAACTTGATTCCCTGCGCTGTCGAGAATGGAACTATATTTGGTAAACACACTCAAAGCGGAACCGAAAGCACTTAAGCACAAGTTTATACCAGGGGGTTTAATGCGGCGTTGTGGATCTGCTACTCTATCAGCTGCCGGACGAGAATCTTCAGTTAAGCATTTTTCGAGTTCTGGCGCTTTTTCAAAGACGATATTTCGCACGTCAATTCGCACGTCATCCCACCAAGCTTGTTCAGCATTTGGATCGCGTTTGCGGCATACTAAAAGCACGGTGCTGGATACTGCGTTTTTCTGTGCTTGGTGTAAGTTTTGCGGGTTTTCGGTACTGACAGCCCAAGATGCGGTAATCTCGAAACCAGCATCGATAAGAGATTTGGCTAAGACATCCCACGCGCCGGAGTCTTTGTGGTTGAATTGCACTGTCATCACGCCGTCGTCGCGGAGGACTCGGTGGTATTCAGCGAACGCCATCGCCATTTTTGCTTCATAGTCTTGGTTGGCGAGAATTTCTGGCGATACTCCCATATTGCGAAAGCGGGAAGGGTTGGCGACGGCTTCGCGGTCTTTGTCGGTGAGTTCTAGGTAGAATAATTCGGGGAATACATCACCAAGGGTGCGTTTTAGCCAAACGTAGAAAAAGTCTGATAGTTCGGCGTATTGAATCGTGGAATAATAAGGTGGATCTGTAATAACTGCATCTACAGATTTATCAGGGATGTGAGTTAAGTTATCAGCTGATGCTGAGTCTATTTGAATTGATTTTGGATTGTATTGTTCAAGGTCAGGAATACCTTTATAACCTGGTTTAGTACCAAATAGTGAGCAAAGTTTAGAATAATCAGATGCGGCTGATTCTGCTTGGTATTCCCAGAGTCTACCACTACCATTAGTTTCAGGATAGTTCCAAACTAAATTCAATGAATGTTGACCTAAAGCCGACTCAACTTTTGGCCCAGTAGTATTTAGGTGCGATAACCTACAGTTTTTATCAACACATCGGTCTAAAACTAAAGATAAGTAAGTTAATATAGCTTCACTTTTCTCTGATGTATACTTACCTTGAATTAATATTTTTGCTTCATTTATTATTTCAATATAAGTAATAAGAGTCAACAGTTGACGCACATTAAAGTATTGAGCAGTTTCCTGAATACCATATTTATAAACCCTGTCAGCCTCACAAGCGAAAATTCCGGTATTATCTCCCTTCTCATGAGGAATAAAATTCATACTTTCAAAATATTCAGATTTCTCAGTAAATATTTCTTGTGCTTTATTAACTCCTTGTATATCTATTTGTGTAACTTTTCTAAAAGTTAAATAATTATTTCCTATTTTTGATGCTACTGCATATAACTGATGTCCTAAACCATTTATTTTTGCTTGTGATTTAATTACATCATCTTCAATAATATTGTGACAATTGGGGCATTTACCAACTGAACGGCTTATTGTTACAGCAATATCAGGATCATATTCCCCATCAGCAGTAATTATAGTACTTCCATTGCCTTTTTTGCCTTTAACTAGATCAAAATCTACTTTTTTTTCATCTGGATTAGAAATTGGCTTGATAGCAGCTAGTTGTGCTTTCTTAATTGCACTAGATGATTTATCTAACCACCAGTTAGGACTAAGCGGAACAATAGACTCACAATTTGGACAAACAACCGTATGCGCCCATAAATAATATTGAACAGTTTCCCCAGGTAAAGAAGGGAAAAATTCAGCTAACCTTTTCTCAGCTTCATCCCCTACCCACTTCACCCATTTATCAATATCCTGCTGCAAATCAGGGCCAAACTTTAGCGGATATTCCATAGCCGCTTTCATCGTCACCACCGCTACAGGATTTAAATCAGAAGCCAGCACATTTAACCCATATCTCGCCGCCTCAAAAGGTATACTTCCACCACCTGCAAACGCATCTAAAACAGTCGGTGTGCGAGTTCCCCAAACCTTCTCACAATAATCATGCACCTTCTTAATTTGCACAGAATTAGGCGGCGTTTTATATAGCTTTACCTCCTTCCCCGGTACTAACCCCAGCAAATATTCAAATTCTTGCATTGTGATATCTGCTGGTAATAAAGAAGCCAATACACTGGCGCGACTAAAAGATAATGGCTTACGCGAATACCAACGATGTAATCCTTTAAATGGATTTCCCCCGTGTTCAAAATTAACTTGCTCATTTAATACCTGCACAGGCATCATTTTTTCAATAAATACAGCAGGGCGTTTAGAAGTTGAGTCAGACATTTTTATTACCAACCATAAGTCCGAATATTATTAAAATTAATTGTATCAATACCTACTTTTTGCAGATAATTAGCTAATTTGAAATCATCTGTAAGCACTAAATATTTATTTTTTGCTAAAGTCACAATTCCACAGTCAGTCAGCCCATATTTAGTAAAATTATCTAGCTGAACAGCATTGACACTTTCAATATAAAATTCATCTAATGCAGTCATCGCTTGAGCCAATACAGAATAACATTGAGAACGTTCTGGTTCACCAATCTGGTTAACCAGACTATTCACTTCAGTCAGCACATTAGGAGTTGTAACAATTTTTGAGAAATACGACAAGACACTCACCAGCAAATCGTAATCTTCCGGTAAAAACTTTTCAGTCCGATTAAATTGTGATATTCGCCCCCGATTTACAGTACCAACAAACCAAAGCAGTAAAATATTTGTGTCAATTAAAATTCCTTTTTGTTTGTAATTTTTAAACAATAAACTAATATAATCTTTCATACCTCACGAATTTTCATCGATTTTACTTCCCCCGTTTCGGCATCTACGGTAAATATTTTATACTCACGTTCATATTTATTAGCTAAAGAAATAGCTTCAGGGATAAGTGTTCTTTCAGTCTTAGCTACAGGGCGACTAAAACCTAAAGTTACATACCAAAACTTTTTATTCTCTGACAATTCTACTTCTTCAAGCAAAATATCATTGATAGAATTACCTATCATATCCTGGATATCTTCAAAATATTTTTTCGCAGCTAGAACAGCACCACGCACGTCAATTATCATATTCATACATTTTTACCTCCTAATTTATAGTTATAAGTTTATTTTTTAACTGTTGCCCGTCAACCGTCAACTAATCCCCCAAAAGAACACGAATCGCTTTCAAAGCCTGATTACGTTTACCATTGCTAATCTTGGCAAACCAGTAGTGCGATTCTTCATAACTCATGGCTCTAATCCCTTGGGCGATATTCGCAATGCGTTCTATTTTAGAAAGCGGTTGCAAAGTCTGAAACAGTAATGCCAGATTTATTCCTGATTCCTCATTCAAAACATAAGGAGTTTGGCGATTGTGACTTAAGGTTTTGGGGTCATAATTATTCGCCTTCAAAGAATCATAAATTGCCTGTTTCACCTGAATTAAAGCATTGCCCTTTAAACGCCCAATACGCTTGGCAGAAGGACGCTTTTTTTCACCGGCTTTTTTATAAGCACATTGATACAACTCCAGGGCAAAGTTATTGTTATCTGTAGGAACCACTCGCAATTGAAACTCTTGCATCTCAGTACGTTACTTTCACCGTCAAATTCAGCCTGTCAACCGGATTACGATTCAGGGCTTGTTTGATATTACTGATTTCTGCGCCGTTTGGTTGCACTGGAGATGAAAATTCAAATACGAGCTTCAGGGACACGTCAGCTTTTACATCCGGGCTACTTAGCAAAGTGTTAACAGCCCCCTGAAAACTTTGAAATCCTTTGACTGGCCCTTGGTACTCTAACCTGATAAACTGTTCATTAACAGTAATAGTTGCCGTTTGGTCTATTTGCAAGGGTAGCTTGATCAACATCGGGAAAGCCGTCATCAACTTGCGGTAGTCCATCACTTGCCCAACGGAGATTTCCAACGACTGGATACCCTGAACTTGATTATCTTGGATGCGATCGCCTAATTCATTAAACACCCTATCGAGTGTTCCCTCCAAATCAAATTCTTCCGGCTTGGCTTTAAATAGAGGTGAATCATCCCACGAACCGTTCCCATCCTCGCCTGCGCTTGGTGTACTGGGTGTTCCAGTACCATAAGCCAATACCTTCCCTTGGGTTTCCCTTTCCTCTACTTCGCCATTGCCGTAGTCAGCTACAATTTTGAAAGTTGTGGTTTTAGCGATCGCTGTCTCATGTTCATCACTAGGGCGAAACTCCCCTGCAACCAAATTCCCATCTTGATACAGCTTAATCGTCAAAGCCCCCGATGCTTTCCACCGTATCCGTACAGGTTTTACCGATTCTGTACTGGACAAAACTTGAGCATTCAGTTCAATTTCTCGCGGTTTTGGTGGTTCCAGAATTCCCCGGCGGTAGAGTTCTATCCTCTCAGAAAATTCTATAGAGTCGGGTAGGGTAATTTTACCGTCATCGGTTTTAATAAACAGCTTTTCTCCCACCTTCATATCCCAATTACCAGTCTGCAACCCCTGGCGGATAGTTAATCGCAGCTTGGATAACTCAGCTTCGACAAATATATTTAAACTCAGGTCTTTGGCAAAAGCCTCTTTCAATGCTTTAGTTGTCCAATGGTTTAACCCAGACGGCCACACCTTCTGCAAAATGTAAGCAGGTGCATAGGGGGGTAATTCTTCAACACGGATTTTTTGACAATCTTTTAGTGCTTTTAAAATGACATCTTGTTGATTATTTTTGCCCTTGATATCGCTAGAATCTTGTGCAGAAAGAGTATAGTGCATTAAGCCTTTAGCAGCTTTTACGGGGTCATTAGCGGGGTAAAATAAGTGGCGGTAGGCATTGGTTAAAGATACCCTTACCCCTAAATCAAGAGAACCTTTTTTATCTTTGAGTTGCTTTTGCTGATTTTCTGATAAATCTTGCAAGCGATTGGGAGAATTGAGAATATTCTGAATGGCGCGGAACTCCCTAGCGTTGTCAATCGCTCGTTCTAATTCTTGCTTGTTTGCAACTAAAAATAATAAACGATTTCTAAATGTGCGAAACTTACCTGACTCGCCTGTTTCATTAAAAATTTTCTCCACCATTGGCGGTGGCCCTTCAGTGGTTACAGAAATAGTCGCCTCGCTAAAGTCAATTAAACACAGGGCGATGCTATCCGACACATCATCCACTTCTGCGGGTGATTCCGGTGCAGGAACTAGTTTGAAGAATTTATCAGCAAAAATGGTATCGCGGCGACTTCGTAAATCATCTTTCGCCTCGGTAATTCCAACTTGAGCTTTTTCTTCGGCAATAATTTTATTGATTGATGGTTCTTCCTTAAAACGAGCCAGAGTTGTCATTGGATCATTTTCCAAGTACCAAGCAACTTCACTCAGTTTTTCTAAAGCAGTATCAACAAAGCCAATTTCTAGCCCTGGTGTCAACAAAGATAAATTTAATTCGGCGCGGCGAATACCCGCAGATATACCTTGAGTGATGGAATGCAAAAAAATAGTCCGGGCTACCCAGGTTGAAAAGGGAGGTTTACCAGCAGCAATCCATACTGCATCTTGTAACTGAGCGTGTGCTTCTCTACCATCTTTGTTGTAAATGTCTGCTTGGATCGTAATCCGCATCAAAGGACGTTCCAAACGGGCTGTTAAATCGCTGGTGATTTCCTCTTCAATACCAACAGGAATGTGGTGAGAATGAATTAGCGGTATCCATCCACTAGTATCGTCCCATAAATAACGTATAACTCTAGCAAATAACCGCAAAGCGCCTCTGGTGCGTTGGAAGTTTGGGATCGAGGCAATCTTTTTAGTCAGCAGATTAAATAATTCTGGGTGGAAGGGATAACTCTGCTCGATACTGTCGGCATAGCGTGCATCTTTGCAGCCATCTGGTAAATTAATCCGACTAGCTTTATAAGTTTGTAAATATTCTTTTGAAGCATTATTGGCAGCGTTAGCTTCAATACTGGCGAATACTCGCTGCTTAACTATATTGTAAATTTCAATATCAGTGCTGGGTTTAATGATTCGCTCTTGCCTAGCAGTAGCAGAAATGGTTTCCCGGATTTCGGTGGTTTCTTCGCCAAAACTGTCAGTGGAGGAAGCCAGCGTGTAAACAAATACTAAATTATTACAAGATGCTGCTAAATCCATGAGGGCGAATAAAAAAGCAACTACCTGTCCAGCTAAGTTGCTGTTACCAACTAGAGTCGCCTTGGCTTTTCTCAGGTATGAGGCAATTTCATCGATGATAATGACTGTGGGTTGCCCTTGGATTATCCTTTCTAAAACCACTGTGCCTGGACTGACTCGCTGTTCGTCAGAACCTTTAAGCAGGCTATAACCTGCTACACCATTAATTTGATAGGCAATTTCTCCCCAAAGGGTATAAGTGGTAACGCCAGTGTCCGCATGGTAAACACCGTTAACTGGATCAAGGTCTTGGCAAGCGATCGCAGCTGCTTGAATCGGTCGGTCTGGAATTAAATTTAAATTTGTAAAACGGTCTAGTCCAGGAATGTCCCGTCCATGTTTGGCAATATGCCACAAAGCAATTTCATCATGGGTTTTACCACCACCAAAGCTGGTTTCCAATCGAATAATGGGGGAGCCGACAGCAGCACCTACCAACCGCCCGAATACTTCCGAGATTAAGGTTTTCAAACCATCGGTGGCAAAAGTATTAGCGAAAAAGGCTGTGGGATCTTGGTAGACTTGGGGCGCAAGTCCTTCGACAACTAGCCGTAACTTAGCGGCAAATAAATCAGAAGAGAGTTCCCCATCTAAAATTTCTTCTCTAGGAATGCAAGTTTTGAATACTGACGGAAGCATAGAAATACATTGACCGTTACTAGTTGAGAGTTGACTACCAACTGTCAACAACTTAGTGTTCTTAAAAATACACTTACTTGTTTCAATTGATTAATTCTATACACATTTATGATATTTTTGCACTGATTTAGGTCACAAACTATAAAAGTTCTTTAATTGACAGCATAGGTCATATTCGTGCGTTAACCCTGGGACTGTTCAAGGGCAGCGATCGCTACCCAAGAGAAATCAACTTCTCACTTTCGCTTTTGTATAGCAGAGGAGAAAAAATCGTAATTAGCAGGGATAACGACGTTTTTTCCATGAATTCGCCTCCACATACTTAGTGGAGGCAATAAGTCTAGCGGCGAAAATTACGGATTTGCAAGGAGCCTGTACAAGAATTGAGAATTTAGCTTTCACTTTCTCGCTTATTTGCCGACAATTGGTCGGTAAATATGTTTCGATATGCGAGTAGACAACATCATACCTATTGTTAAATCCGTTTCTACGAATGGCTATTAAGCATAGCGCTCCGCTCCCGTCCCTAAAAAGCAATCCACGCCCATATAACTTTATGGCAAAATGTCTCTGATTCGTTGATAAGTTCTTGTATTCTGGGATATCCATTCTTTGTGCAAAGCCGAATGATTCCTATAGATATGAAACGACTCATCAAAAAAAACCCTAACCCAATTCGCAAGAAAACAGAAGTAACCCCACCACCGATTGAACCTATTGAGATTCCTGAGAGCCAAAATATTCCTGAACCAGTAATTGAACCCAATCCACCTGTGTACATTGAAGACTACGTTTCCGAATCCGAATACATTTCTGAACACTACCGCCCCCTCCGCTCTGTGGGTAACTCCGGGTGGCAACCGTCTGATGTGTGGCGCGAGTTGAGGGTTGATGATTTTTGTCGTGGGTGAGTCAGTATTTAAACAGCGGGATGCCTGCGGTTCTTGCTAGCCTACGCTAAAATATAATGCCTGCATTTTGAAATAGTGGCAGTTGAATGACTTGGGTTTGTTTGGCATTATCCAGATTTGACAAGGAAATTCCCAACAACCTAATACTGCGGTTTTCCAGTGAAATCGACTCAAACAGTCCTTTGGCTATCTCAAAAATCGTAGATAGTTCACTTATGGGAGCAAGCATTGTCTTACTGCGGGTTAGCTGCTGATAGTCAGAGAACTTGACTTTTAACGTTAATGTGCGGCCTCGCGTTTCGTGCTGCTCCAACCGTTGCTCGACAATTTGGGCAATCTGTTCGAGTTCTTGCAACATTTGACCGACATCGCTTAAATCCTGTGCAAACGAGGTTTCTGCACCAATCGATTTGCGAACCCGATTTGCTTCAACTGGGCGGTCATCTTCTGCCCTGGCAATCTTGTAGTAATAATTACCTGCTTTACCAAAGTGGTGTATTAGGTCAGTCAGCGATCGCTCCTTCAAATCTGCACCAATATGAATCCCCAGTGAATGCATCTTAGTCGCAGTCACCTCACCGATGCCGTGGAACTTCTCAATCGGCAGTTGCTCTACAAAGGCGATCGCATCCTCCGGTAAAATCACCGTCAGTCCATTCGGCTTGTTCTGCCCTGATGCCATTTTTGCAAGAAACTTGTTAATTGACACGCCTGCGGTTGCTGTCAACTGGGTTTCCTGAAAAATTGCAGTTTTGATGTGTCTTGCAATAGTAGAAGCGTAGGGGATGCTTTGCTTATTCTCAGTAACGTCAAGGTATGCTTCATCTAGTGCAACCCCTTCCACTAAATCACTGTAGCGTTTAAAGATAGCGTGGATTGAAGTGGAAATCTCTCGGTAAACGTCGAATCTTGGTCTGACAAAGATAAGCCCAGGGCATTTTGCAAAAGCTGTTACTGACGGCATTGCTGAGTGAATGCCAAACTTACGAGCTTCATAACTGGCGGCTGCAACTACGCCTCGCTGATTCGGGCTGCCACCGACTACTAACGGTTTACCTCGGTAGCTAGGGTTGTCCCTCTGCTCGACCGATGCGTAGAAGGCATCCATATCTACGTGAACTATTTTCCTAGTTATAGCGACAGATTGTTGTCCCAAGGGTAGCTCCACCACAAGCAGTCTCGTTTTGAGCAAATTAAATCCTAAATTAGAAATCCTATAGTACACTAGCACTAGTTTAGAGAGAAATTTAACATATCTGCAAATTATTTAAAGCTTGCTTGAACTTTATGCTACTGCTGCGATTGGTTTTTCTGCTAATGAGTGAACGTGACGATGTGGCTTAAATTTGGTATAGCCTCAGATGGACAATTAGTCTGTGTTGAAGATGTTGGTAGTGGTAAGACTGAGCTTTTATGCCCTTACTGTTACGGTGGGCTAACTGCTAAGAAAGGTAAAGTCAAGCAACATCATTTTGCACATTCTTCAGCGACCTGCTTGCCTGTAGCTAACCGTGATTTCCCGATTTTACCACTGTATGATAATTTTAATATTTACCTATCGCGTAAAGATTTAGCACAGTTAAAATTGCTTTGGAAAGAATACGGCTTATTCAATCATCCTATCAGCCCTGGTTTAGTCAATCCAAGCCTTCTCAAAGCTGGAATGTTCAAGAAAAATGTGTATTTAACCCCTCCAGCTTATGAATTTACTAGTTTAGGAAAAATCCCTGTTGGAGCGCTAGAATTCACTCTATTCAACGAAGTGCAAGAACCTCTGTTGCTCAAAAAGCTACTGAAACTAGAGCTAGCAGCCAAACACGCCTTATACAAAAATGCAGCAGATAAGTTATATTGCCTTACTGACTTAACACTTTATCGCGCTCAATTTCAACGAATTTTATCTTGTTCTCTGTATTTTTTAGAGATTAAAACACATATTGGCACTTTGTACAAGATAGGAGTTACTACTAGACCTATCCAACAGCGATTGGCAGAAATAGAAGCAGATTTACTTATCCCTTATCAAACTGTTGAGATTAAAATACTTGGAACTTGGCCACACAGGGGTAATGTCGAACTATATTTTAAACACCGCTATCATAATTACAATTATCGCATTGGTAGTTTAACTGAGTACTTCAAATTTGGTGCTGCCGATGCTAACGCTGCCCTACATGAGCTACAACAAATGAAAGATAAAGTACTTCCTCCAGTCGAGATAGACATTCTTAAGGACAACATTAGCTTATCTCAAGTTGCTATCTAGCCTATACTCATGCTCTACAACAGCCAGGTTCCATATTTCTATGCGATCGCCAAAGCAACGCTAATTGCTATTTATTAGGGTTTTTGTGCTTTGTGGGGTCAACTAATCTATATGATTGGTCAGATTCACTCGTTGGAGGAAACGGATTTCCGGCAGTTGATGTTACCTCCACCCCTGCGCCTTTTCCATCAGAATTTATTAGTTCATACTGTCCACTGATAGGAGTACGTTCCCCTGGACTATGCAAGGAATATTGAGCTGACTCTGATTGGCTTAACTCTGTAGTAACAGGACTGTAAACTATAGTAAACTGACTTTTAATTTCAAAACCTGGAAGGTAGCCACCGTGGAACGGGATATCTGACAACTGACTGAACGTGCTTTTAATTTCTGAGATTGGTTGCAGCAAGTTTTCGTTGTCTTGGCTCCATCTAATAATTTGTGCATTTAGCAATTCTTGAAACTCAAGAGCGTGTACTGCCGCCTCATCCGAGGAAGTTTTGCTATCTACAAGAATTGAAAACTTGAGAGTCAACAAAAGTATCGTTTGTGTTTTTAAAGAATCGTCTACCGAGGTAACTTGTGTACAAGATTCATCTACATAAAAACCAAATTGGCTTTTAAAAGGTGAAAAACTCTGTGTTTGAAGTTGTTGACTAAGATATGGTAGCAATCCAGTATCGGCATCTAATAGGATTTGGCGAATGATTGGCATTTGAGTCATAAATACTCTACAAGCTTTAAATTAAACGTTTTCTTTACCAACAATTTCACCAGATTCAGCACTTGAAGACATCCATCAAACTGACGAGAGTTAGCTCAATCGCTCTACTGATTTACTTAAAACATCTTTGCTGCTGCAATTTGCCAGATAATTGCTCCCATCTCCGACCAAAGGAGCAATCATAGACGTAGTAGTTCGCCAAGTGAACTTGGCTCTTTTAAGGGTAAAGGCGAAGGGGGAAAGGTTTCAAATCCCTTACACCTTACCCTTTACCCAGCGATCACGCAGCATTTTTGGGTTGGCAGACTAGTAGGGACAGTTGTTAATCGAGCAGGGATGAGAGCGGGGGCGGCGATAAGCTCTTGCTCTTCTTAAGGCTTCTCCAAAAGATACGAAGACATCGGACG
The DNA here is from genome assembly GCF_014222285.1 of Nostoc sp. UCD121. GTDB lineage: Bacteria > Cyanobacteriota > Cyanobacteriia > Cyanobacteriales > Nostocaceae > Nostoc. Next base: position 19,092 of record NZ_JACKZS010000145.1, read on the forward strand.
GCGATCGCAGATGTGGTAATTGTCACTCCAGTGCAAGTCTACAATCTCGTCCTCCGGCAATGGTAATCGGCAGTGGCACGAGTGTTCAAAGAATCAAATAAGTCAAAGTGGGAAAAGTGGAATCGGCTATGTACGTAAACGAACAGATGAACAGCGTTAAATCTGCTATAATCAAAGACTGCATTAAGTTTAAGCGGATCGTTAATGTACGCTTCAATGCTCCCGTTGTCAATTATAAAGTTTACAACTTCTGAATAAAAACCACCTTTTGACATATTGGGACTAGTTGCTGCCTCTTCTCAAGCTGCCAAAGCGTGCTTTTAAAGCACAATTGCACTTGTAGGTTATCCATGTCAGTATCTAAGCAACTTCATCTTCCAATAGAAAATCAAATACTTGCTGCCATGACTAGGGCACAGTACCAACGTCTAGCTCCTCATCTAGAGCAAGTCGAACTTGAAGTTGGGCAAGTTCTTTATAAAGCTAATGAACCGATAACACACGTTTATTTTCCCCATCAATCAATAGTTTCTTTAGTTTGTATCCAAAAAGATGGCTCAACTGTCGAAGCTGGCATAGTGGGCAATGATGGCATCGTAGGCGTTTCTGTGATTTTGGGCAGCAAAACTACAAATACAACTGCATTTGTCCAGATTCGGGGCAGTTCTCTCATGATGAAGACAGAGTTGCTAATCGCTGAGTTCAACCGAGGTGGAGAGCTTCAAGGTTTACTATTACGTTACACTCATGAACTGCTTATCCAAGTGACACAAACACTTGCCTGCAATAGCTTACACACTATAGAACGACGGCTTGCGCGTTGGTTACTCATCATTGCTGATCGCGTGCAATCAGATACATTCTTTCTGACCCAGGAATATATTGCTAAAATGCTGGCCTGCCGTCGCACTGGGGTTACGGAGGCAGCAAATAGACTCAGCCGAGCCGGAATGATTAGCTACAAGCGTGGCACTATTAATATTTTGAATCGACAGAATTTGGAAGATACGTCTTGCGAATGTTATTCCATGATTAAAGACGAATACGCTCGATTGCTTAGTGTACCAATTCAGCCTGCTCTCGACAAAATGAGCAGGGAGCAGGGAGCAGGGAGCAGGGAGCAGGGAGCAGGGAGCAGGGAGCAGGGAGCAGGGAGCAGGGAGCAGG
>NZ_JACKZS010000146.1 GCF_014222285.1 Nostoc sp. UCD121
AGTAAATAGTTAGCATAGTTGCTATTAATCTACTAGGTATTAAACTCAACTAGATTAACTTCATATTTCAATACAATCCAGTTAAGGTGAAAAGCCAAAATTGATGTAAATAAGTTGCTTTGTGAAATAAAATTTAACAGCATCAAATTTTTGTTAAAATTCCATTTCGCTCAACCCAATCTACCATTTTCTTAACTGAACGGTATTGCTTTATCTTTCGCCTATAACTTTACCCAAGCTAAATATTTAACACCTCAGAGATAACACGGGTTTCTTTAAAAGATTAACCAGTTATAGCAGTCTTAACCCAGTAATTTTACTTAAATTAGACTTGATCCTATCCCTCTTGCCAGACTTACTCTCTCCAGTATTTTTATCAGAGTAATAATAACTGTAGTCATTATTATCCGTAGCCACACAATTCACCACCAGTCCCAACACAGGCACACGAGAATGTTCTAACAATCCTTTTGTAGTCTTAGCCGCAGCAGAGTTAACTACACCAGGACGTGCAACCAACAACATTCCATCCGCCATTTTGCCTATTATCGACGCATCAGCTAAAACACTTAAAGGCGGAGTGTCAATAATTACGCAATCATAATCTTGGGCAGCTTGTTGCAATAACCCATTCATCCGTTGTGAGTCTAATAGTGCAGCTGGGTTAGGCGGTATCATGCCAGAACTAAGCAATTCTACATTGATCACCACTTCCTTGGCAGCTTCTGCTAACGTAGCTTGCCCCACTAAAACATTACTTAACCCCATCAAATTAGGTTGTTGCCACATTTCGTGTTGACGAGGGCGACGCATATCTGCATCAATCAATAGCACTCGTTTTCCCATTTGGGCAGTTTCGATTGCCAAGTTAGCTGCGATAAAAGATTTCCCCTCATTCATCACACAACTGCTAACCACAATTACCTTCAGTTTTTTATCAGAAAAAGTAAAACCCAGGTTAATCTGGAGCATTTCAAAGGCAGCATTGACTAATGAATAAGGGTTATTCAGTACCGGTAATTCGGTTAAACTCTCACCACGAGCCAACCTAGCTTTTTGATCAAAAACCGGAATTGTACCCAACAAAGGATAGTCCAACAACTGTTGAGCTTCTTCTGTTGTCTTCACAGACTTGTCTCCACTTTCTAGCAATAAAGCTGCTGCGATCGCTAAGAAAAATCCTAAAAATCCCCCTAGTGCTAAATTTAAGAGTATACGAGGAGAAACTGGTTTTTTCGGAAGTAAAGCTTCAGAAACAATCCTGGCATTACCTACATTCTGATTTTCCAGCACTTGAACTTCTTGCAATCGTTTGAGCATTTGCTCGTAGGTTGTTTGAGCAACCTGTAGCTGTCGTTGCCGTTGTAGTTGCAGTTGTTCGAGTTTGGGTAAGCTTGTCAGACGTGCTTGATAACGTCCAAATGCCTTCATCAACACACCAACTTGATTCTCCAATCCCAACCGTTCTACTTCCACTTGCACCAAATTAGCGGTTAGGGTCTGCTTGAGTTCTCCTATTTGTAAATCTTGGTCTGGGATAAGCTGCGAACTACCCAGAGTTTGGGTCACTCTTCCTTCTAACTGCTTTTTAAGAGCTTCTTCTTTACTCAACAAACTAGTAATAACTGGGTGTCCATCAGTAAATCGTGACCTCTCCACAGCTAACTCGTCTTGAACCTTCTGATATTGTGATAAAACTTCTTGTACTGCTCTAGATTGACTTAAGCTGCTAAGTGCCATAGCTTGCTTTGTGTTCAATGCCAGTTGATTTTGCAAAGCACCAGAACGGCTCCTAGCATCTACCAACCGCGCCTGAAGTTGGGTTATTTGATTGGATAATTCATTAATACTTTTAACGCCTTCTTCAGCTTCTACTTCTAAAGAAACAACCTCGTATTTTTCTTTAAACTGGCGCAGTGCTGCTTCCCCTTCTCTAACCTTTGATTCAACTAGGGGTAATTGCTTGTTTAAAAATTCCCGTGCTGCTCTAGCTTCAGAACGGTTAACCAGAACATTGTTTGCTAGATAAGCACTCATCAATCTATTGATGATATCTGTGGCTTCTTGAGGATTAGTACTACGGTAGGAAAGTTGTAAAATATCCGTCCCTCGGATACTTTTGATTTTCAAGTTAAGCAGAAAATCATTTATTTCTAAAGGTTGTCCCAGTTTATCTTTCAGCTGTAACTCAGTAATAGTTTTTTGAGTCAGGGGGTTGGAGCGAATGATTTCTGCTTCAGTTTCCAAAGGGTTAGAGAGATTTGTCACCCCACTGAGTTGTCCCAGTTGTTCACTTACGCCTGTAAGGGAAGAAACGCCACTTTCTTTATTAAAAAGGAGTTTACCCTCGGCTTCATAAATTGGTTTTTGACTAAAAGTAAGGAACCCTGTGGCTCCAAAGACAGACCCCATGATGATTACTATCACGAACCAACGTCTTTTTACAGTCAGCCAATACTGGTGAAAATTAATCAGGTCTTGATCGTCTTGATGGGAAGGCATAGTTTAGTTAATACTCCAGATGTTGACACTCCTAAGATTTAGTTGACTCATTATTTACTGAATATTGGAGTGAGGAAGTAGAAGAGGACATAGATCAATTTGTCTAAATATATTGATTGCAACTGGGTCTGCATAATCTATAAAGCTTTAGTCAAAGACTATCAAGCTTTCCCAAAAAAGACTTACGTATTTTTACGGGTTTTTCTACCTAGTTTTCCTTGACGTAGTATTTGCTGTAAGTATTACTGAATTTTGTACTTCTCAAAAAATATTTTATGATTTAATTGGGTTCAAAGTTGATTATTTATTTTATAAGTAAGTTGGCAGAATAAAATCAAACTATGTAAAGAAAAATGAACTAATCTAAAACCCTTATACCTACTGCTTTTTACCCTATTGCTACAACAATTATTTCCGCCCATTTACTTATATAGAATACAAATTATTTAAGCCTAAAAATCGATTTATTTTGGGTCATCTATTTAATAGCTTTACAAAAAAAAATATATAAATTTTAATATCTACGTAATTTCCACATAGTTAATAGCTAAAAACAGGGTTAAAAATAAAGGATTAATGAATGCTTATTAAATAAAAAACAAACAAAACAAACAAAATGGGTTTTTTGATTAAGCTCACAAAATTTTGTTTTTTTAGGCGTTGAAACCAGGGTTTCGTTCTCGATTGCAGGTCTTGTAATTTACTGATGAGTTTGAAATTATTTTGGACTATTGAAATCTGATACTAAAAGTTTCAGGTTAATTATTGCCTGCATCCAATTTTGTTATGTCTATGCTGTAATCTTTCTAATTTTTAGTAATGTACGCAAATGACTACTACTCTTGCTGTTGGCAAAAAAAACAAGAAGTTACATTACACGCACAACATCCTCTCTCTATTACTGCTGTTAGGGGATATTGTGGGTTTATTGTTGAGTTTGTCTCTCTCTTTATGGTTGCGATTGGGTCAAAATCTCAATAGTTTTGATCCTTTAGTTTATTTATGTTTTTTCCTAGTTCTGGCAGGGCTATATTTAGCAGATACTTACCATCCAGATACTCAAATAGCAGGGTTACGCCCTCCATCCCGCATTCTGATTAGTAATGTTGTTGTTGGTATCATTATTGCGTCTCTCATTTACTTTACTGGTTTTTTGGGCAAAGAACCGGTCTTGAAACGAGGAATTTTGCTCCCCTGCTTAGGCATATTTACCATCTGGGCTATGGTATCAAGAGTATATGCAGCAAACTGGGCGCGATCGCAAGCTCAACACAGCCGTTGGCTCATTTTGGGTGCAGGGAAAAAAGCCATTCTATTTGGCAAAACTTTTCTAGAACGCAGTTTATTAGGACGCTTAGTTGTTCTAGCAACAGCAGAGCAGAACATTAATAATGAGTTAGAAAAAAGTAATCGAGTTGCTGTGGGGAGCCTCAATGACTTATCCCAATGGAGTCAACAACCTTGGTCAGGGGTAGTAGTAACAACCCCAATGGAATTATCTGATGCACAGATACAGCAGTTGATGCAGTTACGTTTATCTGGTGTCTCCATCTACGGGATTCCCGATGTTTGTGAAATCTTGTGGTATAAACTTCCCTCATTCCTGCTTCAGGATAACTGGCTGGCTTTTGGTGCTGGTTTTAATTTAGCGGCTGACAGCATTAGTCAAAAGCTGAAGCGGTTAGTAGACATTATTCTGGCATGGTCATTATTTCTGTTTTTATCTCCACTGATGTTGCTAACAGTACTGGCAATTAAGTTGGATAGTCCAGGCCCAGTGTTGTACACACAGATGCGGACTGGTTTGGAAGGAAAGCCCTTTAAAGTTTATAAATTCCGCTCCATGTATCAGGATGCCGAAAAACGGGGAGCGCAGTGGGCCAACGAACGAGATCCTCGGATTACCAGAGTCGGACGTTGGTTACGCCTAATTAGAATCGATGAACTACCACAGATTTTAAACGTTCTCTGGGGAGAAATGAGCCTGATTGGCCCTCGTCCAGAACGACCAGAATTTGATATCAAGCTGCGACAAGAAATTCCTTACTATGACTTACGCTATGTCGTCAAACCGGGAATCACAGGCTGGGCACAGGTTATGTATCCCTACGGTGCATCAGTAGAGGATGCTTACGAGAAATTAGCTTACGACCTCTACTACATCAAAAACTATTCTCTAGCTTTAGATTTAGCGATCGCTTTTAAAACCATTCGAGTAGTATTACTGGGTAAAGGCAGATGAATAAAAAAGTCTTAGTCACTGGTGGAGCAGGATACATTGGCTCCCATGTAGTTCGTCAATTGGGCGAGGCTGGTTACGATGTTGTGGTATATGACAATTGTTCTACAGGTTCACCCCAAGCAGTGTTGCATGGTGAGTTAATTATTGGTGATTTAAAAGATTCAGAATGTCTTTGGCAGGTATTTTCTCAACATCAATTTGCGGCAGTGTTACACTTTGCTGCCAGTCTGAATGTATCCGAATCTGTTTCTCATCCTTTAGACTATTACGCTAACAATACTCGCAACACCCTGAATTTACTCCGTTGTTGCAGCAACATGGGTGTGAAGCAAATTATTTTTTCTAGTACAGCAGCTGTCTATGGACAACCAGAAACCAGCCCTGTCAGGGAATCTACACCAACTGAACCGATTAACCCCTATGGGCGATCAAAACTTTCTTGTGAATGGCTGATTCGTGACTATGCAAACGCTTCTGATTTCCGTTACGTAATTTTACGATACTTTAATGTTTCCGGAGCAGAACCTGGTGGGCGATTGGGGCAGGTGTCAAAAAAAGTATCCCATTTAATTGGAGCTACTTGTGATGCTGCACTCAAACGTAGGCTAAGAGTACAAATTTTTGGTACGGATTTTCCAACACCCGATGGAACGGCAATTAGAGACTATATTCATGTTGAAGACCTAGCAACAGCACATCTGGATGCTTTGGCTTATTTGGAGCAAGGTAACGAAAGCCAAATTCTCAATTGTGGTTATGGGCAAGGTTATAGTGTCCGTCAAGTTATCGAACGAGTTAAGGCTATTTCTGGGGTAGATTTTCCGGTCATTGAAACAGAACGTCGCCCTGGCGATCCTGCTTGTGTGATCGCTAGTGCTGATAAAATCCGTAAATTACTGGGTTGGCAACCAAAATATAATGACTTAGATCAAATTGTCTACAGTACCCTAGCCTGGGAAAGGCAGAAGAAAGATTTGATGTTAAAATCACTAGCTGCGGTTGCGTAAACTAGCAATTCTCATATTGAGAATAGTTACCAAGATTAAGTGGGTAGTGGTAAGCTGTTAGGTATACAACCTGCACTATCAGGGCGCTCATGTTGCCCACCCCACAATCTATCTATATTGATTGAAAAAATATAGTGTAAATTAACGGTAAGTAGGTAGACATAATTAAATATAAAATCAACTCTTAGTTTGTAGTGAGCGATTTATCGCTCAGAGCAAGGATTATCAGGACTAAAGTCCTTACTACAAACTTTAAATTTATTTATGCCTAGATACTTAGTAAGTCTTGAAACTACAGATTTATAATCATTGGGGGAAGTGAATATAGAAGGTAGTACCGTGATCGCACTCTAAAAAAATATTCCCTTTTAACTGTCTAACTAGGTTCTTCACAATTCTTAAGCCTAAAGAGTTGCCATTGTCCCAATCGAATGTTTTGGGAATGCCAATACCAGTATTTTTAACTACTAAAACTAATTGTTCTTCTAGGGATTTTTCCAGAGAAATTGAAATATTGCCTTTCTGTTGTTCGGGAAATGCGTATTTCAGACAATTAGAAACCAATTCGTTAATTATCAATCCACTTTCTCAGTTTATCGAAAATAGTCAAGATAAAAGTGAAGTTCAACGAGCGATGTCTACGATGGGCTACGCCTACGCACCAATTATAAAATAGGGAGTAGATCATTCACCACTCCCTACTCGCTCTATGCTTCTATAACTACCCGCAAATTGCCCCGTTTTTTCGCAACACGGCAAGCAGTCGTAGTCCCAGAACGCTCGAATTCTAAATCGAGAATGGTGGGGCCGACTCGCAAATTATGGAATGACAGGCGATTAATCGATTCTGGCAAAGCGGGGTCGATTATTCGCAAGCAATTATTTTGAGCATCAGGCACCAAGTTAACCATCATTTGCAGCAGTTGGAAGATACTACCAGTCGCCCAAGCTTGGGGAGTGCAAGCAACTGGATACTGCACAGGGGCATTATCACCGTTCCGTTCGTAGCCGCAGAAGAGTTCTGGAGGACGTTCATAAGGCTGCTGACTGGTCATATCGAATAAACCTTGGAAAAGTTCTAAGGCTTGATCGATCAGACCGAGCGATCGCAATCCCATTGCAATCAGAGCGTTATCATGGGGCCAAACCGAACCAATGTGATAACCCATTGGATTGTAAGCGGGTGATAAACTACTCAGGGTACGAATGCCCCAACCATTGAACATATCTGGTGCCCGCAACCGTTCTGCGACACTGTAGGCTCTTTCGTGGGTAAAAAGACCCAAATGCAGACAATGACCAGGATTTGAGGTAATACTGTCTACAGGTTTACCATCTCCATCCAAAGCCAAGGCGCAGAAATCCTGGTCTTCTACCCAAAAATCTCGATTAAAACGAACCTTGAGACTCTTAGCCTCATCTAGCCAACGATCTGCCAAATCCAGGCGCTTTTTCATCCTCGCTATTTCTGCTAGGCGAATTTTTGCAGCATAGACATAAGCTTGCACCTCACAAAGGGCAATTGGGCCGTTAGCTAATTCTCCCTTATGGTTGACAATGCAGTCGCCAGAGTCTTTCCAACCTTGGTTAGCAAGACCGCGTTTAGATTTACGGAAGTAGCTGAGGTAACTGGTTTGTTTGGTATTGCGATCGATCCAGTCCATTGCTGCTAAAGCATTTGGCCAAAGTAACTCTAGGAGTTCTTGATCGTGAGTCCAAGCATAATGTTCGGCATATAGCATTAGCCAGAGAGGAGTCGCATCAACTGTACCGTAGTATGGTGTGTGAGGAATTTCTTGACAACGAGCCATTTCTCCCAAACGTAACTCGTGCAAAATCTTACCCGGTTCTTCTTCGCGCCATTCGTCGTCGATTTTGCCTTGGTATGTCGCCAATAATATTAGGGTTTCTTTGGCGATTTGCGAGTTTAACATCAGGGTTTGGGAAGCTGTAATCAGTGAATCCCGCCCAAATAGTGTAGAAAACCACGGTACTCCAGCCGAAACTGTCTTATGCTTTCCAAAAGACTGGCGCAACAAATACATATCTTGCTCGGCCCGCTCAATCACTCGATTGAAAGTGCTTTTATCTGAGCTAATGCGGGTAATTTGCTGTACCCAGTGTTGCTCCTCCATCAACTCAGCAGCTTTCGCCTGTCCTAAAGTAATGGCGGCGCTTACGGTTGAACTAGATTGGTTGTTTTTCAACATATTCACCCGATAACCCAGCTTTTGGGTTTCGTGAGAAGCCAACTCTAGCTGCCAAACCGCAGTGTAACCTTTGAAAGAGTCTGGTTGACGATGCTGGAATAAAATCCGAGATTCCATCACCGAACCATCCAAACCTTGATAGGCAAGTGTTAAGGATTCTTCCCTAAAAGTTGATGGGTCTTTAGTTACTGGTGAAACGCCATCGACGATTCCTTCTCCAGTCGTGGGTTCTAGTAGACGTAAAAGCCTACCGCGTTTTTCTCTGTCATAACCCCGGACTTCAAATAAATCAACAAAATCTGCATCGAAGCTGATACTTAGTTCAAAATTGACAGTTGTTGTGCTGTAGTTAGATACTTCTATTTCTTCAAATAGAGCGCCATTGAGTACTATTTCTCGCCGAATTCCGATAGTTTCGGCTCTAAGGCGTTCGTCAATTCTGGGGTTGGTACACAAAACCGAGAGTGAAAACCCTTTTTCGGCAGTACTACTGAGAAGTACAGGCGATCGCCCTTCAATTTGCAACTCTAAGCGATTGAGAAATCTCGTATCACAGCAAAACAGCCCCATGCTGGGATTACCCTCGCTGAGGGAACAGCCAGAAATATTCCCAATAGTATCTGTCACGAAAAATAAATCATCATCTTTAACCGTCAGTGTCGGTTGTGGTCTTTCACTCACAACACAAGGCCACTCCGGGATAGGTAATTGTTCAGCAGGAATAAAAGTTTTTCCATCTAGGAAAATTTTTTCCGGGGTCATTAGCGTATCCGGTGTCATTAGCCAAAGTTCCGTGTACAGGTCGTAGATTGTTTGTGGTATTCAGAGTAGAGGTCTTTACCCCTCACAACTTGTAGAAAAAAGACTCTTTGTAAAACTTGTTTGAGCTATTCTAGCCAAAATAATTTTTACGTACTGTTGACAAAGTAGCAGTGTCCAAATCTATATAAGTATTGTATAAGTCTAAACTCAAGACTGAAAACTCAGAATTTTTAGATAAGTGCTTAGTTGTCGAACTTTCTCAATACACAAGATATATAGTATACTCAGCAAAAATGCGATGTTCGCAGTTCTATTGGGTAAAGCTAGCATTTATTGACTAAACTATTATACGATTTTGGTTTAAATATCTTTGGCGTTAGATTAGACAAATTTCCCATATTCAATTGATTGATTAATTTTAATCAATCATTACTGATTAAATTATATGGTATGTAGCAGTAATGGTTTTTGGGTAAGAAAATTCTATTGAGTGAGTGTAAATATTATGACGCGCTACGCCAAGGCGTTGACTATCAATCAATGCTGAGTAAAGATTAGTGAATTTAACGGTTAAAACAATACAAAAATTATGTGGCTGGTACTTAGTAAGGAAAGATTTTCGCTGTGCAAGTATATTTCAAAGTTAGTCAAGAATGTATATTGGGCGTAGTAGGTTGTCAATAAATAGATCAATTTGGTAACAAAATGTTGCGCCTGCTTTGGCGAAAAGTGCATTTTAACGTTCTTTACATATTGCAACTCTCTATTTAACTTGAGAGTGCCTTGGAATTTGTACAATGCAGCTGTGACGTGGATCTTGTCGAGGTTGAGCGTTTAACAATAATTCATGAGCATTTCGACTTCTGTGCTGAGTGATCTGCTAAAGTCCCTACCATACTTGCGGCCCCAGCTATATTTTAAGGCTTCACTAACAGCGCTCTCCCATGCGATGGAAGATCAAGTTTTGGCTGCGACTTTAGCACAACCCCTTGTAATAGCTAGTTTCCAGCGAGAGCGATTCTACCGCCAAGAAGCTCATCGCTACCTGCGACTTGCCTTACGGAGTAACCAAATATACGTATTAGCTGCTCCAGAAACGGATTTCGCCAATAGTTCGGAACACTACGAAAAGATCGCTTTTGAGCCAACGGATGGCTTAAGTCAAGAGTGGCATTTGGTAGTGATTGCTGACAATTATGCTACTTGTCTGGTTTGCCGAGAAAGTCTTGGTTCTATTGCCAAAAATAAGCAACTACCAGAACTAAGCCCTAATCTGGATATAGACACAGCGCGAAGATTTGAAGGAGTTTGGACATCGGAAAGGGGAGTTAGCCTCAAAGCCGCTGAATTGCTGTTAGACAGGATTTTGGTTTACAGACCAGAACTGGCAAGTAAAATAAACGAGGCACGTCAGAGGTTTAGCATAGGAGAGCCGCGAAGCCACTCTGGAGCAGAACAGATCAACGAATATGCTTGTGACATCGATACAGATCCCTTTGTGCAACGCTTAGTAACTTACTTGCAAGCTAGTCAGTACAAATTGCACAAAGCCTACCGTTCCATTGCTGCCCAAGCAAGAAAAGAACGATTAGTCAACTCGATTAGCACAGCCATTCGACGATCGCTCGATCCTCATGAAGTTCTCCAGGTGGCGGCACAAGAATTAGGGCAACACCTAGAAGCTTGTCGCTGTCTAATTTACCGCGCTCAAGCTACAGATAACCAAGCCATAATTGAACATGAGTTTTTGAATCCCGGTATTTTATCGGTTCGTGGGCAAACTTGGGAATTAGAGAAAAATTCCCTATTTCAGGACATCGTGCAACAAGGCGAAGGTGTTTGTATTAGCGATACGCTAAATGACCCCCGTGTGAACAATTCGCCGGGGCTTTCCTTGATTGCCAAAAAGTTTGCCATTCGTTCTTGGCTGATGGAACCAGTATTTTATCAGGGGCGGTTGTTGGGCATTGTAGAGTTGCATTACTGTGGAATGCCACCGCACGAGTGCCAACCTGGGGAGTTAGATTTGGTAGAAGCGATCGCCACCCAAGTCGGAGCAGCCCTGATTCAAGCGGAAGCCTACGCCAACCTAGAAGAACTTAACCAGCAGCTAGAAGCCCTAGACCGCACCCGCAGCAACCTTATAGCCATCACTGGACACGAACTGCGTACTCCCCTATCCACGATTCAAGTGTGTCTAGAAAGTCTTGCTAGTGAGCCGGATATGCCCTTAGAGTTGCAGCAAATTATGCTCAACACGGCTCTTTCTGACTCAGAACGGATGCGAAAATTGGTACAAGATTTCCTCACGCTTTCCAACTTAGAAAGCGGGCGAGTGCAATGGCATCCAGAATCCCTGACTTTACAAGAGTGTGTGGATTTAGCACTCAGCCGCAATCGCACGCGTTCTGCAACGGAAAAGCCGCCCCAAATCAAGACTCAAATTGCTGAAAACCTACCTCTGGTTAGGGCTGATGGTGATTGGCTAGTAGAAGTATTGGCAAAACTTATGGATAATGCTTGTAAATTTACGCCATCCCAAGGAGAAATCACCATTAAAGCGATTTCCAACAGCCATCAAATGGTCGAGGTGACTGTGGTTGACACAGGACGCGGAATTGAGCCCAATCGTTTAGAAGTAGTTTTTGACCGCTTTTATCAAGAAGAGGGAGCGCTACGCCGTACTACTGGCGGAACAGGACTTGGTTTAGCTATTTGTCGTCAAATTGTGAATGGGTGGGGTGGAGAAATTTGGGCAGAGTCAACTGGCAAAGACCAGGGTAGCCAGTTTCACTTCACCATTCCCATTGTTCAGAATAGCCATGAGGAAAAGCGGGCAAAAGTCAAGAGTAAATAGGTATTAGTCCTTTGTCATTAGTCCTTTGTCATTAGTCATTGGGCACTTGTACTGAGCGTATCGCTAAAGCGAAGCGTCTCGTAGAGAAGCCGTAAAGCCTGCGGCATAGCTACGCTTAGGGCGGAGCCTCCCACACTCCCTCTGCCTACACTATGCGTGAAAAATCCGGGGTAGAGAAGTATGGGGCATTGGGTTTTAACAAATGACAAATGACAAAGAACAAAGGACAAATGACTAAAAACTGTTACAGTCTATAACGCGATCGCAATATGATCCTGGTTGCAGTGTTAGGATTCCCTAAAAACGTTGAGAGAACAGACTTTATGGCAGAAACACTCTCTGGACAAACCCCGCTATTTGCTGGCAGCACCGGTGGCTTGCTCACAAAAGCACAAGTCGAAGAAAAGTACGCTATCACTTGGACTAGCCCGAAAGAGCAAGTTTTTGAATTGCCTACAGGTGGTGCTGCTACTATGCGGAAAGGTGAAAACCTGCTGTATATAGCTCGTAAAGAATATGGCATCTTTTTGGGCGGTCAGCAACTCCGGAAACTCAAAATCACAGATTATAAAGTTTACCGGATTTTACCCAACGGAGAAACCACTTTACTTCACCCAGCTGATGGTGTCTTCCCTGAAAAGGTAAATGAAGGTCGTGACAAAGTGCGTTATGTAGACCGTCGGATCGGACAAAACCCCAGTCCCTCTAAAGTTAAGTTTAGCGGTGTTGCAACCTACGACGCTCCGTAACTAGCTTTTAGTAGCTAATGGGTAATTAGTAATGGGTAATTGGTAAGAAAAAAATTACCCATTACCCATTACCAATTACCAATTAATTTTAAAAAATAATGATGTTTCCTGATTTCTCCCAGTTTTCTGGACTAGCGCAACAAGGCAACTTCGTCCCCGTATATCAAGAATGGGTAGCGGACTTAGATACGCCCGTATCTGCTTGGTATAAAGTCTGTGCAGGTCAGCCCTATAGCTTTTTGTTGGAATCAATAGAAGGTGGGGAAAAACTAGGACGCTATAGTTTAGTAGGCTGCGATCCGCTTTGGGTTTTAGAAGCAAGGGGCGATCGCACCACTCAGTTAAACCGTGATGGTTCACAAGTCGTTTTTGCAGGCGACCCTTTTGCAGCTTTAGCTGAATGTTTAGCACCTTATCACCCAGTCAAGTTACCAGAGTTACCGCCAGGGATTGGCGGATTGTTTGGGTTTTGGGGCTATGAATTGATTAACTGGATTGAGCCGCGCGTGCCAATCTATCCACCAGATGAGCGAAATATCCCTGATGGCTTATGGATGCAGGTAGACCACCTGTTGATTTTTGACCAGGTGAAGCGAAAAATTTGGGCGATCGCTTATGCTGATTTACGTGACCCCAATGTAGATTTACACGCAGCCTATCAACAAGCGTGCGATCGCGTCACCCAAATGCTCGAAAAGCTATCTCTCCCCCTATCGCCCGAAAAAACTCGGTTGGAATGGAAACCACCAGGAAGTAGGAAAGCAGAGGAGCAGAGCGGTGAAACAGACGAGTACAACAGTAATTTTACCCGCCCTGATTTTTGCGCTAGCGTCCAAAAGGCCAAAGACTACATCAAAGCAGGCGATATCTTTCAAGTAGTAATTTCTCAGCGACTATCAACACCATACACAGGCGACCCCTTTGCCCTTTACCGCTCCCTACGTCAGATAAATCCTTCGCCTTACATGGCTTACTTTAACTTCCGAGATTGGCAAATCATCGGTTCTAGTCCTGAAGTGATGGTGAAAGCCGAAACTGATTCAGATGGGGGAGTTATAGCAACAGTACGCCCCATTGCCGGGACACGTCCACGGGGTAAAACTACCCAGCAAGATGCAGCATTCGCTCAAGATTTACTTGAAGATCCCAAGGAAGTTGCCGAACACGTGATGCTTGTAGATTTAGGGCGGAATGATTTGGGGCGTGTTTGTCAAAATGGTAGCGTCAAAGTTGATGAATTAATGGTAGTTGAGCGCTACTCCCATGTAATGCACATTGTCAGCAATGTTGTGGGTAAATTAGCACCGGATAAAACAGCATGGGATTTATTGAAAGCTTCCTTCCCAGCAGGTACGGTAAGCGGCGCACCCAAGATTCGGGCGATGGAAATTATCCACGAGTTAGAGTCTAGTCGGCGCGGTGTTTATTCTGGTGTGTATGGATATTACGATTTTGAAGGACAATTAAATACTGCGATCGCAATTCGCACAATGGTAGTACATGACAAAACGGTTAGCGTACAAGCTGGCGCAGGTTTAGTGGCTGATTCTGAGCCAGAAAAAGAATACGAAGAGACGTTGAATAAAGCTAGAGGTTTATTAGAAGCAATTCGTTGTTTGCGTTGAACTGGGGGCTAGTATTAACGGAACTTTGCCTAGCTTTAACAGGTAATTAAAGTTCTGCGGCTCATAATTAAAGTCCACTCAAGTGTTCAAGATACAGCAGATTACAACTTGGTCAGGTACAGACAATCGTAGGGGCAATTCATGAATTGCCCCTACCCGTGTACTTCATTTACCTGAAATACGCTGTATTATCGCCTGCAATTAATGGCCAACTGATTTTTATTGGTTAGTTGTAAAAGCGGACTTGATATAAGTACAGTAACAGTTCGATTTGCTGTATGAGAATCTAGACCAGACTTTAACAGTTGATTGATCAATATTCTTCTATTTTGAATTACATAAGTTTTGCTTTGAACTGCAAGATGTTTGGAAACAATTTCTGCTACTTCTAAGCCCATGTATCCACAATACCTTGACAGATTAGGAAGCTTTATAAATCCAATCAACATCGAAATTTTCCCAAAGCTAAAGAGACTTTTTTAGACTTATTGAAAAGCAAAAAGAAGTCTTGGTATCCAAATCCAAGACCTCCATTGAAGTTACTAAAAAAATGAACAAATTTGCTCATTGTAATTGAGTGAAATAAATCGCCCAAAGCATTCCAGTTCCTCCAATAGCAATTAAGAGATTAGTGAAAAATCTGCCGAATTCAATTTCTTGTCCTAGTCCCTTATCATCTTGACCACCACTGAAAAACAATGACCACGCTTGATTTGCATTGATGGTCTCAAAGTTGTTGAAATCACGTCTAAAAACGACTGTTCCAATCAAATCTTTTTTTGGGTAATCAAAATCAGTTTTCATAAGTTTGCCTCTAAATTGTTTTATTTGTCAACTGGAGAAAATTTGTAAATTTGAAGTGTCTTCTCTAAAAACTAGTTAGCCATCCAATCAAACCGTGTCCGGTGAAAACTTCCAACGCGATGAGTGAGATAAAACCAATCATTGCCAAACGACCATTGAGTTTTTCGGCATATTCGGTGAAGCCTGTCCGTGGGGTTTCATCAACATAAATTTTGGGTTCAATCGCAAATCTGTTGAGTTGACCGCGTTCGTTAATAGTAAAGCCTTTATTTGTCATCTTTTACCTTTTATTGTTGTGTTCTGTAAATGAATGTAACCTATTGTAAATATTTTTTGCAAGTACTTGACACGACAAAAAAGATAGTAAGAACCGTACTAAGCAGATAGGGTATTTTGGCTTCATACGATAAGGTAAGCGATGTGTAGACGCAATAGTTGAGCGAAAAATTAGTTGTAAAATTCAATACAAGAGAAATATGCCAATACAGTTCAGATAAGACCAAAACAGTTGTAGAGACGGCGATTTATCGCGTCTTAAAACCCACGATTTTGTACAAGTAGCCCTTTGAACAGTATTGAGAGATATACGATTTCTACGATGGGCTACGCCTACGCTCTTAAAAGTGAATGCACACAAAGGCATTAATCAGCTTTAGTCTGACTTTAGTAAAACTAATCATTTACATAAATAGAAATTATTCAAGTAGGGCTGAGGAAGTATTGCTTATTTGTAACGAACTTGTTATATTTCTTTACATATAGAAACATAAACAACATAAATGCGTTAAAGCACTGTTGGTCAAGGTTTTCTAAATAACTATGCAGTTAAGCCTGCAATGTGCTTTGCCGAGTATCCAAACTCAACGGCAACACTATCATGATGCCTTTGGTAAAGTGATGTCTAAGACGGCCTATGGTCAGACTGCTGAGTGCCTTTAACAACACCTAAACGCATTTCCCCTCCGTTTTTTCACATTCCATAGAACTGTAATTTTTTTAGGGAACATCTGCTATGTCTTTTACCATCAAGTCGGCTCAAAGTATTTTTCCCGGCACGCTAGTTGCTGACGTTGTTCCAACTGTTGTCGAATCATTCTCTCAACTCAATGCTGAAGATCAACTAGCATTACTCTGGTTTGCTTATACCGAGATGGGTAGAAGTATTACGGTTGCCGCTCCCGGAGCAGCCAACATGGTACTCGCACAAGGCTTACTTGAACAAATTAAGCAGATGCCTTTCGAGGCTCAAACACGAGTCATGTATGATTTAGCTAACCGTGCTGACACTCCCCTCTGCCGTTCTTATGCATCCTTCACTGTAAACATCAAGTTGGGCTTTTGGTATCAGTTAGGAGAATGGATGGCTCAGGGAATCGTTGCTCCTATTCCAGAAGGCTACAAACTTTCTCCCAAGGCTGCTGAGGTGTTAGAAGCAATCAGAAATGCTGATTCAGGTCAACAAATCACAATTCTCCGCAATACTGTAGTGAGCATGGGATTTGACCCGAACGCTCCCGGTAGCTACAAAAAAGTTACAGAACCTGTGGCTCCACCTACAGCACCAGCATTTCGGACTAAAGTCACCATTGAGGGTATCAGCAACCCTACAGTGCTTGGCTATATCAACAACATGAATGCCAATGACTTTGATGCTGCTGTTGCTCTGTTTACCTCTGAAGGTGGTTTGCAACCTCCCTTTGAAAGACCAATTATTGGTCAAGATGCAATCCGCGCTTATATGCGTGAAGAATGCCAGGGATTAAAAATGATACCAGAGCGTGGTATATCCGAGCCAGTAGAAGATGGCTATACCCAAGTTAAAGTCACCGGCAAAGTCCAAACCCCTTGGTTCGGTGCAAGTGTGGGTATGAATATTGCATGGCGGTTTTTGCTCGATCCTCAAGGCAAAATTTTCTTCGTAGCGATTGACTTGCTTGCTTCTCCTAAAGAACTGCTGAACCTAGTACGTAAGTAAAAGCTAGATTAGTCGCTGCTTAAGCGTGGATGAGTGAAAGAGCAAGCCACCTCACCACGTTTAAGCAAAAGAAACTTATCAGGATAACGGCTTCCTTCTCTAATACTTTTTGAAAGCAACCAGTCTCATCGGCAATTTTGTAAAAGATTGTTAAATAATTTTAATCTTGGTGCGAAGTTTTAAAAGTCTCTTAATAAGAAGAATTTTCAGAAATTATTGATTAGACACTGTGATTTTCAGGTGAGAAATGGAAATTTGGAAGGCAGGCTGTATGGATGCTAATGAACTTCTCAACCGCTATTGTGCAGGAGAGAGAAATTTCACTCAAGTAAGCCTGCACTTAGTTAACCTCAGCGAGGTGTGTTTAGCTGGAATCAACTTGAATCGATCTAACTTGGCTAACGCGACTTTATCACAGACCAACCTGCGCGGAGCAAACTTAATTGAAGCAAATTTGACTGCGGCGACTTTATGGAGAACCGATCTAAGTGGCTCAAATCTGATATTAGCAAACCTCAAGGCTGCTAATCTGATTCGGGCAACTCTTAGGAATGTGGACTTGCATAAAGCTTCGTTGATGAAAGCAGACCTGCGTTTAGCAGACTTGCATGATGCTGACCTGAGTAATGCAAACTTAGCTGGGGCAGACTTGAGCTATGCAAATCTGAGTGGTGTAAACTTGGCTGGGGCAAATCTGAGTGGTGCAAACCTGACTGGCGCAAAGTTGAGTAATACAGACCTGAGTCATGCCATTCTCGCCAAAGCTATTTTGTGTAAAACGGATTTAATTGACGTTGATTTCACCGAAGTAGACCTGACTAGGGTTAATCTGCACCACTGTTTATTTAACGGAGTCACCCTACCTGAACGAAGCTTAATTGAAGCGGGTTGAGTGTTGCTGTCGTCTAATTAAAAATTTAAAATCAGTTTTTAATTTTTAATTCTAACTTGGGATTTTGGGAAAGAGCGATCGCCAAATACCTGTAATATTTAGTTCTAGAGCCAAAACTGGCGATCGCCTTCCATCTGGCTAGGACGAATACCTTGCAAACGCAGATAAGCCATGCGGTCAGATCCATATAATAATGGCATAGGTAAGCGAGGTTCTTTTAAAGCTCCATGATGCAATAACGTAAGTTTTAGAGTAGTTTCTAAAACACTTTCTATTGAGATTTGGTATCCTGTCTCATGAATTGTTAAACGTATAGGACGAGCCAAACCAACTTTATCAGGAACTTTAGTTGTTACCAGAATTGCTTCACGAGATGATAAACGAAGTCCTAAGCCTTGTGAAGGTGCTATGACAACTTTTTGTTTTAAGTTATACAGTCGAGGAATACCAGACTTTTTACATTCCACCAAAATAAACATTTACTTGGGTAAAGCTGCACCTATTAAGAAAAAATAAAGATTGAAATAAAATGCGATCGCTCGCCATCATCTCATCATGCGATCGCACCCCACACAACCCCACACAGCACTAAACTAGAAAGTAAGATGCTCAGGATAGCTTATGAATGCTGTTACAACAACTTTACCTTCTACACTCAAGTTGAAAATCGACTTAACTGATGATCAATTTTTCGAGATGTGTCAGAAAAACCGCGATTATCGATTTGAGCGTACAGCATCAGGGGAATTATTAATTATGCCACCTACAGGTAGTGATACTGGCAACCGTAATTTTGATATGGTTGTTGAATTAGGAATCTGGAATAAACAGACTAAATTAGGCAAAGGTTTTGACTCTTCAACTGGTTTCACCTTACCTAATGGTTCAGAACGTTCTCCTGATCTTTCTTGGGTAAAAATTGAGCGGTGGAATGCTTTAGCCCCAGAACAACAAGAAAAATTTGCCCCAATTTGTCCTGATTTTGTAGTGGAGTTGCGTTCTCGTACTGATTCCTTAAAAGACTTACAGGAGAAAATGCAAGAATATATAGAAAATGGCGCTCAATTAGGCTGGTTAATTGACCGGAAAAACAAGCGAGTAGAAATTTATCGTCCAGGTAAAGATGTAGAGATATTAGACAATCCTGCTAGTTTATCAGGAGAAAATATCTTACCTGGATTTGTGTTGAATTTACAGCAAATTCTGTAGCCTTATCGATTAGGATAAACATAACGCATTTCAAAGCGACTTTGTTCCCAAAGCGGTAGTAAAGTTTGTTTAGCAGCATTTAATTGAGCTTGCGAAAAAGATATTTTTCCATTTTCTATAATCCAAATAAATATCCGAGTTATTAAATCTGCCTTTAAACTATTCTCATATTCACAATTATTTATTCTTGCTACTTGCTTATCTAAGCAATCAATAGCATATTTAAAAGTCAAGTTTTCCCAGTCTGTGCGATTGTTATAAATTTCTTCTTGCGTATTTTTCCACTCGATTCTACGCAAATTTCCTATAATATAGTCTATGCCTGTTATGGAAGAATCAGTGTTACGTACTAAATTTGTATAGGCTTGGTAATATGGTTTCAATAGAGAGACAGCAATATTTTCTACATATATATTTAGCCAAGATTGGATGTCATGAAGATAAGGTGCTAAATCTCTGATATTATCAATTTCTTGAATCACCACACGAGCATTTGTATAATTTGTTATTTTTGCTAGAAATTCAGCTTCAGATATTTGAGACTTTTGTGAGTAATAGTTAATAACTTTTGGAATATATTTCTCTAATAACCACTGTTTAGTATATTTAGCCGTCCAGGTTCCCCAAGATCCAATATCTTGCTGCCATGAGGTACATTCATTTGTATCAATAGATTGTAAGTTAACATCATTTAGGTCATAAATGATGTTAACTTGATGATTGTTAGGTAATGAAGATAAATTTATATCAGTTTGGTAGGAAATAAATGTATGATCGTGAATTCCTCTACTCACTCGAATTGACATACCTTTTGTATGGAATAAATGCCATTCTGATTTACCTTTTATATAATGAAATTCATTAGCAAACTGCTGCATTAGATTCCATAATTTTTGTCTTACAGAGAATAGGATAAATCCTTTATTTTCTGCAAAGTTTACAAATTTGAAATCCCATGTTTCTAAAATGCTTTCAAATTGAATTAGTAAATTTTTATATTCTTGGCATACTCCATCAATACATAAACATAAGTCTGCTGCTTCTATATCTGATAAAATTAGAGTTGTTTGACCTAAATAAACCTCAAAAGTATTTTTGTCCAACTGTTTAAAAAAACGACGACATCCCCAATCTGGCTGAGTGTGCAATCCAGTCATTAATTGACCTAAAATATCTTGATGATTCAAGTAAATTTTTAGACCTCTTAAAATGATGCTGCTGAACTCTATTTCACAATTACCCTCTCCAAAAGCTCTGGGTAAATTACATGCGATCGCTACTTTCTTTTTCACAACAACTAAGCGATAGCCTTCCCTTATAGTGGAAGGCTCAAAATCACATTTTTCTAAAATATCCTGTAAATCTGTATGTTGTCTTAAAAATCTCTCTATTAA
>NZ_JACKZS010000147.1 GCF_014222285.1 Nostoc sp. UCD121
CCATTGGTGCAGAAACCTCATTTGCACAGGACTTAAGTGATATCAGCCAGATGTTACAAGAACTCGAACAGATTGCCAAAATTGTCGAGCAACGGTTAGAGAAGCATGAAACACGAGGACGCACATTAACATTGAAAGTCAAATTCTCTGATTATCAGCAGCTAACCCGCAGTAAGACAATGCTTGCTCCCATCAGCGAACTCTCTACGATTTTTGAGATAGCCAAAGCGCTGTTTGAATCTATTGATTTGGAAAACCGCAGTATCAGGTTGCTGGGGATTTCCTTGTCTAATTTGGATAACGCCAAACAGACTCAAGTCATTCAACTGCCACTATTTCAAAATGCAGATATCACTTGGAAGTGATTGACTTAGTTCTATTTCTATGGATATCCCTGAAACAAAAATCTATTACACTTCAAGGGAAGTATTTCAAAAATTGAAAGCAACAGGCATTGATTTCATGCCCCTCAAGGAAGGGTTTTCATACCATTCAATCCGATCTGTATCTAACCGCAGATTAGGCAAGCGTTGGACAATGGTATTTATAGCTATTTGTGCCTCAAGTCTGCCAAGGGATGCGCCGAGGCAAAAGTGGGTTCCTTTGCCAAAAGCTAAATGCGGGTTTTGTGAACGTGTAATATCTAATTTGTCCGGATTGAAGAATTGCTCAGGGTCACGGTTAGCAGAACCAATCGCTAGAAATAGGCGCTGCCCTTGGCGAATTTGTTGACCATTGATTTCGAGATCGGTAAGTGCTATGCGGGCTTGCCGTTGTACTGGGCTATCGTAGCGCAAAAACTCCTCCACAGCAGTTGTGATTAAGGAAGGGTCATTCTTTAACTTTTGCATCTGACTGGGATTTGTGAGTAAAGCAAGTAAGCCATTAGCAATTAAGTTAGTGGTAGTTTCATGGCCTGCAAAGGTTAAGAAAACACAATTTGATAAAATTTCTTCGTCATCAAGTGAATTTTCTTTCTCTTGTGCAAAGATGAGGCTACTTATGAGATCATCTTGGGGTTGACAACGACGTTCTTCCAGTATGAAGTGGAAGTATTGTTTCATTTCCAGAAGACTTTTTTTAGCATTAGTCAAAATTTCTGTGTCCATACGGAACAGTCCAAAAAATTTAGCGAAATCTGATGACCATTTCTTAAACTGTTCGTAGTCTTCGGAATTTGCACCCAGCATTTGTGTAATAACGATTGCAGGTATTGGGTAAGCTAAATCATGAATAATATCTATGTTACCCCGTTTATAAATACCATCGATAAGTTGGTTTACTAAAGAGTGAATACTGGGTGCCATACTGCCAATAATATGAGGAGTGAATGCTTTATTAAATAGCGTGCGTAGACGTGTGTGTTCTGGGGGGTCGCAAAACAGCATCCACTTTGATAAACTTTCCAAAAGTGGAAATATATTCTGTTGCTCTAATTGGGATAATTTGCTAATTGGCGGACGTTTAGCCGAAATCCGTTTGTCTTGCATTGCAAATGCAACGTCTTGATAACGCATCAGATACCAGCCCCCCAAAAAATCATTCCAGTAAACAGGCTCTTGTTGCAAAATCCGACGATAAGTAGGATAGGGATTGGCAAAGACTTCTGGGGCAGTTAGATTATATCGGTCTTTTTCTGGATTAGTTAATGATGTCATTTGTCTCAAGAACACTTACTTTCAAGGCACTTGCTCATTCAGCTTACTATGAACCTATTCCACGAATAAAGTATAAAGATTACGGGAAACCATTACCCAACAGAGGTATCAACCGCCCCAGTAGGGGAGATCCATAAAAATAAATCTCCAGCCAAATTACAAACGAATAATCGACTACGCCCACGATCCCGCATTTCTCACAAGCTCCCCTGATCCCTTCGCAAGTGAAGTAATAAGTAATGAGTAATGAGTAATGAGTAAAGAATCTTACTTATTACTCATTACTTATTTAATTAATGAGATATGGTGAGAAATCCAGGACGATCCACCCACGAAGGCTAGGGATTTATTTCGGTTTTGTGCCAGAACCAGAGAAGGATAACCCCCAAAGAACAGCCAGCATTTCAAATGCTGACCAATCCCCCAAATCTTCGCCATGCTCCAGATACCCGGCGATCAGCAATTCCAAATTCAAATTTTGACAACGGGTACAGTTTAGCTTGAGGATAAAATTGAACTGGAGAATCGTACTATCAGATTGTTGGGGATTTCTTTCTCTAACGTTGACAATGCCAAACAGTCACAAGCGATTCAATTGCCCTTATTTCAGAATGGGGACATCATATTTTAGCGCAGGTGTGAGCCCCACTTTTAAAAAGCTCAGTTGCCATCGTAAGCATTTTACAAGCTCATCAACGATTGCAATTGTGTGTCTGAATTATCTCCCAATTCTTGTTGTAATTGGGATAGTTGGTTTTCTAACACTTCAGCAGTATGAATGAGATTCGATTCTTGGGCTATTTTTAGCTGAGTTTCTTTAATAGAGATTTTTCTCACCAGTTCATTCACTGCATCGACTGAATCATCATTTTCAGTAATCATGGCTTTATCACGAATATCCGTTTTTAGCAGGAATAATTGCTACAAAGCTTGCTATGTATGAATAAAAATTAGCTACATTTTTCATTTTACACAAGTATATTAAAAAAGATATTTCCTTTCAAAACTTGCTTAAGTGATACCAATGCAGACACAGGTGTTAGAACTAGAAAAAATCGCTGACAAAATTAGAAAACTATTCGCACTGAGCCAATCTCCCAACGAAGCAGAGGCAAGCGCCGCCGCAGCTAAAGCCCAGGAAATGCTAACCCGACACAATTTATCGATCGCCTCACTCCAAGATTGGACACCTCAACCACTAGAAGAAGAAGTCATTCGCCAGTTTAAACGCATGACATCATGGAAATTTATTTTACTAAGTGGTGTTTGTTGGGGGAATTATTGCTCTGCTATCACCAGACACTACCATAGCGGGTCTAAAATGATTATCGAATGGCACTAAGAAAAGCGGAAAGCCTTATCAATTAAGCAGTTTGCAATTGATGACGTAATTCATATCTGGGCTTGGTCAATCTGGGGTAAGCTTTGGGGCGACGTTTAGTGACTCGTGGTTCGCTGCGTCCAGGACGGTCGGGAACAGCCTTGTGAGCAATAACTTTAAGTAAAGTCCAATAAATTTGAAAACGTTTTGTTGAAGTTGCAGCTAAGAATTTGGGAATAAAGTTATTTAAATGGTGGCGAGTACCTTGCAGTGATAGGCGTAACGGAGGATTACCGTAAGTAGTACCCGCAGACCACATCAAACTACGAAGTAAATTATAGGCAAGCAAATAAACATAAATTTTTTTGCGTACCATTGAGGGGGTTTTACAGCGCAAAACATCCATTCCCAAAGTAGTTTTAAGATGTCTTAAATCCAATTCAACATCCCAACGTTTACCGTAAAGTCCAACAATTTCGAGAGTAGAATAAGAAGATTTATCTAAAAGAGTAGTAATTAAGCTGACTTGTTGAGTGCGAAAACCAGGAATAACAATGTAGTAGTAAATTTCCCGCACAGTGATGGAAGAAGGTAGAGCATCAAATTCATCTTTATTCAATCCTTTTGGACAACTTTTAGGCTTATACCAAGTAACTAATTTGTCACAATCTCCAACAATTTTGCCTTTTCGCATGGTTGCTGTGCGAGATTGATGCTTCCGAAATATAGCATCACAATCGAGTTTGGTAATCGTAACCATATCGGCATAAGCGCAAAAAGCTCTATCCCCTAAAAGTACATCGTTGGGTTTGAGAAAACTGTACAACCTCCTCGCTAATTTAATATCATGAGTGTTAAAAACGTCTATGCAGAGCGCAGTAGCGGCTCCTGTAAATAAACTGAATATCACACCAATTTTGGCAATAGGGAACCCACATCCGGGCTGTTGACTACTGGTTTGAGGGTATTCTTTTTGGTTCTCTACAGTGTCAGGCATGGAAACAGATGAACCGTCTATTACCTTCACATTTCGACCACACCATAAATATTCTTCTGTAACTTTTTCTCCTAGATTTTGTGCCGTTGAGTTGAAAAGTTTCTCTAATAATTTTTCTGGTAATCTTGCCCTAGCTTGACAATATCCGCTTGTATCTGTTGACGGAATTTCTACTTCTTCACCAGCTAAATAAGCAATTATTTTACTCACAGCATTATGGCAAGTTTTATCCGGATCTAAAACCTGCGATAAAAACGCCCACAACGTTATAATTGGGTCAAATAATCGCTTTTTATATTTGATTTTTAGCTCAGATATTGCAAGTCTGATCACCGATTCCGGTAATAGTTCTTTGAAAGGTAAACCTAAACTTTGGTTAAATTTATCCTTGAGGATTTGTACTCTTAGTGTCACAGTAGTGTTTATGATGTTGGCTTATTCGTCTCAGAAAAGTATTTCACGGACGAGTAAGCTTTTTCTACCTCCAGAAACTTTTTAGGCAACTGTACATCATCTCTTCATCAGCGTTCGTCCTTGACGTTGCCGTTCGCGCAGCGTCAAGGACAGGAGAAGGCATCGCAGCTACTTGTGCCATTAATTACTGCGCTCTCTGGCATTAAAAGCTGTAACCCCTATTCCGCATACCTTAGAGCTTTTCTTAGTGCCATTCAATTCTAAATCAAAGGTCGTCTTTTTTGATTCAATTAGGACAATCCATAATTTACCTTGCAGAACTAAAACATCAATTCTGCCCCGTAAAATTTCATCATTATCTCCTTGTGCAACAATATCAACGGATACCTCGGTTTTAAATCTGTAAGGTGCTTGATAGAAGCCTGCAAGTTCAAGTAATGGTGATAGCACGACCACCTATCTCTTCACCCTCTTCTTTTGGCTAAGGTATTGCTAGTAGTGTACCAACCCAAAATTGCTACGTGGAGGTAAGCAAGGGAGCAGGGGAGCAGGGGAGAGATTGTATAAGTCTTTCCCCTCTGCCCCTCTGCCCCTCCGCTCCTCTGCTGACCACAACGCAAAGTTTCCTTGGTAGACTACTAGATGGTAATACAGCTGGGGTGACATCAACCTCTTTAGAAGCGGCGCAGGATGCATTCAAAACTTTTATTGCAGTTGTCAACCGTAGTCCGAGTTATTGGTTCTCTGTGGGTACTGATTGCCAAGCAAGGCTATGTTTCCAGTGCGATGTGAAATTAAGTTGAACTGCTTGCTTAAAGTCCTCCAAAACTTCTGAAAAAGCTTTCTCTTTTAGCTTTGCTGCACCTTGGTTGTGCAACTGTTTAGGGCATTGTGGATTCCATACATATTTTTGACAAGTTTCGTGGGCAATTTCTATATCACTGCTATTTTCAGGATTTTGAAAGACGGGATGATAATGTAACCTGTTACAGCAAACTTGCAACCATTCTTGCCACCCACATTGCCACAAGCGGACTGTTCCATCAAGACTACCACTAGCAATCAGTTTACCATCAGGGCTAAAAGCTGCGGAATTTACCCAATACTCATGTCCCTGCCAAGGTTGACCAATGGGGTTGCCGTCTATATCCCACAAGCGCACTGTCAAATCATTGCTGGCACTGACAATCCACTTACCATCAGGGCTAAAGGCGGCAGAATTGACTTCTTTTTCATGTCCCTGCCAAGGTTGACCAATGGGGTTGCCGTCTATATCCCACAAGCGCACTGTCGAATCATTGTTAGCACTGGCAATCCACTTACCATCAGGGCTAAAGGCGACAGAATTGACCCAACTCTCATATTTGCCCTGCGATCGCCCGATGACCCGATCTTGTAGTATTTGATGTAGCTCCCACAAACGCACAGTGCGATCGCCACCACTGATAATCAGCTTGCCATCGGGGCTAAAAGCTAGGGAATTAACCTGTCCTGCATGTCCCCGCCAAGGTTGAGTGATGGGGTTGCCATTGATATTCCACAAGCGTATTGTGCGATCGCAGCTACCACTAATAATAAACTTGCCATTAGGGCTAAACGCTACAGAATTTACGTGTCCTTCATGCCCGTGCCAAGGTTGACCGATGGGATTACCTTGGATGTCCCACAACCGCACTGTAGAATCACTGCTACCACTGACAATAAACTTGCGATCGGGGCTAAAGGCGGCGCAAATAATTTTTGCCTCATGTTTGTGCCAGGGTTGAGTGATGGTGTTACCTTGTAAATCCCACAAACACACCGTTCCGTTAAAACCAACACTGATAATGCGTACCCCGGAGGGGTTGGCGCAGCCATCGCCATTTAGGCTAAAGGCGACGGAAATAACTCCTTCCTTATGTCCGCGCCAAGGTTGAGTAATGGCGTTACCTTGTAAATCCCACAAACACACTGTTCCGTCAAAACCAACACTGACAATGCGTACCCCGGAGGGGTTGGCGCAGCTATCGCCATTTAGGCTAAAGGCGACGGAAATAACTCCTTCCTCATGTCCCTGCCACGGTTGAGTAATGAGATTACCTTGTAGATCCCATAAACACAAAATTCCGTCAATACTGCCGCTAACAATAAACTTGCCATCAGGACTAAAGGCTACAGAATTCACCTCTAGCTCGTGCCCCAACAAAAATTGAGCAGTAGGATTGCCAATGATATTCCACAAGCACACCGTAGAATCGCTACTGCCACTGGCAATAAACTTGCCATCAGGACTAAAGGCTACAGAATTCACCTCTAGCTCGTGTCCGCGCAAGCTGTTTGCCTCTGTGGGTGTGTTCATTGCTTCCTTTAAGCTTCCCAAAACAGGAGCTAGAAGCTGGTTTGGGTATTTCTCTAGATTTTCACCCATTGTTTGAATTGCCAGCACCAAACCCTCTAGCGGTTGGACAGGAAGTAAATTCAAAACCCTGGCGGATTGTTCGCGCAGTTTTAATTCTGTCAGTGCAAGGTTTAACTTTTGAATCTCTTGTTCTTTTTCTCTCAAATGGCGATCGCGCGATCCAACAATAGTATTAATAAATTGATTAGCTTGTTCGCTTAAATAACCAAACCTTTGCTCTTTTAGTTCTTTATAAGTCTTTGTCTTCAGAACCCGGGTTGCAATATTTTCCCTTTCCCACAGCACATCTAAGGTGTATGCCAGAAGTGGTAAATAATCATTTTGTTGGTGAAAATCATGAATAATTTGTTCAACTAGCCCTTGTTCAAAGGTAACGCCATTTTTAGCAGCAGGTTCAGCGATCGCTAACTTTAATTCTCCATCGCTCATTCTAGTGAGTATACGACTATAGTGATCGTGGATCTTCGCAAGTTGGGGATACTCACTAAATCTATCCAAAAAATCAGATCGCATTGTTAAAACAATTTTGACAGAGCTATCCTGCTGCTGGATCAATTGAAAGAGACTAGCAAAAAATTTATCACGTTCCGGTTTTTGAGTTTTCGTAAATAGTTCTTCAAATTGGTCAATAAAAATCAGAACGCACTGATAATCTTGTTTGAGGAGGGTGACAATTTGAATTAGCAAATTTTCTTTAATATTTCGAGCAATATCCGCTATTTGCGATTTTTTACCATAAGTAGAAGCAAGACATTGATAAAGAGATTTAAAAGGATTTTCATCCGGGTGAAAGCTTATATTAATTAATGAATTTTTATTGTATCCTAAATAAGGAATTAAACCTGCCCGAATCAATGATGATTTGCCAGTGTCTGATGCTCCTAAAAGCAAGAGTACATTATGTTTTTTTAAGTGATCGCCCAGATTAGCAATCCACTTATCCCGACCAAAAAATTTGTTTTTATCTTTAATTTCAAAAGTTTTTAATCCTAAATAGGGAGAGTGTTTTTTGAGTGGACGGCAATGAATATCCTCAAAATTACTGTCAGAAAAAAAGTCGTATTCAGAAATACATTGGACATTACACCCAATATTTATATCGCCTTCAGAACTGTTAACCATCTTATCTCCTTACCTTTGGATACCTCTGGCTAAATCTTTACCTCAGTTATAGTTCATCGGCTAATCTTTGTAAGTAATAAATCAACAAAATTAATTACCAGCCATCCCATCCGTGAAAGATTAAGGTTTTAAATAGCTTTATTCAGCAAAATTACTTAAGTAACTTTCAAAAATATGTAGTAACTTTATCTTAAAACGCCAGAAATGACAAACGGGATGGAACTTTTTGATAACCTACACCTTGCTATGTTTAGCGGCAAAGGTGGAGTCGGAAAAACGACAATCTCCTGCACCTTTGCATGTCGTTGGGCGCAGAAATTTGCCAATGAGCAAATTCTTTTAATCTCAACCGATCCGGCTCACTCTCTTGGAGATGTCTTACAAGTTAGCGTTGATGACATTCCTCGTCCCATAACGGAACTACCCAATCTACTAGTAAGGGCGTTGGATGCAAAACGTCTGCTACAAGACTTTAAAGAACGTTATGGTCAGGTGTTAGAACTGTTAGTGGAGCGCGGTAGTTTTGTTGAAGGAGAAGACTTGTCTCCAGTTTGGGATTTAAATTGGCCTGGACTAGACGAGTTGATGGGCTTGTTAGAGATCCAACGCCTTTTAAACGAGCAGCAGGTAGATAGAGTAGTAGTTGATATGGCTCCTAGCGGTCATACTCTCAACTTGTTTGGATTGATGGATTTTTTAGACACTTTCCTCCACTCTCTTGAACTGTTTCAAGAAAAGCATCGGATTATTAGCAAGACCTTTGCTGGAAGTTACACACCCGATCGCGCTGACGAGTTTTTGCAAACCCTGAAAGCTGAACTGTCACAAGGTCGTCGTCTGCTTCAAGATCCCATTCATACAGCTTGTTTGTTAGTTGCGATCGCCGAACCAATGAGTTGGTTGGAGTCAAAACGATTCCTAGAAGCCTTACAAACCATGCAGGTTCCTTGTGGAGGGTTGTTTGTCAACCAGATCCTTGCTAGTGCGACTGACCCAGATCGTTACCAAGAACAACAACCGCTTATCAGCCAGTATACGGCTCTTGCTAACGGAAAGCCGATGTTTATTCTGCCACAGCAAGATCAGGAGCCTTTGGGAATTGTAGCCCTCAGCCATCTGATCGACCAAATCCATATTCCTCAGCTTGAACCGCTATCTCCTGTTCATCTACTTCCAATTCAATGGCCTGACAAAATTCCTCCTAGCTTTGGAGATTTTCTGACCGAAGGTCGTCGCCTGTTACTAATTGGCGGTAAGGGTGGAGTAGGCAAGACCACAGTAGCAGCAGCCATTGGTTGGGCTATGGCTCAACAACATCCCGATCGCAAAATTCGCATGGTTTCTATCGATCCAGCCCACTCCTTGGGTGATGCCTTTGGTCTGAGTTTAGGACACGAACCATATCAAATAACTGCCAATCTTCGAGGTCAGGAAGTAGATGGCGATCGCATTGTCGATCAATTCAGAGCCGATTACCTATGGGAACTGGCCGAAATGATGAGTGGTGAAACCCAAACAAGCGAATCTATTGAAATGGCCTATGCTCCTGTTGCCTGGCGCAAAATTGTCGATCAAGCTTTACCAGGGATTGATGAAATACTTTCCCTGTTAACAGTAATGGAATTGCTAGAGCAACAAGAAGAAGACTTGATTATTTTAGACACTGCTCCTACAGGTCATCTTCTGCGTTTTCTAGAAATGCCAACTGCATTAGCAGACTGGCTAGCTTGGATTTTCAAACTCTGGATCAAGTATCAGAATGTCCTTGGTCGTACAGAGTTTATGGGACGTTTACGAACTCTGCGACAGCGTGTAGTTAAAGCCCAAAAAGTGCTAAAAGACCCACAACAAGCAGAGTTCATTGGGGTTACACTTAACCAGACTAGTGTACTTGCCGAACAACAACGCCTGTTCAAATCTATGCAAGAAATAGGTGTGAGCCAGAATTACCTTGTTCTAAACCGCTTTACTTCTACAGCAACCATTAATTGCAATGACTGCGATAAAAATTTTCCAGGTTTGACAATAGTTCGCTTACCAATGCTTCCTCGCTCAGTTCAGCCTTTAGAACGCATCCAAGGAGCAGCTACCTGTTTATTTTAACGGCTAATTAGACTAAATACTTTCATACCCAAAGAGAAATTTATTATGCATCGCACTCCAAACCGCAGACAAATTCAAGCCAAATTTAGCACCATGCCTCCTCAACGTTCTCAAGCAACAGCTTACTTAAATGCTTACAAAATGATGTTAGAGAAGGAGCGTTTAGAGGAGGAACTAGAGAAACTCGAAGCACGCCGACATCAGATTCAGCAGCGTCTTGCTATTTTAAACAGTCAAACAATTGCTGAAGATAACACGATCCATCAGCAAGTAAAGACTGATTTAGAGGACAATACACCAAAATTCAAAACCTTAACATTGGAATACTAAGTACTAAGATTTCAGCTGCCTATTCTTCGCAACTTCCTTGCTCAGTCGCACCAAGCAGGGGCGATCGCGTTTTTGGATGTCGGAATCGTGGGGGAAGACAACATGAAAATTTTACTTATTAATCTTAAGGTTGCTGCCCAAACTCGTTGCTATTACACTCGACTTAAGGAGTGGTAATTCAGAAAGGCATTAAGATATTACTTAGGTCAATTAGATTCTCAAGCCAGCTTATTGGCACACTGTTAAATTGCAATAACTTCTAAGTTATAGAAATAAACTAACAATTTCCTCAATAATTAATGCAACTAATTTCTGAGTTAACACCACATCAGGAAGCTTTACTTTGTGAATATAAGAGAAAGTGGCAGTTAGCAGCACTTTCAACACAACCTATTGATACACAAAAAGCGACTCAAACGATTAAAGCTATTTATAAGCAAATAACTAGTGTAGAAGAATTCGACATAATTTTTTTTGATAGTCCATTTGGTATAGCTAATTTAAGTTTTCTCAACTGTATTTATCCGCATGAAGATTGGTGTAATCCTCGAAAACTTAATAACCTCATTAGGCGGATTGAGAAGCAATTACTTAAAAAATGGCTTTTCAGTAATACATTTCATCGATATATTGTATCGCCATTAATCGAAAAAGTTGGGAGTCAGTTGGATATTTGTCTATGGAACTATCTTCAAAAGCAGTTGAGATTTTGGTCAATTATACATAGCCTTATACCTGTAAATTTGCGTGATAGTGAAAAATTATCTCCAGTTTGGAAATCTGCAAAAACAAATCAGCAAAGACGGCTAGAGGGATTGTGGCATTTTTTGGTATCTGGTTTAGTGGTGCCAGATGCAGAGTGTAGTGTCTGCTGCTTACTCGATTACTGCATTTCTGAATTACAATGCTTTCCTGAAGACAATCTTTGGCACATACTTAAAACATTTGTTGCTGACTGTGGTTGGACATTTTTTTTTCAAGATTTCTGTTTTACTTGTAATCGTCCGTATAAAGTGATGCTTAACGAACAGGATCAACCATTATGTGAAAATGAAGCAGTTATTGAGTTTTTAGATGGTTTTAGCGTATTTACTAAGCATGATATATCTCTGTCATAGTATATAAATGCAAGATAGATAAAGATGCGTAGGTTGGGTTGAACGGAATGAAACCCAACTCAGCTTTGCGCTAGGCACCAAAATTCGTTGCTTAGTTATTTCTTATTTCTACTCAATTCCCTAAAATTAGCCAGATAGCTTCACAAGGAATGAAGAATCGACATCTAAAAGCCAATTCTCATCAATAAATTCTAGATTTTCATCATAAACAAGAACCAATTCACCAAGTTTTTGAGCATTGCTACTTGCAGTTTTCGTATTATCAACAGCATCAGCTATGAGCAAAAACTTTAGTTGTAAAAAACGTTCTTCGTGATTAACGCCTATTGAACTGCTAACTAATTCGGCTTCTAGGGTACGAGGTAACGTAATTTTTTCATAATATTCATCTTGTTCATCCCAATAGCCACACACTTTATAATCACACTGGTCAAGATGTTCTTGAACAAGAAGATTAGCATCTAAACTTTGTAATATTTCAGTTAAATCTTGCCAAACTTGATGATTTTTTAATTCGAGTCTTGTCATAGTTATGTGGGTTTAATGTTCTGTTACCAAACCAGGGAAGTGCAATATACCATCAATGAATTTTGCATGAAATCGGCGGTCGCCACCTTTACCTAAGACTTTAGATTTCAAATCGTAGCCAGATTCTTGGGAAGCCACTAACCCAACATTACCGCGAGGAGGTACAAGCCCTTTCTCAATGGCTTTTAAATGTTTCCCCTTCCGATCATATTTTAATCCCAGCTTTATTTGTTCACTGCCAAATAAAACTAGCAGACCACTGATTGAAAGATATACGGTATCAGGTTGAATATCTGCCCAATTATCGGGTAAAGCTTCCATTAAATTTACGAATTACGCAAGTGTCACAAAAAATTAAAACTTTTAGTTTGTAGTGAGGACTAAAGTCCTCACTACAAACTAAAAATAATATGCCAGTTGCGTAAGTCCTAAAATTAATACTTGTATAGTAGAAGCATAATTTATTTAAGTATAATAGCTAACAACGTTTTTAAAATTAACGTGAGTCTCCACCGGAGGCGCACGTTAGTTAAAGCAATAAATCACACAAGCTAGGAAAGAATTTCAATACTCTTGTGTTTGCTCGCGTTCCTCCTGTTCTGCTTCCAGAATCGCTAATAAAAGGGCTTCTTCCTGAATTTCAAACTCTTCTTCAGGAATTTCCCCCATATCAAAAGCAAGTTGGAGTGCAAGAAGTTGCTTGCTGAGATTCTCTTTATCATCAATTTCAGTACTCGCATGTTCTAAAATTTTTTCCCCAAGCCACGTTACCCCCATTAATGGGCCAGTAATCGGTAATAGTAAGAAGCGCAGAACCATATTGCTTTACACCTGTGTGGACTTCTTAAAGGTATCCTCTCAACACCGTAATCATGCTGATGACATAAATATTAAACATTACTAGTCTTGTGTTGATGCCAAAATCCGTTGGATTTGAGTCCAGTTAAGGCTGATTGACATCTGTATTTTATATTTGCAATGTAACAAAAAATACTTTTGTATAACACATTACTATTGAGGAGGTACTTAAAGTTTGACAACAGTATTAAATGCATCTCCCCAGCGATTTGTCAATACACCTGCTGTTCAACGCGTCGCTCAACGTGCTTTGCGCTATCTACAGTCAGGTTTTTCAATACATTTGCGTGGTGCAGCCGGAGTCGGAAAAACTACTCTGGCAATGCATCTAGCTGATTTGCTCAATCAGCCGATCATCCTCTTATTTGGAGATGATGAGTTTAAAACCTCAGACTTGATTGGTAATCAATTAGGTTATACCCGTAAAAAGGTTGTTGATAACTATATTCACAGCGTTGTTAAAGTTGAGGATGAACTCCGACAACATTGGGTTGATGCACGATTAACCCTAGCTTGTAAAGAAGGATTTACGCTCGTTTACGACGAATTCAATCGATCGCACCCGGAGGTAAATAACGTATTACTCTCCGTACTTGAAGAGAGGTTGTTAGTATTACCAACAAACCAACATCGAGCCGAGTATATCCGGGTTCATCCTCAGTTTCGGGCAATCTTAACATCAAATCCTCAAGAGTATTGTGGAGTTCATGCAACTCAGGATGCTTTGATGGATCGTGTTATTACCATCGATATGCCTACACCTGATGAACTGAGTCAGCAGGAAATTGTAGTTCATAAAACAGGCATAGATTCTGAGAAGGCAGAAGTAATTGTCCGCTTAGTACGGATGTTTTGGAGTCGATCTAGTTCTGGACAGGGCGGTGGATTGCGTTCCTGTCTGATGATTGCCAAAATCTGCCACGAACACGAAATTTCCGTAAACCCTGGAGATCCTAGCTTCCAAGATATTTGTGCTGATATCCTGCTTTCTCGCACGAATCAGCCTCTTATGGAAGCAACTCGGCTACTGGAAGAGGTTTCAAGTGAATTCTATCATCGTATAAATACTCAATCTCAGCCGTCAGAGATAATACCAAACAACCAAAATCAGATTGTATTGGAACAGCGAGTACCTTACGAGCATGAAGTCTACAACTACCTGTGTAATTCTCCAGGAAGGCGTTTCTCTGAATTGGCAGTAGAGTTAGGGATCGATCGCAGTCAAATTGTGGCTGCACTCAAATCTCTCAGAGAACAGGGAGTATTAGTCCAAATGCAGGGCAATGCCGAGTCGCCGAACATCTCACAAACAGTTGCTCTTGATTCTGGCCATTTAATAAACAAATGAGTACTAATACTAATCGGGGAGCTATCACCACATCAACTCAAGGTTCTACCTTGGCAGATATTCTAGAACGGGTTCTGGATAAAGGCATTGTTATAGCAGGAGATATTTCTATTTCCGTAGGCTCCACAGAATTGCTCAACATTCGGATTCGTTTGTTGATTTCTTCTGTTGATAAAGCCAAAGAAATTGGAATTAACTGGTGGGAGAGCGACCCCTATCTTAATAGTCAAACTCACGCCTTATTAGCAACTAATCAACAACTTCAAGAGCGTCTTGCCAGTCTAGAAACAGAACTGCGATCGCTCAAAGCACTCAATCCTATTAATCATCAGAATGCAGGCGATTAGCAAATCAAAAGGTTCCGATTCCGGTTTAGCGCCGTTGTTACTGACGGTTGTTGAACTGATACGCCAACTCATGGAAGCTCAGGTGATTCGGCGAATGGATGCTGGCAACCTCAGCGACTCTGAACTAGATCGAGCTGCCGAAAGCCTTCAACAGCTTGAACAACAGGTTGTTAAACTTTGCGAGATATTTGATGTTGACCCAGCCGATCTAAATATTAACTTGGGTGAAATGGGAAATTTACTTCCCCAATCTGGAGGATATTACCCCGGTGAAACCTCTAGTCAACCTTCTATTTTAGAACTTCTCGATCGCCTATTAAATACGGGTGTTGTGGTTGAAGGTGACTTGGATTTAGGACTGGCTCAGTTAAGCTTAGTTCATGCCAAGTTAAGATTAGTACTCACTTCTAAACCCCTGTAACTTTTTTATCTACATTCTTCTTGGTAAGACATTTATATGAGTTTTTACATTTATGGAATTTTGACCTTGCCTGCTCCACAAAATTTAAATTTAGAGGGCTTAGATCGGCAACCTGTACAAATTAAAATTTTGGATGATTTTGCAGTCATCTACTCGGAAGCACAGCAAGAGCGTTATTTAGCCAGCCGTCGTAACCTGCTAAGTCATGAGAAAGTCCTTGAGGAGATCATGCAAGGAGGCGATCGCTATTTACTGCCCGTGCAATTCGGACTTTTGGTTTCAAGCTGGGAAAAGGTTTCAGAGCAATTAATTCGTCCTCATCAAGAAGAATTGACGCAATTGCTTGCGAAGTTATCGGGTTGCCGAGAAGTTAGTGTCAAAGTTTTTTGGGATACCGAGGCAGAAATTCAGGGACTATTGGCAGAACACCCAAATCTCAAAACCGAAAGGGATAAGCTAGTGGGCCAACCCCTGAGTATGGAGCGGGTAATCCAAATAGGGCAAACCATCGAACAGGGAATGAGCGATCGCAAGCAAGGCATCATAGATGTATTTAAAAGCACGCTCAACTCCATTGCGATCGAGGTGGTAGAAAATACTCCCCAAATGGACACAATGATCTACAATTCAGCCTACCTAATTCCTTGGGAAGCAGAATCACAATTTAGCGAACACGTTGAAGCACTCGATCGCCAATTTGAAAACCGTTTGCGAATTCGCTACAACAATTTCACTGCCCCGTATAACTTTGCTCGTCTTCGATTAAGTACAACGGCGTAAATATTTGTAGTTGGGATGATGCAGGAGGGAAGAGGATTTTAGTCTAGTTTATCTTCTTAATTATGGTTAGGTTTTTTTCACCGACTTATTTGTTCCGTTCCAATTAAATTAATTCCTCTCCCTATTGATGCTGTGTCAAATCATAGTTTTTTTTTAACGCAAAGGTACGCGGAGGTGAGCGCAAAGGTACGCAGAGATTTTCTCAAGTTAATTCGCTATGTTCAAAAATATTTAGGGGCATCTTTATAGAGAGTTCGTATGAATAGCAAGAAAAATTGAAACTGTTGAATTTTTTAGAAATTAAATTTTTCTCTACCTTTTATTTAAGTAAAATCAATGGACGACATATTTAAAGGATTTGAACACCTATTAGAAATTGCCAAAGCTTTAGAAGAAAAAGTAGAGAAAGGGGAGTTAAAAACTTCTATTCAAATTCGCTCTCATAATCTCAGTAGTATTCCCCGGCAAGGCAATATTCCGAGAACAAGTAATTCCAGCCGAGTCAGATTCAATTCCACCGATGCAGCTACACCAATGGATGATACTGATGTCACCCCCCCATCAGCTCGGACGAACTCAAAAGCTGCTTGGCAAGGTATCGGCGGCTTGGCTGATGTTCTCCAAGAAATCAGAGAGTTAGTTGAAATTCCACTTAAACGTCCAGATTTATTAGTGAAATTAGGATTAGAGCCTCCGCGTGGGGTTTTGCTCGTTGGCCCGCCCGGTACGGGAAAAACTTTAACAGCCCGTGTTTTGGCAGAAGAGTTAGAGCTAAACTACATTGCCATCAATGGCCCAGAGGTGATGAGCAAGTATTACGGCGAAGCAGAAGCTCGTTTGCGAAGTATTTTTGAGAAAGCAACTCGTTCTGCTCCCTGCTTGATATTTATTGACGAAATTGACAGCCTTGCCCCAGATCGCAGCCAAGTAGAAGGTGAAGTTGAAAAAAGACTAGTGGCGCAGTTGCTTGGGTTAATGGATGGGTTTGCCAAAACCGAGGGCGTAATTGTATTAGCGGCAACAAATCGTCCCGATTATCTCGATCCGGCGCTTCGTCGTCCGGGGCGCTTCGATCGCGAAGTTCAGTTTCGGGTTCCCGATCGCAATGGACGATTGGAAATTCTGACGATTTTGACAAATGCCATGCCCTTGGAGACTTCGGTTAATTTAGGAGCGATCGCCGATTTGGCTGTCGGTTTTGTTGGTGCCGATATCAAAGCTCTTTGTCAAAAAGCAGCCTACATTGCCCTTCGTCGTCAAGTCCCCTCCCTCAACAGTCCCGTTCCTGAGAACATGACTATCATGCAGCAGGATTTTCTCGAAGCAATTAAGGAGATAAAACCCTCAGTTCTCAGGGATGTAGCAGTTGAAGTACCTAGTGTAAGTTGGGATGACATTGGTGGATTGGATGATGTGAAACAAAAACTTCAAGAATCTGTTGAAGGCGCACTCCTCTATCCCGAACTATACGAGCAAACCAAAGCCAAGCCTCCGCGTGGGATTCTGTTGTGGGGGCCGCCGGGAACGGGAAAAACATTACTTGCAAAAGCGATCGCTTCGCAGGCTAGAGCCAACTTTATTGCTGTGAATGGCCCGGAATTACTCAGCCGATGGGTAGGTGCCGCAGAACAGGCAGTTAGAGAACTCTTTCGCAAAGCTCGGCAAGCAGCTCCTTGCGTTGTGTTTATAGATGAAATTGATACCCTGGCACCAGCACGGGGACGATTCACCGGTGATTCTGGAGTTAGCGATCGCGTTGTCGGTCAACTGCTCACCGAATTGGATGGGTTGCATGAATGCCCGAAAGTACTGTTAGTAGGAGCAACCAATCGTCCAGAAGCGCTCGATCCTGCCTTGCTCAGAGCAGGAAGATTAGACTTACAAATAAAAATCGATCTACCAGCTCGAGCCAGCCGATTAGCGATTTTAGGAGTTCACAATCTAGATCGTCCCCTGGTTGATGTCGATTTAGAAATCTGGGCGACAGTTACCGAGGGTTGGAATGGGGCAGACTTGGCTTTGTTAAGCAATCAAGCTGCTTTAAGCGCAATTCGTCGATACCGCGCCCAAGGATTGACTGACTCCAGCTTGATTCAGATTACAAATGATGATTTCCAAGTTACATACCAAATGCTTGCTAATCAGCATCAATCTCAATAATCTCTGACTTGAAAAAAACACAGAAATTCAGAGCAGAAGTACTCATACCGGAATACAGTTCAGTTAAGCGTTTCTTCCTTCTCTTCCTTCTCTTACTTTGTGTCCTTTGCGTCCTTTGCGGTTCGTTTAAATATCCTAAATTTATGTCAATATACGCTTATGCTCTTCTAGCCCCCACCCCATCACCGCTTGTTCTACCCTTCGGGATGGAAAGGAATATTGAACTCGTTTACTCTTCTGGTTTAGCCGCGATCGTAGAGCCGGAAATCTCACTGGAAGCAATACAAGCAACGGATGAGCGTTTACTTCAAGCTGTATTAAACCACGATCGCGTAATTCGAGAACTTTTTCAACAAACTCCCCTTCTTCCCCTACGCTTTGGCAACGGTTTTAGCTCTGTAGAAAAACTGCTGAATCATTTAGAAAAGCACCAAGAGCAATATCTAGAAGCCCTAACTCAGCTAGCAGACAAAGTTGAGTACAGTTTAAAATTGACACCCAGTTATTTACTTGACGATTCTGACACTATTGATGCTAAGGGGAAAGCCTATTTATTGGCGAAAAAACAACGCTACCAAGCACAGCAAGCATTTGAAGCACAACAATGCGAACAGTGGGAACTCTTGAGCCAGTTAATTCTCAAAACATATACAAATGTTATCTGTGAAACTCGACAGTCAGATGTGCGGCAAATCCACTTTTTGGCACAACGCAACGATTCAACGCTCAGTATGCAGCAGCTTTCCCTCTGGCAGGTACAATGCTCGCACTGGGAATTGACACTGAGCGAATCTTTACCACCTTACCATTTTCTGAAAAATACTCTCATGTAAATTCATAAAAAATAATATTTAAAATTTCTTCAATAAAGAATAAAGATAAGTTAATTTTTTATTTAACTTTTTTCAAAAAAACATTGTTAATTTTTCAGTTTTTTTTAATTGTCTGCTATTTCTCTGATATTTTTGGGAATCCTAAATTTAGGAAGAATAAAACACATTGTGTAAGTTTTACCTATTGCTCAATCAGAGCAAGATGAAACCAATAATCAGAGTTGTGGGAGAAAAAGAAAATGGCTGTTGAAAAAGTTAACTCATCTTCAAGTCTGGCTGAAGTTATTGACCGCATTTTGGACAAAGGAATTGTAATTGATGCTTGGGTACGTGTTTCTTTAGTTGGTATTGAATTGCTATCAATAGAAGCTCGGATTGTAATTGCTTCAGTTGAAACTTACTTAAGATATGCCGAGGCAGTTGGTTTAACATCTCAGGCTGCTGTTCCATCTGCTGCTTAACACCAGATTAGAAAAAGGGAGCCTTCATGGCTCCTATTTATATTTAATATTTCTAGTTAACAAAATAGGAGATTTCATCTGATGGCTCTCAAGAATTTATGGGAACAAGAGCGATCGCAGCGATTGCAAATAACTGCTGAACGCCGTCAACAAGTTAACCAGTGGAAACAGCTAACTAAACAAGAATTTCAGATGCAAGCAGATATGCTTCATCAAGAATTGAGCAGTTTTGTTACCAGCCTTCACAACAACAGGAACTTACAAAAGCAGCAATTTCAGCAAGAGATTGTAGAGCGGCAATTGGAAATATTGCAAATAAAAACAGATGTCTGCCAACGCCAGCAAGAATACCGCCAACAGCGGGCAGCAAAGGCTCAGGTATTATTCCAAAACTTGCAAAATTTCCGGGCAATTTTACATAACAGTGTTTGGGATGATCGCAGTCAAGAACAAGCAGTTTCCCCGACTCCTGCTAAAGAAGAAAAATTAGTTGCAACAGTTCCAAAATGGTCAATCTCCCGTTCTGCAATTAAAGCCAATGGTTTTCGTCCTGCCGCCAATAGCATGGCTAAGAAAGCGCCTGCCTTGAATGCAGATAATGTTAAATCTAAAGTGCAGCAATACATTCAGCAAGCTGAAGGAGCTACTCTGATAGAAATTGAAGAGGTGATAGGCTTAAGCCGGGTGCAAACGATAGATATCCTGCGCTCCTTGATCAAGCAAGGGATACTTGAACAACGCGATCGCCAATACTTTATTCGGCAACAAACAATTTCTGGACAAACTTAATTCAAGCTCATTTTTTGTATTTGCAGACTAGCAGAATGCGATCGCTTATGTCTATCGCCTTAAGCAGCAGAGTACAAAATCGATAAGCATTAAAGCTGGTATATGCTTTGTAGTATTCAATATTTACATCTTTTTCAGATCTGTATTGCAACTACATCTGTACAAGCATTTTGCTCAGTACAATATGTAACATGGCAAAAAGTTAACCTATTAATAATTAGTTAACCTATTAATAAT
>NZ_JACKZS010000148.1 GCF_014222285.1 Nostoc sp. UCD121
GAATAGGGGGAAGGGGGAAGGGAGCAGGGGAGGCAGGGGAAGAAGAACTATTTATTGATTCTTGAGCCATACCAATTCCTAATTCCCCATTCCCCATGCCCCATGCCCAATGCCCAAATTCGTGCTATCTTGAGCTTGCCAGCAAAAATTGTTGCAATAGTAACAGAAGTAATTTGGCAGTCAGAAAGTTAAGCTTTTTCGGCAAAGCCATCTGGTAAAATTTATAAGGTTTCTAAAAGCTCTGAGCAATGGGATCGACTCGCGTACGGATCGCAATTGACGCAATGGGAGGGGATCATGCACCCGGTGAAATCGTTGCTGGCGCACTGCGAGCAAAGGAAGAATTGGGTGTAGAGATATTACTTGTTGGTGATCCCCAACAAATAGAAGCTGCCTTGCCGCCAAAAACGAATTTAGCGCAGGTGGAGATCGTTCCTGCTGAGGAAGCGATCGCAATGGATGAGGAGCCTTTAAATGCGGTTAGACGCAAACGCAAGGCTTCTATCAATGTGGCGATGGATTTAGTCAAGCAGCAAAAGGCAGATGCCGTATTTTCTGCCGGTCACTCTGGGGCAGCTATGGCATCAGCCTTGCTTCGCTTAGGGCGATTGCCGGGAATTGATCGTCCAGCAATCGGGACTGTTTTTCCGACAATTGTTGCTGGTAAGCCAGTGTTAGTTCTTGATGTTGGCGCAAATGTAGATTGCCGCCCGAAGTTTTTAGAGCAGTTTGCTGTCATGGGATCGGCTTACAGTCAGTATGTCTTAGGTACGACTGAACCGAAAGTGGGTTTGTTGAATATCGGTGAAGAAGACTCTAAAGGCAATGATGCAGCCGTCCGCGCCCATCAACTGCTCCGCGAAAATTCTCAAATTAATTTTATTGGCAATGCCGAAGGGCGTGATGTGCTTTCCGGCCACTTCGATGTAATTGTCTGCGATGGGTTTGTGGGCAATGTACTGTTAAAATTTGCTGAAGCAGTTGGAGAAGTGATTCTGCAAATTCTGCGGGAAGAATTACCCCAAGGATTGCATGGTCAAATCGGTTCAGCAATCTTAAAACCAAA
The DNA here is from genome assembly GCF_014222285.1 of Nostoc sp. UCD121. Taxonomy (GTDB): domain Bacteria; phylum Cyanobacteriota; class Cyanobacteriia; order Cyanobacteriales; family Nostocaceae; genus Nostoc. Next base: position 1,067 of record NZ_JACKZS010000148.1, read on the forward strand.
CCTGAAGCGAGTTAAGCAACGCATGGATCATGCAGAACATGGTGGTGCTTTGTTGTTAGGCGTGGCAGGAGTTTGTTTTATCGGTCACGGTAGCTCACAAGCACCTTCAATTTTCAATGCTATTCGCATGGCTAAAGAAGCTGTTGACAACCAGGTGCTACAACGAATTCAGTCCCAATATATCCTAGAGCGCGAAAGCGGTTAGTCATTAGTTATTAGTCATTAGTCATTTGTCAAGCACAACTGACACAGGGCAAATGACACAGGACAAATGACAAAGGACAAATGACAAAGGACAAAAGCTGATAGCTTGGGAGATTAGGAGTGGAAAACTTAGGCATAGCAATTATCGGGAGTGGCTCGGCAGTACCAGCAACTTCCCTACACAACCAGACATTAACTGAACTAGTTGAAACATCAGACGAGTGGATTGCCACAAGAACGGGAATTCGCCAACGACGATTAGCGGTGTCATCTGAGTCGTTAAGTGGACTAGCTACTACTGCCAGTAGTCGAGCGATCGCAGCTTCAGGAATTAGACCAGAAGACCTAGACTTGATTTTGCTAGCGACTTCCACCCCTGATGATTTGTTTGGTAGTGCTTGTCAAGTACAGGCTCAATTAGGAGCTACCAACGCAGTCGCCTTTGACTTGACAGCAGCCTGCTCTGGCTTCGTGTTTGGTCTGGTTACAGCAGCCCAATACATTAGAACAGGTGTCTATAAAAATGTACTGTTGATAGGGGCAGATATCCTCTCTCGCTGGGTAGATTGGCAAGATCGTCGGACTTGTGTACTATTCGGCGATGGTGCAGGAGCAGTAGTATTGCAGGCTTCTAAAAGCGATCGCTTATTAGGATTTGCCCTTAAAAGTGATGGTACTCAAAACCATCACCTCAACCTTGCTTATGCAGGCGCTTCCCAAGAATTGCTCCCTGGTGTAAATATCACTAAAGGCACTTATCAACCTATTACTATGAACGGCAAAGAAGTTTACCGCTTTGCTGTGCAAAAAGTCCCAGAAATTATAGATAAAGCCTTATTTCAAGCTAACCTCAAAGTTGACCAAATAGATTGGCTAGTGTTGCATCAAGCTAATCAGCGCATTATCGATGCCGTTGCTCAACGCCTAAATATCCCAGAACATAAAGTTATAAGTAATCTCGCCCAGTACGGCAATACCTCAGCTGCTTCCATTCCCTTAGCTTTAGATGAAGCAGTGCGAGAAGGTAAAATTAAACCCAATGACATCGTTGCGACATCCGGCTTTGGTGCCGGTCTTACTTGGGGCGCGGCAATTTTCCAATGGGGAAGATAAATATTTTGTCATTAGTCATTTGTCCTTTGTGAATGACCAATGACCAATGACGACCAATGACCACTGACTATTGACAAATGACAAAAACTGCATGGGTGTTTCCCGGACAAGGTTCCCAAGCATTGGGAATGGGAATGGATTTATTAGATATACCGTCCGCTAAAGACAAGCTTGCCAAAGCTGAGGATATTTTGGGCTGGTCTGTAACTGAAATTTGTCAAAACGAAGAAGCAAAGTTATCACAGACGCTATATACTCAGCCGAGTCTTTATGTGATAGAAAGCATTCTTGCTGACCTGCTTCGAGAACGAGGACACCAGCCAGATTTAGTTGCTGGTCACAGTTTGGGAGAATATTCTGCCCTTTATGTAGCGGGTGTCTTTGAGTGGTCGGCTGGTTTATATCTAGTAAAGCGTCGTGCAGAACTCATGGATAATGCCGTCGGTGGGATGATGGCAGCTTTAATGAACTTTGATCGTGAACAGTTGGAAAAAGTTATTGCCGAAACGCCTGATGTAGTAATCGCAAATGATAATAGTTCGGCTCAGGTGGTAATTTCAGGTACGACTGAGGCTGTACAAGCGGTGATGACTCAAGTTAAAGCCAAGCGTGCTATTCCCCTAAAAGTTTCTGGGGCATTTCATTCACATTTAATCGCACCAGCTGCGGCGGAATTCGAAGATATTTTAGAATCTGTGGAATTTCAGCCAGCTACTGTGCCAGTCTTATCTAATGTAGAACCAATTCCGTCTATTGATGCCGAGATTTTAAAGCAGCGCCTCAACAAACAAATGACCGGTTCTGTACGGTGGCGAGAAATTTCTTTGCAATTACCAGCTAACGGTATCGAGCGAGTAGTAGAAGTTGGCCCTGGTAAAGTCTTAACTGGCTTGATTAAACGTAATAGCCCTGATTTGATTTTACAAAATATCCAGAGTGCTACTGATTTACCTGTTGTTGTTGAATCTTTTTAGCTTTTAGAGGTAGGGTGACAACAAATTCTGCGCCCAATCCTTGTGTAGAATTACAATCAAGTTTACCTTCATGCAGTTCAGTCACAATTTGATAGCTGATAGTTAAACCTAATCCAGATCCTTTACCTACATTTTTAGTCGTGAAAAAGGGGTCAAATAACCTTGTTATAATTGTGTCTGGAACTCCAAGACCATTATCTGCAATGGAAATCATGATTTGGTTTTCAGATACCAAGCAAGTATGAATCCAAATTGTGTTGGGATGTAAATCCATTTCTGTAGGCGTGCGCTGCTGATTTGCATCTTCTAACGCATCAATAGCATTAGATAGAATATTCATAAATACCTGATTGAGTTGTCCGGGGTAGCAGATTGCCTCCGGCAATTTACCATAGTTTTTTATAACTTTTATTGCTGGACGTTGCGGTTGATCTTTCAGACGATGTTGCAAAATTAATAACGTACTATCAATACCTTCATGAATATCAACCGTCTTAAATTCAGATTCATCTAAACGCGAGAAATTGCGGAGCGATCGCACAATTTCGCGAATACGATTGGTGCCAATTTCCATTGAAGATAAGAGCTTGGGCAGATCATCTCGAATAAATTCCAAATCCAATTCTTTAGCCTCGGTTTGAATTTCAGCGACTGGATTAGGATAGTGATACTGATACAGTTGAATAAATTCCAATAAATCTTGAGCGTAATTTTGTACATAGGTGAGGTTGCCGTGAATGAAGCTGACAGGATTATTGATCTCATGTGCCACGCCTGCCACCAGTTGCCCCAAGGCTGACATTTTTTCACTCTGGATCATCTGGGTTTGAGTATGACGCAGTTCTTCAAGTGTCTTTTGTAATGTTGTTGTCCGCTCCTCAACCCTTCGCTCTAAGGCATTGTTTACCTGTTCTAGTTGGATGAAAGAAGTCTTTAACTGACTTGCCATACTGTTGAAAGAACTAGCCAGTCCTCCCAGTTCATCCTGTCGCATCGTATCGAGATTAATCGCAAAATCACCCTTAGCAAGTTGATTACTAGCGGTGGTTAATTGCTGGAGGGGTTTAGCGATTTGTTGTTGCAACACCGAGAAGAGCAATAACACTTCAACCAGCAGCGCCACTGCACCAGACATTAAGATAAATTGAGCCGTATCCCATGCTTCCCCCGCTAGGAGTGATTTGGGATAGACGGTGACGAAGTACCAATCTGGGCCTTGTAAGCGAGTTACTGCCAAATATTCACGGTCTTGGCTATTTTCAAGGACGTGAGTTTTTGCTTGAGTGTTTGTCACTAGCTGAAAAATGCGCTTGAGATGAGGATCGTTGATTGTATCGATTTTTAGCTGACCTTGAGCTTGCTGAATTTCCGCAGTCCGATGGGGATGGACAATTAAACGGCCATCTGAGCGAAAAATTAGATTGTAAGTGCCTGGTAATTGATCTTGGATTGTATGTTCCATCAGATCGGTTAAGACCACATCATGTCCCACAACACCCAGGAAGCGATCGCCCTCATAGACAGGTACAATTGCTGAAACCATCCAGACCTTAACACTTGGATCAAGATAAACACCTGTCCATTTCGGCGATCGAGACGGGTTATGTTGAGGATCGGCAATATAGAAATATTCCTCTTTTGGATGATAGAGATCGGGCGGTGACTCCAACGCGAACGGCAGCCCTTTCCAGTAGCAAACTGATACATTTTCTGGTGTAAGAAAATAGGTATCGATAAACCGATTAGACCAAGCAGCCCCGTAAGCACTAACCACTGGATGAGCCTTTAGCACACGCTGCTTTATTTCTTCAGTCATTTGCACATTTCGACCAATGAATAATCCCGCATATCGAGTCGAATCAAAGTCTTTAATCGGTCGATTTTGGGGAAAATTGCGTCTGGTACCATCGTTCCAGGAAAAATACTGCCGCTCAAATTCCGCCTGGAAATCAATATTATTAGGTTGCTTGAATTCCAGCAAAAGGCGATCGCGCAGCAAAGCAAGGTTATCCTGTGCAAGTTGAAAGATGCTGCTTTCTCGCTCTCCCCGTTCGCTGATGTACTTTTCTAGCTGGGTTTGAGTCTGGGCTTCTAAACGGGACATAACATGGACATAGCTTACCCCAGCAGACACAAGTACCACCCCCGTTACTCGCAGTGCCATATTAATTAGTGTTTTGTGGGTAAGTGAGGTAGGGCGATGCTTAACGATATGGACAGACTCAAAAGACCACTGGTTGTTAAGGATTTGTTTAAATTGGGTAAGCATAGAGTAGTAAAGATAAGTATTTAGGCTGAAGATTTCCTGAAAGTTCTTGTAGATATGCACTTGACGAGTGATGTTTAACGACAAGCCGCTTTCGTCTTGGCTAATCCTAGTCTCGTGGCTTTACCCATAACTTTTGAAAAATCTTTTGTTGGATTGATTCATTCACTAGGCAACCAAAAAGAGACAAAAATCATATTGGAATTGCAATTACAAATTCTGTACCCTTACCCATAACTGAGTTAACGCTCAATTTCCCGCCGTGGGTTTCTTCAACGATTTGCCGAGCGATCGCTAATCCTAATCCTGTACCTTTACCCACACCTTTTGTAGTCAATAAGTGGTCAAAAATCTTTTCTTTCACTTTTTCACTTATCCCATTACCATTATCTGCAATCGCAATTTCCACGCCTTCATTTTCTAAGGAGATTTTAATTCTAATTTGGTTGAGATTGAACTGTATTTCTGTAAAACTCCGTCCAATATTTGATTCATCTAGCGCATCAATAGCATTGGCTAAAATATTCATAAATACCTGATTTAATTGCCCAGGAAAACATTTAATCTTGGGCAAATTTCCATAATCAGTTACCACTTTAATTTCTGGACGTTCTTCATTGGCTTTCAGACGATGTTTGAGAATTAAAATCGTGCTATCTATACCTTCGTGGATATTAAACGGCACTTTATAATCTTTGTCAGCACGGGAGAAAGTGCGAAGACTGGTGCTGATGTTGCGGAGGCGATCGCACGACATCACCATTGCATCAATTATCTTGGGTAAATCTGATAAACTATAATCCAAGTCAATATCTTCGGCATGGTCTTTGATTTTATCGTTGGGATTTGGTAGACTTTCTTGATATAGTTTTAAGTGTTCAACAATATCTGCAATAGTGGGTTTAGCTTGTTGGAGACTAGCAGCAATAAAGCCCAAAGGATTGTTCATCTCATGGGCTACCCCAGCAACCAAATTACCCAATGCAGACATTTTCTCACTTTGGACAACTTGTAATTGTGCTTGTTGTAAGTCTTGTAATGCTTGCCCAGATTGTTGATATAGTCGAGCATTCTCTAGAGATATTGCAGCTTGAGAAGATAGGAGGTTAATTACGCTGAGGCGATCGCTAGTAAAAACCCCTTGAGTTAAGCTATTTTCTAGGTAGAGAATTCCTATCAAATCCCCTTGATTAATAATCGGGACACACAACACACTCTGAGGTTGATGTTCCAACATATATTTCCCAATTATCCCAGGAATATCTGTTTTGCAATTGTCTAGAACAATTGTTTTTTGAGTATTTTTGACATAATTGATAATTTTTACGGGAATATTTTGACAATTGTCTAGTAATTGTGGATCGAGGATAGTTTGTATTTCCTCATGCTCGATAAAGGTAATTGCTTTAACTTCCCAAGTATCTTCCTCTTGGGGAAGAATTAGTACAACTTTTTTCGCGCCAGAGTTTTCTAGGATAATGCGAGTGAGGCTGGCAATGAGTTGATCTGATTTTAGAGAACTGGAAATAGCTTGAGCAGCTTTAAAAACAGAGGTAAAATCCAGAACATCAGCAATACTAGTGCTGCCAGTACTAGAAGATGAGGCGGTGCCACGAAAAGCAATGGTTTCTAAGGGATTGAAATTGATTCGTTGGTGTTGCAAGATGGGTTGGAGTAGCTGGGGATAAGTTTTTTCTAGGTGATTAACTTTGGCTTTGGCTCCCCAACGGGCGTAGCAGTAGTATGCTTCTTGTATATAGACTTGGGCGATTTTTTCTTTACCCCAGTCGAGGTAGAATTTGGCTGCTAGTTCGTTGCTAAGTGCTTCTTCTTGGATGTAACCGTTTTCTTTGGCAAGAGATATGGCGCGATCGTACAATTCTATTGCTTGAGTTTTTTGTCCTGATATCCGAAAGCTTTCAGCTTTTACCAAGTTATATTTGTGAGCATAATTCTGTGGCGCACTATCTGCCCATTTTTTTAGTTTTTTTTGAGCTTCTGCTACTCCCTCAAGAATTAATTTTTGCTCAGTTATTGAGCAGTCTTTATATAAGGCTAAATTAGTCAAAGATTTATAAAAATAAAAGGTTGGGATTAGCACTAAGCCAGTCACACTGATTAAATATTTTTCGACAATATCTGCATTTTGTAGTGCTTCTCGATAGTTGCCAAAGAGATAACACAAAAGCAGTTTACAAAAATGAAGTTGACAAATCATACTAGTTTGATTGGCAGCTTGATGCAGAGGTAACATTGCGACTTCATTATAAATTTCGCCAATTAAAAAACAAGGATTATCTGACATTCCCAACAAATTCAAAATTGATTGATAATAGATGCTATTGAAATTCAAATAGGTAGTTTGCTTAAACTGGTGCATAATTGTGCCATAGTTTCCCATAGCTTCGGCTAATTCCTCTAAACCATGACCACTCAAATAGGCATATCTGCCAAAAACATAGGCAGACATCACAGCATATTCAATATCTCCAGTTTCTAAACCACTCGTATAGGCTTGCAAAAGAGGATTTAAAGTGTCTTTAACAGGCAATTTCCAATGTCGAATAAAACAATTCACTGCAAATAGAGTTTTTGACTTCAGCTTAAAAGCATTTAAACGGTCAACCAACACTAATGCCATTTCCCCAAATTCATATCCTGTATCAATTTCTCCTAGAATACCGCAGAGTATAAGTCCATAGCTAGCATAAGCATAGGTAGATTCTGGGGCATTACCATAGAGGATTGATAGTTGAACTTGTTTAAATATAATTACTCGAAACAATGTGGGATTCGCTTGATAAGCCGCTGACATAATACTCGACAAAATTTGCATTGCTGCCAGAATATTCTCATCAGTCATTTTTGGCAGTTCTAGTAAATCTATCGCTGGTCTATTTGCCAAAAGACGTTTTGTTTGTTCTAGTTCAGACTCGATATCATTTTGATTGACTTGTTGAGGCAGTTCCACTCCTATTGATTGAAGAACAGTCAGTGCAATTTGCAAAGCATTCTTGTGCTGTGCCTGTGCCATGTAAGCTTGAATTTTGACATTGTAGATAGGAATTTGTTCGAGTCTGGTTTTTGCTTGTTGGATAACGATAGTTGCACAACTTTCCATGCGTTCAAAGTCACCACTCAGACAAAGTACTTCTGTAATGGATTGATATAGTAATAGTGTTAGCTCATACTGGCTATCCCAACTTTCATGAGGTAAAAGTTCTAAACCTATTGTTAAATATTCAACTGCTAATGTATAAGCAGTTGCCAATTGCGCTTTCCTACCTGCTTTTAAATTCAATTTGAGGAGTTGTTCTCGTTCAATCGGATTAACAATCAGTGTTAATGCAATATTTAACTGATTAACAATTCCAAAAAGTTTTTCTTCTTTTTTGATTTCAGGTGTGTTTTGAAGTAATAGTTTACCTATTTGTAAATGGGTAGCTTTTTTCTGTTCTTCAGGGATAAGAAAGTATGCTGCTTCTTGGACGCGATCGTGTAAAAATTTATAGTTAACAATCTCAGAACTTTCTTCAGCAATAGCTTGATTTTCTCCACTCTCACAAAGATAAAATTTATATACTTCACTAGTAGGTAAAATTAAACCCTCATGTAATGCATTCCACAAATTAGTTGCGGTTGCTACTTGCGATTGTTCTGAAACAACTGCTAATGTTTTCAAATCAAACTGATTTCCAATACAAGCAGCTAATTTCAAAATATCTTGAGTTGGTTGTGTTAGCTTTCTCAATTGCAATACCATGAATTCAACAACATCATTTGTAACTGCTTGCTGATTAATTTGCGTGATGTCACATTGCCAGCAACCCTCTATAAAGTTAAATTTAATTAGCCCCTCTTGGTATAATGATTTTAGAAATTGAGTATCAAAAAATGGATTACCAAAAGTTTTTTGATAAACTATCTGTGAAATTGGTAATGCTAAATCTTCGGAACATTTAAGCGTTGCAGCAATTAATTGATTCACATCCCCTTGACTTAATGGTGCTAAAGTAATTGTGTTAATAGTTGCTGCTGTTTTTTGCATCTCGTTGACAGTTAACATCAACGGATGTACTGGATTTACTTCATTATCTCGATAAGCACCAATTAATAAAAGATGTTTTGTATCAGCTATTAATAACTGCATTAATTTCAGTGATGCCAAATCAACCCACTGTAAATCATCTAAAAATATTACTAATGGATGTTTAACGCTGGTAAAAACTTGAGTGAATTTTTGAAATAATAAATTAAATCTATTTTGGGATGCGCTTCCTGATAATTCTATGGCTGGTGTTTGTTTGCCAATAATTCTTTCTAATTCGGGAATAGCTTCAATAACAACTTGTCCATTTTCACCTAAAGCTTCTAAGATTTTATTTTTCCATTGTTGAATTTGAGAAGTACTTTCTGTTAATAATTGACTCATTAAATTTCGGAATGCTTGTACAAAAGCACTGAAGGGAACATTTCGTTGAAACTGGTCATATTTGCCTTTGATAAAATAACCGCGTTGGCGCACAATCGGTTTATGAACTTCGTTAACAACAGCAGTTTTACCAATGCCTGAAGAACCAGCTACCAGAATCATTTCAGTTGCACCTTTACTAACTCTTTCAAAGGCTTCAAGGAGGGTGGCTATTTCTGCTTCTCGTCCATAGAGTTTATCGGGGATAATAAAGCGATCGCACATATCAATCTTGGCAATTTCAAAGCTATCAATTGTGCCAGTTTCTTTTAGCTTATGTAAACATTTTTCTAAATCAAATTTTAATCCTAATGCGCTCTGATAGCGATCTTCAACATTTTTGCTCATCAATTTTATGACAATATCTGAAATCACTTGGGGAATTTCTTCGCTTTTGATTTTTCCTGGATCTTTTGCAATATGACAATGTAGTAACTCCATTGGATCGTTTGATCTAAATGGTAATCTTCCAGTTAGTAGTTCGTAAAAAGTTACACCTAGAGCATAAAAATCAGTTCGATAGTCAATCCCTCGATTCATTCTGCCTGTTTGTTCTGGTGATAAATAACTGAGTGTCCCTTCTAATACATTTGGACTCATCAGCGTTTGGGTTTCTCGTGGGAGCAGAGATGCAATACTAAAGTCAATTAATTTAACTTGTTTGGTTTCGGGATTAATTAGAATATTGGCGGGTTTGATATCTTTATGAATAATGCGTGAGTGGTAGAGTATATCTAAGGTGTTGCACAGTGCGATCGCAATTCTTAAAAACTCTTGTAGAAAATCGGTATGTCGCGTCTGGTCAGAGGTGAAATAATCTTTAAGAGAAATCCCGCCAAAGTCTTCCATTAGCAACGCATAGCCATTTTGATACGGTTCCAAGCTGTAGGTTTGGATAATTAGAGGTGAGTTAAGATTTTTAGCTATGGTGTACTGATTACGAAACGATAAGAGTTCGCTGAAACTCGGATAAGGATTTTTCAGCAATTTAATCACTACAGGTAATAAGTCAGTTTCTCGATAACCGCGATAAACCAGGGTTCGAGAACCGTTGTAGAGTTGTTCGCTAACCTTGTATCCAGAAATACTGACTGTAGTGGGAAACATACTGTTAAATTATAAAGATTTCTAGATTTAGTGTTCCCCAATAGATGAAGTAATTCATCTCTATAGCATTTTTGCGTTTGATCTGGGTGTTGCGATCGCTTATGCTAAATTCAATTTGATTTGCATTATCTTCTGTGGACAAAAACCGCGAACCGTTTATCAGTCTGGCACTTTACCACGCCTTTAAATGGTCAGTCGTCAGCCCCATGCTTCATACTTACTTTCGGGGCCAGATTCATGGTACGGAAAATGTCCCCCAATCAGGGCCGTTATTAGTAGTAAGTAATCACGCTAGTTACTTTGACCCGCCGATTGTTTCTAATTGTGTACGTCGTCCTGTGGCGTATATGGCTAAGGAAGAGTTATTTAAAATCCCTGTTTTGGCGCAAGCGATTAAATTGTATGGTGCTTACCCGGTGAGTCGAGGAAGTGCCGATCGCAATGCTATCCGTTCCGCCCTAGAATATCTCAATAATGGTTGGGCTGTCGGTGTTTTCTTGCAAGGTACTCGCACCCCAGATGGTCGAATTACAGACCCGAAAAGAGGCGCACTGCTGCTAGCGGCGAAAGCAAAAGCCCCAATATTACCAGTAAGTGTCTGGGGTACTGAGAAGATTTTACAAAAAGGCTCGTCCCGACCTCGCGCAGTTCCCATTACTGTGAGAATTGGTAACTTGATTGATGCGCCTAGTTCCAGTAATAAAGAGGAATTGGAGGCGTTGACACAAAAGTGTGCCACGGTAATTAACGAAATGCATGATTTAGGACGATAAGCTAGACAAGCTCAGATAACGCAGTTTGCGAGTAAATAAGGTATAAAATGCGGGACTAAAAATCATAATATAAAGAGTTTCTGCCCCCTGCCTCCAAACCAGTAGCTTTGTACTTCATACGAAAGAAAACTGCTGTATATGCTTTAAGGAGGTAGCGATCGCTCCTTAACCTCTATATGTTTAAGGTCAATCTGCTCTAGCAATGACATCAGACTTTGTGCTTAAATGCAACTGCTAGGCAAATCTACCAGCAATTTCACCCTAAACAGCATTATGAGCGGCTTTGAAGCCAAGAATTTTTGGGAGCGATTAAATAATCTGGCATTAGTCCGCTTTTTACTTCTAGTTGCTTCTGGCTGGGCAATTGTACAGCTTTTAGCTTACTTTGAAGCAGTCATTGTTATTTTTACATTTGCGGCAATTTTGGCTTTTTTACTCAGCTATCCTGTACAAGGGCTACGGCGTTTTTTGCCCCACGGTGTAGCTGTTGCCTTAGTTTTCTTACTCAGTATTGTGATTATAGGCGGTCTGATAATTACCGTGGGCTTAACGGTTTTATCTCAAGGACAAGAATTAATTGATAGTATCACTGTGTTTTTAAATTCTTTAGTACCTTTATTAGAAGGACTAGAAGCATTTTTACGAAGTCGTAATTTACAAATAGATTTAAGTTTCATTGAAGAACAATTGCGGAATCAAGCTGTATCAAGTCTTGTGACTAGCTTGGCTATTTTACAAGGATTCATGACGAATTTTGTGACTTTTATCTTGATTGCAGTTGTGGCTTTCTTCATGCTATTAGATGGAGACAAATTGTGGAATTTGATTTTAAAAATAGTCCCAAAACATCGCCGCAATAGATTTACAAATATAATTAGGCGGTCTTTTTTAGGATTTTTTAGAGGACAGTTATTATTAAGTGCATTTCTCACAAGTACAACGTTCCTAGTTTTCTTAATATTAAAAGTACCTTTTGCTTTGATATTATCAATAATAGTTGGTTTTCTTGATATTATTCCTGGTATTGGAGCGACATTAGGAGTAAGCACGGTGACTTTATTTGTGTTGTCTCAAGGTGTTTGGTTAGCATTGAAAGTATTGATAGCTTGTATTGTCCTCCAGCAGATACAAGACAATTTGATTTCGCCTCGAATTATGCAAGATGCGCTGAATCTTAATCCTGTAGTGATATTTTTTGCTTTGCTAGTAGGTGCTAGAGTAGCAGGATTATTGGGTGTTTTTATATCTATTCCAATTGCGGGAGTAATTGTATCTTTATTTGAAATTGATGAAATGAAATCTGAAGTTTAGTTATTGGTCATTTGTCATTTGTCAGGAACTCGGAACTAGTGAATAATGTAAAAATAGCCATTTACAAATAAACATTGGGAAGTAATGTCGGATTTAAGAGCGGAATTGACAGAAATTTTGGATGAGGCAGAGTGGGAGTGGCTAATTCCTCATGTACAACGAGATGCAGTAATTTTGGTAGCACCGGAGTTAAACTTGGTGGATGTTGGAGTAGCGATCGCCAGTGATAACATACCATCAGTAGAACAGTGGATTGATAAGCAATTAATTGCCAAACCCACGCTCGTACAGGTGGGAGAATGGAATCTTGAGCGCAGTAAGCGATTTAATACTCTCATCGTTCAGCCTTACGTTTTGGTGAAGGAAATAGTCGCTACTTAAATTATTTTCTGTATTGTTTTCGATGACAATTTGTGTTAAGGTCTATGTCTCAAGAAAGATAGCTTGACGTGCTATTTATTACTTGGTAATTACCACACACTATCTGGCTGATTTAAATAAAGCGAAATTTTCTCCTTTAAGATTTAGCCATCTAGGAGCTAAAATTGTTACGATAATTTCAGATTAGATGTTGAAACCTTGATCCAATCTGAAACCTTAGAATTATTAGAATGGCATCGCCTTTGCCAGCACCTTGCCACCTTCGCGGCAACTAAGCTGGGGGCGACAGCTGCGCGTCATCTGAAAATACCCGATTCTCAGACCCAAAGCGAACAGTTGTTAGAGCAAACCAAAGAAGTCTACCAACTGGAAAGTCGCCTGACTACGGGACTGTCATTTGAGGGAATTCAAGATATTGGCGATTCCCTAGAACGGGCGGAACGTAGTGGAGTTTTGGCAGGGGAGGAACTGTTAGCGATCGCCACCACCCTCTCTGGTGCTAGAAGTTTGCGCCGTGTCATCGACAATCAAGAAGATTTGCCAATACTGACTGATTTGGTTGCCGATTTGCGAACTTATCCAGAACTAGAACAAGAAATTCACCGCTGTATTGATGAACGGGCCCAGGTAACTGACCGCGCGAGTCAAAAACTGGGAGAAATTCGCACAGATTTGCGGCGATTACGCAGCCAAATTACCCAAAAACTGCAAAATATCTTACAAGCAAAATCTGGGGCAGTTCAAGAACAGCTAATTACGCAACGCAGCGATCGCTATGTCATCCCCGTAAAAGCACCCCAAAAAGATGCCATCCCCGGTATTGTTCACGATACCTCAACGAGTGGCGCAACCCTGTACGTAGAACCTAATTCGGTAGTACCTCTAGGCAACAAACTGCGGCAAATCATCCGAAGAGAGCAAGCGGAAGAAGAAGCAATTCGCCGTATTTTGACTGAACAAGTCGCCGCAGTCAAACCAGATTTAGAGAGATTGTTAGCGATCGCCACCACTTTAGATATGGCAACCGCTAGATCGAGATATAGTTTCTGGCTAGGAGCGAATCCCCCACGATTTATCCGGCGTGAAGACAAGGAAATCATTACCTTACGGAACTTACGACATCCTTTATTAGTGTGGCAACAACAGCATGAACAAGGGCAACCAGTAGTTCCTGTAAATTTGCTGATCAATCCGCTAATTCGGGTTGTAACCATTACCGGACCAAATACTGGTGGTAAAACTGTAACCTTAAAAACTCTAGGGTTAGCAGCATTGATGGCGAAAGTGGGTTTATTTGTCCCCGCCCGCGAACCAGTAGAAATACCTTGGTTTGATAAAGTGCTGGCAGATATTGGCGATGAACAATCCTTACAGCAAAGTTTATCCACATTCTCTGGACACATCCGCCGGATTAGTCGAATTTTAGAGGCATTGGGGAATTTAGGGAATGGGAAATTGGGAATTGGGAATGGGGAAGAACAGAATTTAGAAATATCTACTCCCCAATCACTCGTTTTACTCGATGAAGTCGGCGCAGGAACCGATCCAGTTGAAGGTAGTGCTTTAGCGATCGCCTTATTGCAATATCTCGCTAACCACGCCCAACTAACGATCGCCACTACTCACTTCGGGGAGTTAAAAGCCCTGAAATACGAAGACGAGCGGTTTGAAAATGCCTCTGTCGAATTTGACGAAAGTACTCTGTCGCCTACTTACCGTCTGCTGTGGGGCATCCCCGGACGTTCTAATGCCTTAACCATTGCCTTACGCCTGGGATTAAAACCAGAAGTGGTAGAAGAGGCAAAAATCCAAGTGGGAGAGGCCACAGATGAAGTTAACCAAGTGATTGCTGGCTTAGAAGCCCAACGCCGCCGCCAAGAAACCAAAGCAGCCGAAGCCCAAAGTTTGTTGCAGCAAGCAGAACGCTTATACAAAGAAGTATCCGCAAAAGCCGCAAGTTTGGAAGAAAGGGAAAGCAGTTTGCGGGCTTCCCAGGAAATCGCAGTGCAACAAGCGATCGCCCAAGCAAAAGGTGAAATTGCCCAAGTTATCCGTCGCTTGCAAAAAGGTACACCCACAGCCCAAGAAGCCCAGCAAGCCACCAATGCTTTGAATCAAATTGGCCAGCAATATCAGCCAGCAACGCCAGCAAAACCAAAAGCTGGGTTTATGCCCAAAGTAGGCGATCGCGTCCGCATTCCAAAATTGGGACAGATAGCAGATGTGATCACCGCCCCCGATGAAGATGGCGAGTTAAGCGTTCGGTTTGGGCTAATGAAGATGACGGTGAAGTTGCAAGATGTAGAATCTCTAGATGGTCAAAAACCCGAACCAGTTGTTAAAGCTAAACCAGCCCCAGCAGCAGTAACCCCGCCACAAAATGTCCCAGAAATTCGGACTTCCCAAAATACCATCGATTTGCGCGGTAAACGGGTAGCTGATGCCGAATACATTTTAGATAAAGCCATTTCGGAAGCTACAGGCCCAATCTGGATTATTCACGGGTACGGCACTGGTAAGCTACGACAAGGAGTTCACGCCTTTTTGCAACAGCATTCCAGAGTCAATAACTACGAATCAGCAGAACAATCAGATGGCGGTACTGGTGTTACTATTGCTCACATCAAAAAGTAGTAATCAATGTGAAAGTAGGGGCGCAAGGCATTGCGCCCCTATTTAGGCAAACAATGGCCGAAAAGAAAGATTTTCATCTTAGGGAAATTCATAAATTGCCCCTACCGCGTGTAGTTTTGCGTAAGTCCTAATTAGTTTCAAGAAGATATCAATCATCCTGATGTTGCCCACGATGTCCTGAAATCACACGCTACACATAGATAGGATGATGGAAAGGGAAAGCAGTAAGAAGCGCCTTTAGCAAACAGGCAAAAGATTTGTATAGTAATTATGTATACATTAAGAACAAGTAATAAACATCAAGAAATTTCAAAATCTCAAACCGCAAATAAATGTAGGAGGTATTCTACATAATTAACAGTTAGCATTCAAAACAATAGTTTATTTATACTCTTGTACGGAATTAGCAGTGAAAGTCAGGTAAACCTTAATTAGAATTGATACTTTTCTACTTTGTTGAAAATAAATTTTCATCTAGAGTAGGACAAAGATACATGCTGTTTACCACATAGAAAAATCTAGCTGAAGTCTCTGGCTCATAGCTATGGGAAACCAAGTTTGATGCTTGAGAGTCTGGTTTCAAAATGGGTAACAGCAACATCCCCTATCAGCTTGATCACCTATGCTAAAAGTTATGCACTCGGCCGCCAACTCAGCCACGCCAAATTCTCAGTGGGAGGATTTAATCAAGCTTCCAGCCCCAAATACAGTTCAATGGGATAATATCAAAACCCAATTAGACTTGGTGCTGTTGGCGTTAGAAACCTTAACTGGGATTGGTTCAGAGGCTATGCTTTCGGCGGCAACTGATCTGAATTTAGAGTCAAGAGTGCCAGACCGCGTAGCTTTATGGCGACTGCGCCAGTCAAATCCCCTACGTAAAGGTCAAGGAGGGCGAAAAAAGCTAGATGTCGAAGAAGCGCGATCGCTTGTTCTGATCATCTGCTACTTAGCCAAACAGCACCAGGAATTGATTCGCCGCGCTGTCGGTCTGTTGGAACAAATGGCAGAAAATAACCGGGAACCTCACCAGGCTGCCTTACTTGGAGACTATATTGATGCTTTTTGCAACACTTACCAAGAGCGGATGGAAGAGGATGAGAA
Source organism: Nostoc sp. UCD121 (assembly GCF_014222285.1). Taxonomy (GTDB): domain Bacteria; phylum Cyanobacteriota; class Cyanobacteriia; order Cyanobacteriales; family Nostocaceae; genus Nostoc. Next base: position 17,405 of record NZ_JACKZS010000148.1, read on the forward strand.
AATCTCAACAGATTTGCTTACCAACCTGGCACTAAAACTGCTTGTAGATTTACTTTTTTACAGCGCCCCTGGTGGACATCGCCGTCTCTGGCTAGCACTTATAGACGGTTCGACAAAATTTTAGATTTGAAATTTGAAATTCCTCAATCAAAATTTGCTTGTGATTTGTTTGCTAGATCGGGAAACTCTTTTGATCGTCATTAGCTCTTGAGCGATGCACTATCAGCAATGCTTCCTCCTAGTACAAGACTACATAACGAAAGAAACCTGACCAACTTCCTCCACTCAGAAGGAATCCACTGTTTCAACTTTTCTTTGCAAGCAACTGGCTTAACTTTTTGCAAAATCCCAAATAGTCTTCCTCGCAGTTCCTGCCATGCCTCTATCAAATTCTGTAATTCGTCGCTACACACCACCTACTTGCACGCTAGAAGTATTCGCCCAAAGCTCGCCTCTGTCCCGTTGGATGGGGAAAACTGTCCTCAAACACCTAAGCTTTGAACTACGCTTTGATGATCCCCGACTCCCAGAAGAACACAGAGTTCCAATTCGGGGCGATCGCGAGCAACTTGAAGCTTTATGTGATGCAGTCACAAACTACGTACAGCAATTCCTTCAACAGTCTCCAGAAAGCTTTTGGGTAAGTTTCTCCGGTACCCAGGAATCAAGCACAGCAATGGGTGAGCCGGAATTAAAGTCCTCAACAAAAACATTAAATTCCTTTAGCACCCAGTTTCCTGGGGCAAATATCCGCTTAGAACCAAGCAGCTATTTAACTCACAATTTATTTCTCGGTTCTCTTACCAACCACTCATCTGGCCCCGTAATTAAACTCACTCTGCTGCAATTATTCGATTTGGCAAGTGCTTTAGATGAATACTCAACTGATGTTATGGCACTCCCAACTCTCAACAGCACGAGTTCGACTCTGAGGTTCCCTGCTTGGGCACCTGTTGCCGCAGTATTAGTGTTAGGTATAGGTTTCTTACCAGTTACTTGGCAATATGCTAACAGCATAAGGGGAAAGGAACAGCAAACAGCCAAAACATCAGATCCAGCAGCAGTAAAGACTGCCTTAGAACCTTCAACTTCACTAAACTTTCCTACGCCTGAACCTGGAATTATCCCTCCATCGGATAATTTGCTAGGTTCCACTCCTCCACTTTCCACATCTACTTTGCCCCAAGCACCTTTAACAGCCCCTAGTTCTAGCTTTTCTGCACCGCAACCTCTATTTCCCAATAATGCACTGACAACAACTCAGGGCAAGACTGCAACCCTTCCTAGTTCTCTGGGAGACGCTACGCGTAGCTTGCTTCCAAGAAGTGGTACGGCGAGCCTTGCTAACTCACCATCAAGTAAAATCCCAGGGCAGGAAATAGCCATAGTACCAAATCTGGCACAGAACCCTACAGGGTCAAATCCCCAAGCTGGAACTCTCCCTCAGTTGCGGAATTTGCCACCTAGACTATCTTCTAACCCAGGCAGCTTACCAACTAATATCTCACCAGTTCTCCCTCCGTCTCTTGAGAGCATACCCAATAATAATCGTGGCAATACCTCTGCACTAAACTCACAACAGCTAGACGAAAGAATCAATTCCCTACAGCAACCTTCTACTGGAGAAAAACCCGCTTCACAACTTCCTTCGTCTAGAACTGCGGAGAACAATCCATTCATCGATCAATTAGGGGACGCACGCAAAACCCCCACATCCAGAGAAGTGGCTACTGGTACATTATTTGATACACCTCAAGTAGCAGAAGCTAGAGAATATCTAAAAAAGCGTTGGCAACCACCTACTGGGCTAGGACAAACATTAGAGTACAGTCTGATAGTCAGTGTTGACGGCACAGTTGAACGAATTTTTCCTCTTAATAAGGCAGCAAGAGAATTCGTTGATAGCACTGGGATGCCTGAAGTTGGTAAACCTTTTGTTTCCGCCAATACACGCGGACAAGATGTCAGGATTCGAGTTGTTCTCAGTCCTGATGGCAAGGTACAGACTTTTCCAGATGAATAAGTAAATTAATCTGTTTAATGCCACTTATAAAACTGGTACAAACTTTGTGCCAGTTTCTATTTACTTCAATTGCTCTTGAGCTTATCTTTCGGAGCCCAGTTACCAAACTGGTCTTGCTGTTGATAACAGTAAACCTACCAATGAATACAATTCTTTTAACACCACTTTTTCAACATTAAACTACAGATACAAGTCTGGAAAACCAGATAAAATCTGATGCCTCTTACAAAAAAGGCAGGAGTTAGGAGGCAGAAGGCAGGAGGTTAGGAGTATCAATTGAAACTTTAGTTCTGGGTCTAAAGCCCAGTTCATAAAAAGAATTATACCGAGACGCGCAGCGCGTTAGCGTAGCGGCGCGTTAGCGGCAGCGTCTCGCAGAGAAGTGCGGTATAAAGCGTCCTTACTTCAATCCCACGTTTTTAAATGTGGGTTCCTTCTGCCTCCTGCCTTCGACCTCCAGGGCAAACGCATCTAAATATTGATGAGGATAGATAAAAGTAGAAAGCACCAGAAGCTAGACCCCATAGTACTTTT
>NZ_JACKZS010000149.1 GCF_014222285.1 Nostoc sp. UCD121
GGGTTAGGGTGGGGTAAAAAAATATTTGATACATCAATCATAACTTTTCAAACATCCTCTTAAACAGGAATTTATTAACCAAAATTTTTACGCACCTTCAAAGGGCTAGTCCTAATATTGATTTCTTTAATTACGAATTACGAATTGAAACAAGATGTCAGATTTTATTTTAAATAAACTTTTTAGCCTAAAAGATCAGGTAGCAGTAGTCACAGGCGGTTCTGGTGTACTTGGTGGAGCTATGGCAAAAGGTTTAGCCCTTGCTGGAGCGCGAGTAGTCGTTCTAGGCCGCAATGAAACACGGGCGAGTGCAGTAGTAGCTGATATTACTGCTAACGGTGGAGAAAGTATGGCTGTACTGGCAGATATTAGCGATCGCTCCCAATTAGAAATCGCTAGGGAAGCTATTATACAGCGTTGGGATCAGATAGATATCTTGGTCAACTCGGCTGGCGGTAATATTCCAGCTGCCACAATTACCCCTGATGCCACTATTTTTGATATGCCACATACAGCTTTTGAAGAAGTAGTTAGCCTCAACTTACTCGGTACTCTATTGCCTAGCCAAGTTTTTGGTCAAGCAATGGTCGAAAGAAATCAGCCATCTGGTTGTATTGTCAATATTTCTTCTATGTCTGCCATTCGGGTGATTAGTCGAGTGGTTGGCTACTCAGCCGCTAAAGCCGGGATAGATAATTTTACTCGTTGGCTAGCCGTCGAACTTGCCCAAAAGTATGGGGATGGAATGCGAGTAAATGCGATCGCGCCAGGTTTCTTTATTGGGGAACAAAATCGAGATTTACTCCTAAATACAGATGGCAGTTTGAGCGAGCGTGGGCAGAAAATCATAGAGCATACCCCCGCCGGACGTTTCGGAAAACCGGATGAATTACTCAGTACCTTGATTTGGTTATGCGGTTCTGGTTCTAGTTTTGTGAATGGGGTAGTTATACCAGTAGACGGTGGGTTCAGTATCTACAGTGGAGTTTAATCATGTATTCACTAGCTGTAAATAACGGAACACTTTCCGACGAGCAAATTTCTGGGCTAGTTCATCACGCTTTGGCAGATCGTCAATTAGATGGACAGCGTATTTTAGTATTAATTCCAGATGGCACTCGGACTGCTCCCATCCCTCAAATATTTCGATTGCTGCATCAGGAGTTGGGTAAAAGAGTTCCGGCTCTAGATTTTTTGATCGCTCTGGGTACACATAATCCGATGAGTGAAGAACAGATTAATCACCTAGTGGGGGTGACACCAAAAGAGCGAGAGACAACCTTTAAAGAAGTTCGCATATTTAACCACCTGTGGAATGAGCCAGATACATTTATTTGCTGTGGAGTAATTTCGGCAGATGAGATAGCAGAAATTAGCCGGGGAATGCTACATCAGTCCGTTGAAGTCAGGGTTAACAAGCTTGTAACACAGTACGATCTAATAATGATTTGCGGCCCTGTGTTTCCCCACGAAGTTGTCGGTTTTTCTGGTGGAAATAAATATTTTTTTCCTGGCATTGGTGGTCAGGAAGTAATTGATATATCCCACTGGTTAGGTGCTTTGATCACCAGTTACGAAATCATTGGTACATCGGGAATAACACCAGTTCGGCGCTTAATTAACCGAGCCGCTAACCTAATTTCTACACCGAAACTTTGCTTGGCGATGGTGGTTGCACCCAAAACAAATCAGCTAGCAGGACTTTATATAGATAAACCAGAGCCAGCTTGGGAAGCCGCCGCAAAATTATCCGCCAAACTGCATATTACTTATGTAAATCAGCCTTTTAAACAAGTGCTTTCAGTAATGCCCGAAATGTATGATGACATTTGGACAGCCGCGAAAGGAATGTACAAGCTAGAGCCAGTAGTGGCTGACGGAGGTGAGGTAATTATATATGCCCCTCACATTACTGAGTTTAGCTACACACACGGTGAAATTCTGTCTCAAATTGGCTATCATGTACGGGATTATTTCCTCAAACAGTGGGATAAATTTCAAGTCTATCCCGGAGGAGTGCTGGCTCATAGTACTCACTTAAAAGGTATGGGTACATTCGATCCTATAGAAGGGGAACAAGCGCGGATTCGCGTCACTTTAGCCACTGGTATTTCTGCTGAACGGTGTGCTGCTCATAACTTAAACTATCGCGATCCAGCTACCATTAGACCTACGGAATGGGCTAACCGTGAGGATGAAGGTATCTTACTTGTGCCGAAAGCTGGCGAAATATTATACCGTTTAATATAAGCGTGAGAATTTGGGAAGTTATTGAATGGCATGAGCGATCGCTCATTCCCAATCAAAGTTGATCGGTTCAGGCGATCGCCCTCATAGCCATTAATTAATATATATAGATAGAAGGCTTACTTCTCAGTTCAACTAATTATTCTTCAGTTGAGTTTACAGCTGATAAGAAGCCGTCAAAGCCACTGCCAAAGCATCCGCAGCATCATCTGGTTTCGGAATCTCATCTAAATCTAACTCCCGTGCTACCGCCTCTTGCACCTCTAACTTATCTGCATTGCCATATCCCGTTAAAGCTTGCTTAATTTGAGCCGGAGTAAACTCTACATAAGGAAGACGACGCTGGCCCAACACCAAAATTAATACACCCCGCGCCTGTGCAACCAAAATTGTATTTGACATCCGATAGAAGAATAGTTTCTCGATCGCAACCAAATCTGGTTGAAATTCCTCCATCACGGTGTGTAAATCATCAAACAAGGTACATAGCCTCAGTCCCATTTCTACACCTGCTGACGTTTTAATTACCCCGAAATCCAGCATATTTACTGTAGTTTCTGGCAACTTGTTGGCAATTTGTGTGCAGGTAATTACCCCAAACCCTAAAGTTGCCAGTCCTGGATCTAATCCTAAAATTCGTTTTTCCATTAAATTCACTTTTACCAAGCCAGGGTATTGTTTAACTAGGAATACTGGCAATCTTGACCACTTGCTCTTAGTCTAATGGGATTGACAAATATAATAGTTTCACGCCTAGGGTTTTAAACCAAGTGGTGTACATTTTCTGTTAATTATTGTTTGTAGCACTGCTCCAAATTAGGTATGTCAATTGGTTTTCTCAGACAAGCCCTCAACGCCCTGCAAAAGCAGTCGCGTTCTCGAACTTCCTATCGGGTTAATCAGTGGTTCAAATGGTTATCCCCTGGACTATCGGTAAAACGTTGGTTGTTGATCAGTATTGGGGGTGTACTGCTGGCGAGTTTGGGGTTAGCTATCTGGATTAAGCTGACCCCAATTTTTTGGATGTTTGAGTTGTTTAGGGGTTTCCTAGGAGTAATTACCAACATTTTACCCAACTATGTTAGTGGGCCTTTGGTGCTGCTTGGCGGCTTGCTGTTAGTGCTTTGGGGGCAAACTCGTACTGTTGGCTCAATTACTAAAGTACTAAGGGCAGAAGGCGGAGAAGAACTCATCGATGTCTTGCTAGCACATCATCGACTGTACCGAGGCCCAAGAATAGTGGTAATTGGTGGTGGTACGGGGCTTTCTACATTGTTGAGGGGATTAAAAACCTACAGCGCTAATATTACTGCTATTGTCACTGTTGCCGATGATGGTGGATCTTCTGGGCGGTTGCGTCAAGAATTTGGAGTGTTACCACCGGGGGATATTCGTAATTGTTTGGCTGCACTAGCAGATGAAGAAAAGTTATTAACAGAATTGTTTCAATACCGTTTTCGAGCTGGAGATGGGTTAACGGGTCACAGTTTTGGCAATTTGTTTTTAACGGCAATGAGTGATATTACTGGAGATTTAGAACAAGCGGTTGCAGCCAGTTCTAAGGTGCTAGCGGTACGGGGACAAGTACTACCGGCAACTCTCAGTGATGTTCGCCTCTGGGCAGAATTAACCGATGGTCGCCGCATTGAGGGGGAGTCTAGCATTCCCAAAGCTGGCGGTAAAATTGTCAAAATTGGCTGTATTCCAGCTAATCCGCCGGCAGTGCCAGCAGCGATTAAGGCAATTAAAGAAGCTGATTACATCATTATTGGGCCAGGTAGTCTTTATACAAGTCTCATTCCTAATTTATTAGTACCAGAAATTGCCGATGCGATCGCTCAATCAGATGCCCCCCGTATTTATATCTGCAATATCATGACTCAGCCGGGAGAAACTGAAGGCTACACTGTTGCAGATCACATTAGAGCAATTGATGCTGCTTGTGGAGAAAGACGGCTATTTGATGCTGTGCTAATCCACAAAAAATCCCCATCAGAGCAATCACTTATCCGTTACGCCGAACAAAACTCCCATCCCGTTTTCCTAGATAGAGAAGCCGTAACTCAGCTAGGGCGAAGGATTGTTGCAGCTAATGTTTTATATGAAGATGAAACGGGTTTTGTCCGTCACAATCCGCAGAAACTAGCACAAGTATTGTTGCGGTGGTACGGTAGAGGTCATTATGGAAAAAGGAGAAGTATCACGTCTTGACTCGGTTATGAAAATTTTTCTTGCAGATACAGAGGCGACGCTACACTTAGGTATTACTCTCGGCCAATCCCTAACTGCGGGCAGTGTAATTTTACTTGAAGGTGATTTAGGCGCTGGCAAAACTACCCTAGTTCAAGGTATTGGTAAGGGTTTGGGAATCACTGAATCTATTGTCAGTCCCACTTTCACCCTGATTAATGAGTACACAGAAGGACGACTCTCCCTTTACCATCTAGATTTATATCGCTTAGAACCACAAGAAGTTGCAGCCCTAAATTTAGAAAGTTATTGGGAAGGTATTGAGGTCATACCAGGAATTGTGGCAGTTGAATGGGCGGAACGATTGCCCTACAAACCAGATAGTTATCTAAGTGTGAGTTTGACTTATGGGGATGGGGGTACTCGTCAAGTCGAACTTATACCATTCAATTGTGCCCTTAGTGAAGCCATTGCTGCTATCTAAGCTCATATCCCGACCGAAGTACAAGAGATTTCACTTTTTTAGATCGCAACACTAAAAAATTTTTGCTAATAGTTGAGGGAGAACTTCACACTCCTTCTATCTGCCACTACCACGCTCACCACTGTAAATCACTAACATTGTTATCTCAATCCAAAATAAGTGAAAAATTTTTGTAACAGCAGCTTTATTGCTGCAATAATCAGTTTTTTAACTGATTTAGATAGTGTATGAATTAAGAAAAGGTAAACTGTTATTGGGTTAAATGAGAGTTTTTGCAGCACCTAGTCAGCTTGATTTAACCTGATTGTTTCTCTACTCTCATTAAGAGAACAAATCTGGCTTATTTAGCAGTCAAAGCTAGTACAAAAAAGTTAAACAACATCAAGCTATCTAGAAGTTATCTAACTTTTCCTTATACTCAATATACCCGAATTAAAGTCACAATATATACACAATAATACTGATTTATCTAATAGTTAAAAAAATAATTTAAGTAATTGTAAATACCAATAAATTGTTATATTGACATCTGTAATTAGCACTGTTAGCAGCTTTAAATAAAACATCTCGTATTTTTACATAACTATCGTATAAATACGAGACGTTTTACCTTATGTTAGTTGACATTAATATATCTACGTGGATGCACTAGTTTTCTCTAATGAAAGAAGCGATCGCTTTTTTTATCGGTAAGCCAGAGTCATCCCTGGTATAGTACGTAAGACCTTGATCGATGAATGCCGAGGTAGTATCTATTAACTGCTGAATAATCTCTGGACTAGTATTATCTATTTCTTGAGTAACTTTTTTGCCTGTAAAGCGGTTTTTTCGCTCTTCTGGAGGTAATACAATACGAGGATCTTTATAAGTTTCTTTTGGCTTGGGTTTAAATGTCTCATTTAATTCAAACTGAAGACGCAAGTAACGTTTAGACTCGTATCCACCCATAATTTGCCGGCAAATTGTGCTATCAATCTCAGATGTAGGTTCCATAAAGATATTAGTCAGATTTTGTACCCAGTCTAAGCCTTTCCATTGACTTATTTGCTTATATTGATATGGTTCACCAGTTTGACCTGTGCCAATAGAAAGGATAGAAATATCTTCCAATCGCAGATTATTTAGTTTATATTTTTGCTTTATTTCTGGAGATACTGAAGACTGACTTATCCTCATAACTAAACTCAAAGCTGCGAGACAGGGATTGTTAGCAGAAACTCCTCCATCAATGTGTGGAAATTCCCAATCGCCAAACTTTTCTTTATCTACAGGTTCTAATTTATATGGCGGAAAAAAAGTAGGTGCAGAGGCAGAAGCGGTACATATCTCCCATAAATAACAGTCGTCGTACCATCTGTCTCCTAGATCGGGATGACAGTTTGTAAAAAAAGTTGTATTGCGATATAGCGTATCGTAAGCCAGAATCAAGATAATAGGTTTTTCAACATCTTTTATTCTTGTGTATTTATAAGCATCTTTGAGGACACTAATAATTCCATCATGAGAATATTTAGATGTTGAAAATACATCAAGAATTGATTTGAGCGTGGACGGCAAATTTTTATAGAGTTCTTTTTTATTGGGCGGAAAGATATCTTTACCTTTCTCTATATACAGTTGAATAAGTTCATCACTTGTCTTTCCTACAGCAATGCCCCCTGTCAATATTGAACCAGTAGAAGTACCAGCAATAAGGTCAAAGTATTCGTGTAAAAAGTTCCCTTTACCCTGATTTCTAATTTCTTGTTCTACTTGTTTAAGCATTCTGGCTGCAACAACTCCCCGAATACCACCACCATCTAAAGCTAAAATTTTGAAGGACATAGCAATTCTCCTTGATTATTTCTGAAAGGTTAAGGTGTTCAGATCCCCGACTTCTTAAAGAAGTCGGGGATCTCGCAACCCATCAAAACTAATGACATGAACTACTAGTGGTCTATCGCATTAAATTTGAGGGATAAGATAACGAACCGCAAAGGACACAAAGAGCGCAAAGGAAGGAGGAAAGAAGAGAAATTGAAATTTGATTCACCTATCAGAATTAATGCGATAGACCACTATAAGTCTGGGGCTATACAAACTTTCGTCTGCCTGCGCGGACTCTATAAAACCCGCCTGCGCGGGTTTAGTCTGTATAGCCGCGATTTCCAATCGCCCGGTGTTTCTTCTAAAAGTGGATGCTCCCCTTATAAAGAAATTCAGAGTTTCATGTTGCAATTTCTGATACAGCAGCAAGTCAATACCCTTTGGATAAAAGGGTAAAGGAGGAAAAACAAAGATTTTCGTCTTTTAGCTTTTACCAAACCGCATTGGTCTAGTCTTAACTGTGGATAGATGAAAATCTTGCCTGTTCAAGTATGGCTTCGATGTATAATTATCTGTCTACTACGTAAGCTTAAATAAATATTTGCTACAAGAAAGTTAAAGCTTGACCCCGGACTTGGGTATTTACTTGGCCTTTCTCATAAACTATCTCACCGCCGACAATGGTAGTTGTAGCCCAGCCAGTGAGGTTCCAGCCTTCAAATGGACTCCAATGGCATTTGGTTAAAAGTTCCTCACGCCGGACTGGACGGTATGTATTTAAATCTACAAGCACTAAATCGGCATCATAACCAGGTGCGATCGCTCCCTTATTGGGAATACCATAAGCCACAGCTACATTCTTAGACATCCAGTTGACAACTTGGGAAACAGTACACTTTCCCTCTATCGCCGCAGTTAACATCAAAGCCAGGGAAGTTTCCACCCCAGGCATTCCTGAAGGAGTATTGGGGTATTCTTGAGCTTTTTCTTCTAAGGTGTGGGGTGCGTGATCTGTAGCGATGAAATCAATCACGCCATCGCGTAAAGCTTGCCAGAGAACTTCGTTATCGTGGGGCGATCGCAAAGGTGGATTCATCTGTGCTAAAGTACCAATCTTTTCATAAGCACTGGTGTTCAACACCAAATGCTGTGGCGTTACCTCTGCTGTCACCCAGCTAGGTTTTTCCTGACGCAGCAAATCTGCTTCTTCGGCTGTTGACAGATGGAGAATATGCAAACGACGGTGATATTTTTGAGAAAGTTTTAATGCCAGTTGGGTTGCCAACAAAGCCGCTTGATTATCTTGAATTTGCGAGTGAACGGCTGGATCGTGAATGTTGGCAAATTCTTGGCGACGTTGGTTGATTCTAGCTTGGTCTTCGGCATGAACGGCAATCAAGCGATCGCCTTTAGCAAATATCGTCTCTAATGCTGTTTCACCATCAACTAGCAACTGACCGTGCATCGACCCCATGAAAATCTTAATTCCCGGTGTGGGTTTGGCCAAAAGCAAGTCTGGAAGATTCTCTGCTGTTGCCCCAATAAAAAAGCCATAATTAACCAAGGACTTTTGTGAGGCCCGTTCTAGCTTGTCGTCTAAAGCTTGCTGTGTCGTTGTTAGAGGGCGTGTATTAGGCATTTCTAAAAATGAAGTGACTCCACCTTTAGCGCAGGCACAACTAGCGGTGAATAAATCTTCCTTGTGTTCTAAGCCAGGTTCCCGGAAATGTACCTGCGGATCAATCACTCCCGGCAACAAAGTTAACCCTTCTGCGTCAATTTCAGTGACTACTGCTGTTTGGGAGATTTCTGGGGCAACTTCGACTATTTGGCGATCGCGGGTCAACACATCCCCAATCATCATTTCACCATTGGGTAGGACTATGCGAGCGCGACGAATCAGTAAAATTTGTGGAGATGACATAAGGCTAACTTTTTTAGGCAGGGAGCTATATATTACAGATAACTATGCTTTTAGGTTAAACTTAGTCGCGCTCTGAATGTTAACTTTTTTGCTGACCGTTAAAAAAAAGTTTATTTTTAATCTATGAAGAACCCCATTTATCAATAATCTAAAATTGGTAGTCAAGATGCGAACATACACCAGGAAATTAAAATTTTCCCGTTAAAATTAACAGATAAAGTCTCACTAGGCGAGTTAATTACCTACATCTTTCCTTCAGTTAAGTAATTTCATGCAAAATCAAGTGTCTGATAACAACTCTAGTCAACAACCCGATAATTCCTGGATCGCAGAGCTAGGTAGAACAATTGTATTGAGTATTGTTCTAGCTCTGGGAATTCGTACCTTTGTTGCTGAAGCACGCTGGATTCCTTCTGGGTCAATGGAACCCACTCTGCATGGTACGCCAAACCAGTGGGAAGCAGACAAAATCATTGTCGATAAGTTGAAATATAAATTTGCTGACCCGCAACGTGGAGATATCATAGTATTTTCACCCACGAAAGAGTTACAAAAAGAACAATATCAGGATGCTTTTATTAAAAGGGTAATTGGCTTACCCGGAGAACAAATACAACTCAGAGATGGCAAGGTCTATATTAACAACAAACCCCTTCCAGAAACTAATTATCTCGCTCGTGGTCAAAGTACAATTATTAATGTTTGCCAATCAGGGCCACAGCCACCTTTTTTAGAAAAACCCCAGACCATACCAGATGATTCCTACTTAGTATTAGGTGACAATCGTAACAATAGTTATGATGGACGCTGTTGGGGTGTTGTCCCTCGCCAGAATATTATTGGCCGGGCTGTAGTTCGCTTTTGGCCTCTAAATCATGTTGGAGGAATAGATAAAGTACCACCATATTCACAAACAAGTCCATAACAGATAATTTAGCTTGATGCTTTTGCTCAAGAAGAATTTAGGACTATTACATTCTTTGCTTGAGCAATCAGCTAGCTTCCAGAAGAAGGTAAAAGAAAATATGATATGCCCAATATCAGCCGTAAGACCATTGTTGAGGGTACTGTAATAATAGTCTTCTGGACTATTGGTATATATATCCTTATTTTTACCGAAGCACGCTGAATTCCTTCTGGTGCTATGGAACCCACTCTGCATGGTACGCCAAACCAGTGGGAGGCAAACAAAATCATTGTCGATAAGTTGAAATATAAATTTGCTGACCCGCAGCGTGGAGATATCGTAGTATTTTCACCTACTGGAGAGCTACAAAAAGAACAATATTACGATGCTTTTATTAAAAGGGTAATTGGCTTACCTGGAGAACAAGTGCAACTCAGAGATGGCAAGGTTTATATTAACAACAAACTCTTGCCAGAAGGTAATTATCTCAGTTCTGGCAAAAGCACAGTTATTGATGTTTGCCAATCAGGGCCACAGCCACCTTTTTTGGAAAAATCCCAGACTATACCAGATGATTCATACTTAGTATTAGGTGATAATCGTAACAATAGTTACGATGGGCGCTGTTGGGGTGTTGTCCCTCGCCAGAATACTATTGGACGAGCTGTAGTTCGTTTTTGGCCTCTAAATGATGTTGGAGGAATAGATAAAGTACCACCATATCCCCAAACAACTCCATAACAGATAATTAGCTTGATGCTCTTAAGCTGACGCGCATCTAAATTTGATAATTTAGCGCCTAAACCCATTTGCTGCCTTAGATTGCCCTGTAAAACTAGATGACGAACAGCTTACTTAATAAAAATTTAGAGTAAACCTCATCTTTGTTGAAACCAAGAGTTTTTTAAAAGATATATTTATGTAGGTTGGGTGGAGTGAAACGCAACCCAACATTACCACCAAATTTTATGTTGGGTTACGCTAACGCTGCACCCAACCTACAAAACTACGGTTCTCAAGGTAAACGAGGTTTATTACATTATTAGTAAGGTGGATAAGTCATAAAAGAATTTTAGATTTTAGATTAGGGAGTGCTAAATCACTAATCTAAAATCTAAAATCTAAAATCTAAAATTACTATGATGCCTTACCTAGCCAAGATTTTACTGTATCCAGTTAAATCACTGGATGGTGTTGAAGTTGAAAAGGTTGGAGTTCTTGCCAGTGGCGCACTACAGCATGACCGCGAGTTTGCCATCTTTGATGAGCGGGATAAATTTGTCAACGGCAAGCGTCATGTTAAAATCCATTTACTAAGGGCGCAATTTGCACTTTTGAATAGAACTATTTCACTACAGATCCCAGGCGGCTACTCACAACAAGTTTTTCATCTGGATGAGGAACGGCAAGCCCTAGAAGCAACTTTGAGTAATTATTTTGAGTTTGCTGTTAGATTAAGGCAAAACTCTCTAATGGGCTTTCCTGACGATACGCACTCGCCAGGCCCAACGGTAATAAGTACAGCAACGTTGACAGAAGTAGCTTCTTGGTTTCCCGGTTTAAGTGTAGATGAAATACGCCGTCGGATACGTGCCAATATCGAGATTGATGGTGTACCAGCATTTTGGGAAGATCGGTTATTTAGCGAACAAGGTGATTTAGTCTCCTTTCGAGTGGGGAATGTGGATTTTTTTGGGGTTAATCCATGCCAGCGTTGTATAGTTCCAACACGCGATTCTTACTCAGGGGAAGCTTACCCAAGCTTTCAAAAAATCTTTGCAACCCAGAGGCAAGCAACTCTGCCTAATTGGGTTGCTTCATCGCCTTTTAATCACTTTTACAGATTGAGTGTTAATACCCAATTGCCTATATCCTCAGCCGGAAAAATTTTGCAAATAGGTGATAAAGTTGACATACTTCTATAATAAAATTAATATTTCTTTACAACAAAAAACACTAAGTAAACTTTCTTGGATTTTTTTTGTTATTACTATGTATTTGCATGAAAATTTTAAAATTGTTGTAGTTAGATATAGGTTTTTGTGCAAGTCCAGAGGTTTCGAGACTGGAAAATCAAGACCTCAGCAATTAGAAATTAAATTTAGGATGAGGTGCTAATGGCAACCTGAATTTTAGAATGGCATACTGTAGCTTATCGGTTAAATTTCAGTTTTTCTGAGCAAATGTACTGATACATTACCAGATAAAACTGAGCGAATTAAGCCGTAATGTTTACAAATCGGCTATGCCTAAGCAAAACTTGAAAATTGGAGGTTGGAGAAACTTAACTAGTCAGACAAGTATCCAAACAAAATTTTTAATGGTTTTTTTATACTCAATTTTCTCAGAAATGTCATGATCAAAGTGATGACACACCGTAATTTTTTTGGTATTAAATGTAGCTGGCATAGCAAAAATGCCCCAAATATATGCTGGGGAAAAATTAAACAACAATGTTATCCAAACTTCAGTCCGTCAAATCTCTTAATTGCTTAGTTGGCAAAGTTTACGCCAGGATGCCCCTAAAGTATGTTCTGATTGTCCCCTTTATATTGCAAATTTGCGGGGCGGTGGGGCTTGTGGGCTATCTTTCATATCAAAACGGACAAAAAGCGGTAAGAGAGCTTGCTAGCCAATTAGAAAATGAAATCTGCGATCGCATTGAACAGCATCTTAATAACTATTTAACAACTCCGAAGCAAATAAATCAAATTAACTTAGATGCGGTTGAGCTAGGTATGCTCAACCTTTCTGATTTTAAAACTACCGGAAATTATTTTTGGAAACAAATGCAGGTTTTCAATGTTGGCTACAACAGCTTTGCCAACCCCAAAGGGGAATTTATCGGTATTGAACGTTTAGATGATGGCAAGCTGTTGATTAATGAAGTTAGTCAAAAGTATGGTATTGGGAAACTTTATATTTATGATTCAGACTTGAAGGGAAATCGTCGCCAGCTTCAGCAAGTTAAAGATTACGATCCTCGGACAGAAGCGTGGTATTCAGATGCAGTCAAGGCAGGCAAACCCGTTTGGAGTCAAATCTATCAATGGGAAGATAAACCAGAAGTTTTATCTATATCTTCCAGCTATCCTGTTTACGATAAGACCCGCAAGCTTGTTGGGGTGATTAGTGTTGATTTAATTTTGTCACAAATCAGCAACTTTTTAACCAAATTAAACACCGACCAATCGGGTAAAGCCTTTATTTTAGAGCGTTCTGGGTTAATAGTGGCTTCTTCTACCGAACCACCATATAGCATCATTAATGGTCAAATAAAACGTCGATCGGCATTAGAAAGTCGAAATTCTTTAATTAGGCTTACAACCCAATCTTTGATCAAACGCTTTGGTAGTCTTGGGTTTGTTGTGGGGAAGCAACAGCTAACTTTTAGCGCCGATGGAATGCGTTATTTTGTCCAAGTCAAAAGTTGGAAGGATGAACTGGGTTTAGATTGGCTAATCGTGGCGGTGATTCCTGAAGGCGAATTTATGGAGCAAATTAATGAGAACACCCGCATCACCATTTTGCTGTGCATAGTTGCTTTTTTAGTGGCTACAAGAATCGGGATTTTAACTGCTCGTTGGGTAATTAAGCCGATTTTACAATTAAACACATCAGCTAAGAAAATTGCTCAAGGTGAATGGGAGCAAACACCAGAAATTCAGAGATCCGATGAGTTGGGGGAACTAGCCAAGTCATTTGAAACTATGGCAAAGCAGCTGCAAGCATCCTTCAGTGTTTTGGAGGCAAAGAATGCTCAGATGCAAGTTTTAAATGAAGCTTTATCTGAAAGTCAGAGTCGGCTAACTAAATTTTTAGAAGCTATGCCAGTAGGTGTATTTATTATAGATGCTGAAGGTGAACCTTATTACACAAATCATATTGGGCAGCAAATTCTTGGTCAAGGAGCGATCGCAGAAGTTAGCAGCGAACAATTGTCAGAGGTATATCAAGCTTACCTTGCCGGCACAGATCAACTTTATCCCAGTGATCGCCTACCAATTTTGAGAGCATTGCTTGGGGAAAGTACCAGGATTGATGATATGGAAGTTCGCCATTTTGACAAGATTATTCCCGTTGAAGTTTTGGGCAAGCCCATCTATGATGAATCGGGAAATTTGGCTTTTGCGATGGCTACCTTTTTTGATATCACCCAACGCAAACAAGCAGAAAACTTATTAGCAGAATATAATCGCACCTTAGAAGCTCAAGTCAAAAAACGTACTGAAGAGTTCCAGCAAGTGATTGAGCAACTGCAAACCACCCAAGAAGAACTGATTCAATCGCAAAAAATCGCCGCCCAAGAACAGCAAGCAGCCATTCGGGAAGCAGCACGAAGCGCCGCCGCCAACCTCGCCAAAAGCGAATTCCTGGCGAACATGAGCCACGAACTGCGTACCCCACTCAACGCCATTCTTGGTTTCACCCAAGTCATGAGCCGAGATTATTCGCTATCTAGCGAACATCAAGAAAACTTGGCAATTATTAATCGTGCTGGCGAACATCTACTTAACTTAATTAACGACATTCTAGAAATGTCTAAAATCGAAGCTGGGAGGATCACATTAAATCGCAGTAGCTTTGACTTAATTCATCTATTGAATAACTTAGAAGAGATGCTGTATTTGCGTGCTGCATCTAAGAGCTTACAAATAGTATTTGAGTATGCACACGACATTCCTCAGTACATAGAAACCGATGAAAATAAATTATTTCAAGTTTTGCTCAACCTCTTGGGGAATGCCATCAAATTTACTGATATTGGCAGAGTAACTCTACGGCTGAGATGGGAGCAGGAAGAGGAAAATCTTTCTTGTAACCCTCGCCTCTTCTTCGAGGTACAAGACACTGGTTGCGGTATTACTCCACAAGAAATTGGCTTGCTGTTTGAGGCTTTTGAGCAAACCGAAATCGGTAGAAAATCTCAACAGGGAACAGGGCTAGGTTTAGCAATTAGCCGTAAATACGTACAACTGATGGGGGGAGATATTACAGTCAGCAGTACTCCTGGTATGGGTAGTACATTTGCCTTTGATATTCAAATTGCTTTAGCTTGTCCTAGAGAAATGCCGATAACCCAAATTAAATCTCAAATTCTATCTTTAGCGCCGAGTGAAAAAGCATACCGCATCTTAGTAGTTGATGATGCTAAAGAAAGCCGTCTACTGCTAGTTAAAATTCTGACATCTCTGGGCTTTGAAGTCAGGGAAGCTACAAATGGTCTAGAAGCAGTTAGTAATTGGGAATCTTGGCAACCAAACTTGATTTTTATGGATATGCGAATGCCGATCATGGACGGCTACGAAGCTACAAGAATAATTAAAGGTAAACAAGTAGGGCATGGGACAGCCAATAGATTGCGGAGGTTCCCAAAATTTAAACAACTGACATCATCGGGGAGCCAATATCTTAACGGAGGGTTAACCGATTCAGGTGAGCGTGAAATTCTCAAAACTATATACAAAGCCTATCCCACACCAGAAGTAGCTAGTGTCACAGAACACAATCGTGATGCTTCTGATGGGGCCATTTTGCGATCGCCAAAAGCCTTAGCTGCCTGTTTCGACTTCCTGGAGACAGAGCAGAGTTGTTTGAATAAACACACAATCGTTATTGCCCTAACTGCTAGCGCCTTTGAGGAAGAACGCCAGAAGATTTTATCTATTGGCTGCGATGATTTTATTCGCAAGCCATTCACACAGGAAGTATTATTGGAAAAACTGAGCCAACATCTGGGTGTAAAGTATACCAATCAAATAGAAAACCTAAATACAGCAGTTGCCGAGCAAGCTACACAGATATTTGTTAGTTTTGCTGAACTCCTGAGTCATTTATCACAAATGTCACCTGAGTGGCTGCAAAAGATTCACTATGCCGCAGCCAGCTGTAGCGATGAATTGATTTTAGAGTTAATCAAGCAAATTCCCTCAGATAATGTTCAGGTATCGCAAGTTCTTAGGGATTTAGCAAATAACTACCAGTTTGAGAAAATTATGGAATTGACTAGAACAAACGTAGAATGAATCACGAGCATTTAGACCCTAATAAAAAAGATATTTTGATCGTTGACGATATGGCGGATAACCTCCGGGTTTTATCCTCAATATTGACAAGGGAAGGGTATAACGTTCGTAAAGCCTTGAACTGGCAAATGGCACTGACAGCAACTCAAACAGTATTGCCGGATCTGATTTTGCTCGATATTATGATGCCAGAAGTAGATGGCTATGAAATTTGTCAGGCATTTAAAGCTTGGGAGCTAACAGCCGATATTCCGGTAATTTTTATTAGCGCTTTAGATGATGTTTTTGACAAAGTTAAAGCCTTTAAGGTAGGCGGTGTAGACTACATCACTAAACCTTTTGAGTTTCAAGAAGTTTTAGTACGCGTGAAAAATCAACTGGCATTGAGGTCAGCGCGATTAGAAATATTGAAACTAAATGTAGAATTGGAACATCGGGTAACACAGCGAACTGAGGAGCTAGAAAAAGCTCTCCAAAAACTTCAAAAAGAAATCAATTCTCGCCAGAAGTTGCAAAGTAAACTATTAGATATAGCGCTGCATGATTCGCTGACAGGATTACCAAACCGAGTGTTGTTTATGAGGCGACTAGATAATGCTCTCAATCGAGCAAAGCAAGAATCTAGTTATCAGTTTGCAGTACTTTTTTTAGACTGCGATCGCTTCAAAGTTGTCAATGATTCCCTTGGCCATTTGGTAGGGGATGAATTGCTGATTTCTATCGCTCGTCGCCTGCAAGCTTGTCTCATACCTATTGATACTCTAGCCCGATTGGGTGGTGATGAATTTGGAATTCTCTTAGAAAATATTACGGATATCAATATCGCAATCCAAGTTGCCGATAGGATTCTAAAACAGCTCTCACTTGCTTTTAAACTATCAAGATATGAAGTCTTTATGAATGCCAGTATTGGCATTAGTTGGGGCAATAAAGATTACGATCGTCCAGAGTATTTGCTGCGGGATGCTGATACGGCAATGTATCGGGCTAAGGCTCAAGGAAGAGCCAAATATCATGTTTTTAATCCAGCGATGCATCAGGAAGCTATTCAGCTTTTAGAGTTAGAAAATGACCTACGAAGGGCTGTTGAAAGGCAAGAATTCCTCGTCTATTATCAGCCAATTGTTTCTCTAATTACAGGTAGAATTTCTGGATTTGAAGCCTTGGTGCGCTGGCAACATCCAATTCGGGGTCTAGTTCCTCCTACAGAATTTATTCCTGTAGCAGAAGAAACAGGTTTGATTAATGCCATCAATACTTGGGTATTACAGTCAGCTTGTCATCAACTAAGCATCTGGCAACATCAGCCAGTGACACCAGAACCTCTAACTATTAGTGTCAATTTGAGTGCTAGGTTATTTTTACAACCCAATTTTGTCGAACAAATTGACAGAATTATTTATGAAACTAAAATAAATCCTACATATTTAGAATTAGAAATAACAGAAAGTGTAATTATGGAAAACACTAATGCAATTAAGATAATTTTTCAACAACTAAAACAACGAAATATAAAGTTGATTATGGATGACTTTGGTACAGGATATTCCTCTTTAAGTTACCTGCACAGCTTTCCTTTAAATGCCCTCAAAATTGATAAATCTTTTGTCAAACGTATGCAGGATAATAAAGAAAATATGGGGTTAGTACCAGCAATGATTGGCATTGCCAACTCAATGGGCATGAGTGCGATCGCTGAAGGTGTTGAAACAGAAGAACAGTTAGCCCAGTTGAGAAGTCTAAATTGTAATTTTGCTCAAGGATTTCTGTTTTCTGAACCCATTGAACAACAATTGGTTGTTAAGTTGCTTGCCGCATCACCCCAATGGTAACTATCCACTAAGTACTTGGAAAAAATTTCATTGTTGGCGTTTGGCTAGATTATCTATGTCGGCTATCTAGATAAGCTGCTATAAGCAGGCTATCAGGTTCGCCAAGCTCATAATTGGCCAATAGCTTTGGTAGTTTATAAAACTCTCTAGCCTCTGTGGGAGTTAAACTATAAATATAAGTATTTTGGTGAAATTGAGCAAAAAAATCAGGGTAATTTTAAATAAGCATTTACTATCCTCAATCATTACAAGCATAGCTTTTGATACATAATGCATTTCAATCAAACTAACCATCATAAAAAAAATATTTTGGTGGTCGATGATACCCCAGATAATTTGAGGCTTTTATCGGCAATGTTGACTGCACAAGGTTTTGAAGTTCGCAAAGCTTTAAACGGAAAAATGGCACTAACTGCATGTCAAATGGTTTTGCCGGATGTGATTTTGCTGGATATCAATATGCCAGGGATGGATGGCTATGAAGTTTGTCAACAACTGAAGGCTGACGATAAAACTTGTGAAGTCCCAGTAATTTTTATCAGCGCCCTGGATGATGTTGTGGATAAAGTAAAAGCTTTTGATGTTGGTGGTGTAGATTATATTGCCAAACCTTTTCATGGAGCAGAGGTTGTGTTGCGAATTGAAAATCAGATTAATTTACGTTTGCTCCAAGTTAGGCTGCAAGAAAAAAACTTTTTATTGCAAGAAGCTCTTGACAACTTAAAATCTGCTCAAGTTCAACAGATTCAGAACGAAAAGATGGTGGCGCTGGGGCAGCTAGTGGCTGGGCTGGCTCATGAAATTAATAATCCGATCAGTTTTATTTATGGTAATCTCCAATATGCTGGTCAATATGTGCAAGACCTAGTAAATCTAATTGAAGTTTATCAACAAGAATATCCTAAACCCACGCCAAAAATTCAGCAAATATCCCAAGATGTAGACCTAAATTTTGTGATTAACGATCTACAAAACCTCATAGGTGCAATGTATAGAGGCTCCGATCGCATTCGGGAAATTGTCGTGGCGCTACAACACTTTTCTCGGCATGATGAAGCAGAGATGAAGCGGGTAAATATCCATGAAGACATCGAAAACACTTTGGTGATGTTACAACATCGACTCAGAGAAGCAACAGACCGTCCCGCAATTATTGTAGTGAAAGATTATGGTAACTTGCCCCTAGTTACTTGCTATGCGAGTGAACTAAACCAAGTATTTATGCATTTATTGAATAATGCTATTGATGCCATAGAAGAGGGAATGGAGAAGGTGGTACCCCCCCTGGGGATCAGGAGTAATGGGGAGTCGGGAGTGGGGAATCAATCTTTTACCCAAATGCCATTTGACGGGAGTCGCTCTAATTGGGGAGACACACCAGTTCCTACACTTGGAGAAACCTCAAACCCGCAGTGGCTCTTTACTACTCCCCAAATTAGGATTCACACAGAGATGACAGACTTAAATACGATCAAAATTGCGATCGCAGATAGTGGCCCTGGTATAGAAGAGTCGGTGCGATCGCGTTTATTTGACCCATTTTTTACCACAAAACCCGTGGGCAAAGGTAGTGGGCTAGGATTATCTATTAGCTATCAGATCATCGTCCAAAAACACCGAGGAAATATTACCTGCACTTCTTCTGTTGGACAAGGAGCAGAGTTTGCGATCGAAATTCCCATTGAACAACCTGAGCATTAGCTAACAGCAAACTCGGTCAATGAAGAGGATAACCCGAATTTCTCACTCATAGGGTGTGGAAGGTGTGAGAGGTGTGGAAATTTAGTCAAGTAACCAATCATCTGGATGGGTAATCATCTTGACTAACCCACTAAAAACTTGATTGTAAGGAGCATAGAGTTCTCTTCCTTGTTCGACCGTAAGATATTGACATTTCACAGCAAACTTTAACCAAACTTGAGTTTCTGCTGCCTCCGCTTCACAATCATTGACTTTAGCGACAAAAGCGGCTTTATATTGCCGTTTTCTCCAGGCCTCTGCCATATTTGCACAGACAGAGCGAGATTGTGAAGCGGTAGCGAGTCTTCGAGCGTCGGAGCGACGAATTTGGTCAGTTAATGAATATTTTTCTTCAACTGGGAACTTTTTAGAATATTCAAAAATTTGCATTGCTGTTTCAAATGCTAATTGATAAATGGCTAAATCCTCATGAGTTCTAAAATACTTCTTCCCTTTTTCTTCCATCTTCTTTAATTTCGACCGTTCCATTCTTCATCTCCCCACCCTGCCCATACC
>NZ_JACKZS010000014.1 GCF_014222285.1 Nostoc sp. UCD121
CGAAGACACCGTTCGACTTGCATGTGTTAAGCATACCGCCAGCGTTCATCCTGAGCCAGGATCAAACTCTCCGTTTTAATTTGGAAAGCTTTATAGCTCAATTTAGCTGCTCTTTTTTAACTTCAGCTTAGTTATCTTATTTTCTTGACGCAACACACTTGCTGTATTATTGCTTTCAAACTATAATATTTTCAAGGTTCAGTATCCCTTTTCGCGAGTCGCTTTTAAGCTCTCCGCTTCAGGCACTTATTCAATATAGCGAACACAACTCCTTGTGTCAACTATTTTTTCCAAAATTCTTTTGGACTGCTTTTCTGTCCCCTCTAACTCCCCACCGTACAGGCTTCTAGGCAACAATGGTTTATGCACTGTGTCGAGTAATAAGGGGGAAGTGTGAATTTTCAATCGGTTATAGCTTTGTTGCATCAGTTCTGGGGTGAGCGCGGTTGTCTCATTGCCCAGCCCTACGATATTGATATATCTAATGTAGTAATGCAGGTGGTGCATCTAAATAATAGATAGATAGTTGTAGATAGTTGCCGGAGTATTAGGATTACTGTTTCATTTTTGAAAAAGCACTATATATATATTGATGGCATCCATCTGTACTTAACCTTGTGGCACCGATTTAATAATATAAATTTATACAAGTAGTATGCCCTTTGCTTGGGTATTGATAACTCATATCTCTTGCCAAAAGCCGATCGCTCAATTTCACTCATTTCAGAATTTGGGCAGCTTACAGCTATGATCTGACAAAAATTAATATTGACTTAATATTAAAAATACTGTCTGCAATAAGCCGATAACAAAACCTAAAACACCACCTAAAGTCACAATGGCTTGCAATTCATTTTTGACAATTCCCTCGATAGCAGCTTCTAGATCCGCAGGTGAAGTTGATTTCACGCGGTCAACTATCACTTGATCTATCGATAAAATCGGAATTGCCTGTGCCACAATTATTTCTAAATCTTTTTCCAAATACTTGTCTAAAATTAGAGCCAACTCTTGACTCATCACTTCTAAAGAAGTACTGACAACCGGTGAAGTACTAAGACGATTCAGTAGCACTACAGCAATATTTTCCCAATCAACAGAATCAGTTAATCCTTGTAAAAAATCGCTGCCACTGTTTTGGAGGTAATGGCGGACACTTTCGCGGGTGGTCTTTCGCAGTTGGCGCACCGTACCCATCGGCAAGTTTTGTAATGATAAATTTTGCAGGAATTTCCTGATGCGATCGCGTATTTGCAAATCTTGAGTCAATTCCTGCAAACGATTATTGGTAGCTTCTTTCTCATCTAAGCAAAAAGTTCGTAGCCGTGTAAGAGTGTTACGTAAGCCAAACAAATTTGCTACAACCCAATAAGTACCACTGGTTTTTTCGCGGAACCCTTCATCAATAATTTGAATCGTGCGATCGGTCAAAAAATCAACTATCGCTTGGCGCAGCATATCCGGTGGTAAAACTACTTCTAACAACCAATCAGCAAGCCTTGTCGCTTGTTCTTCACTCAGTTGAAATTCCAGCAATATCTGGTCAAAAATCTGATTGATTTGCGCTTCCAAAAAGTCTTCACGTCGCGCTAAAACCTTGAGTAACCGAGGTAAGGATTCCCCTAGCAAATCTCGCAAAATTCCCGCGACAATTTTGGCACTTTTCTCGTTTTTTTCTGTGTTGATTTGTTCAATCGCCAAACGCAACAGCCAGAGAATTGCTGCTTGCACGCGTTCTGTTTGCAACAAACGCCGCGCCAAATTTTGTAATTCTTGTGGTGTCAACAGTGACCCCATAATGGTCTTGGAAATGTTCAGAGCTAGACGTTCCTGGTTGCGGGGAATCAAGCCAGGCGTGAAGGGTACTCTTCGTCCAGCAATGTAAATTGCTTTGTAAGGACGGAACAACATTTTGATGGCTATATCATTTGTGAAATAGCCAATAATTCCACCCAGTACCGGGGGAGACACATAAAGCCAAAGATGAGACCAGTCCACAGGATTTTGGATTTTGGATTTTGGATTGTGAATTCTAGATTAGAAATTAGGGATTGGGGATTGGTAATTGGCGGTTATTAGTTATAAGTTGTTTTTCCACTAACTACTAACGATTTTCCATTAGCCATTACCTACTCCGCAGTCCCCAATCTAAAAGACGTTCGCAGACTCGCTCTAAGCGAATCTATGCCATTGGCAAAGCCTCTCGTTCGCGTTAGCGTCTCTGAAAGAGAAGAGAAGGCTTTACGCCACGCTATCCCAAATCTAAAATCTAAAATTTGCTGACTACC
Source organism: Nostoc sp. UCD121 (assembly GCF_014222285.1). GTDB lineage: Bacteria > Cyanobacteriota > Cyanobacteriia > Cyanobacteriales > Nostocaceae > Nostoc. The sequence continues at coordinate 2,289 of NZ_JACKZS010000014.1, forward strand.
AGCACTCCCATCATACCGTTCGCAATGGGGTAGTGTGTGGCAAGAGCAAAACCAACTTGACGCGCTAACTCTATTTGCTCTTGGCCTATGGGAAAGCGGTCTAAGCTGGGACTGATGTAAGCATATTCTTCTTTTAACCCTAAATAATTGGCAACTGGCACCACGAAACTATCCAGATACAACTGCTGAAAGGCACGTAACTGAGGATTGCTCGGTCGATGAAAGTCCAAAATTGCAGCTTTAGCACCCGGTTTCAAAACACGGTATAACTCTTGGAGACTGCGAGGAATATCTTTAACATTCCTTAAACCATAGCCCATTGTTGCGGCATCAAATTGGTTGTCGTCAAAGGGTAAATTTAGTACATCTGCTTCTACCCAGGCGATGCCTACGGCGGGCAAAGCCAACGCAGGTTGAGGGTATTGTTTTTGGGAACGTTCTTTAGCAGTTTCTAGTAGGTTGCAGGAAAAGTCCACTCCATATACATATCCTGTAGCTCCCACGCGCCTTGCCAAACGTAAAGCTAGATCGCCACTACCGCAGCACAAATCTAATGCAGTATCACCCGATTTAGCTGCACTCCATTTAACTGCCATTTCCTTCCAAATTCGATGCTGTCCCAAACTCAACCAATCGTTCAATTGGTCATAAACTGGAGCAATACGGTTAAAAATGGATTGAACTTCGTTAGTCATTGGTCAATAATTCATTGGTCATTGGTCATTAGTCATTCGTCATTTGCCAAGGGTAAAAGACAAATGACAAAGGACAAATGACAACTACACAATGGTTTGATGGTATCCACTGCTAGTCAGAGCGATCGCTACCAGTTGTGCTGATAAATTAATTAGCATTAATTCATCTTCCCGCAAAGTGCAAGGTTGTTTCCACTGTAGCGATAATACGCCCAAAAGTTGATTATGGTAGCTAATTGGGATAACTAAATGTGCTTGCACACCAGTATTTTGGTAGTGAGTAGCATCAATTAGTTTAGTGTCTTTAGGTATATTTAAAGAAACTTGCATTTGCCCAGTGGCGATCGCTTGCGTTGTTAGTGGATCAAGAGATAGCCAATTCTCTATTTTACCTGTATCGCTGTAAGTTCCTTGAGTTGCAATCAGAGTATTTCCATCTGTAAGTTGTAAGATACAGCCTTCTGTCCCAAAAGTATCACTCACAGCCTTAGCGATTGGAGCGAGAGTTTCCTCTAAACTAGAAGCTGCTTGAGTTACCTGCACCAAAACACTCAGCAGCGCCATTTGAGCATGAGCGCGGCGTAATTCTTCTGTACGTTGCTTGAGCAAGTCGTAGGTTTCTGCTGCTCTTTGCACCACTGCCTTGAGTTCTCCTGGGTCCCAAGGCTTGGTGATATATTTGTAGACTTGTCCAGCATTAATTGCCTCTACCAAGTCTTCAATATCAGTAAATCCAGTGAGAATTATCCTCACCGTATCGGGAAACTGAGGTACAGTTTTGCTCAGAAATTCAGTTCCTTTCATTTCTGGCATCCGTTGATCGGAGATAATCACAGCTACCTCCCCTTCTGCTGCCAAAACTTGTAGAGCGTTCACTCCACTATCAGCTTTCAGAACATTAAAGTCGCGTCGAAAGGTGCGATAAAGGAGATCGAGATTATCTGGCTCATCGTCAACTACCAATATTTTCAGCTTTTTTGGCCGTTCGAGAGTCATTACTTGATATTGGACTTTATCAATTTCGACACTGGGATTATCCATAAGATATTTCCTTTAAATATTCACTATCTTGTTATATTCCATACCAAGCTTAGTTGAGAATAGCTAAAAATTGCCAAGGGTTTATACGGAGCTATTTTGCATATTTTAAAACTATAACAGTGAGCTATACAGAGAAAAATTACCTGCCAAAATATCTGAATTAGGAAAGACCGCACCAGAAGAACCAACTAAATCAGCGTCACTATGGCGATTTTCATCATAGTAGGGCTGACGCAAAACTACACGCGGTAGGGGCTAATACCCTGTGGGAAATTCTACGCCCAGGGCTACGCTAACGCCAGTTCCTTGATGCTGGCGAACCCGTCCATCGGACTAGCTCATCACTTTGCGTCTACATGAATTGCTCTAAGAAGAAAATTAGGGTTTCAGCTAAAGTTTTGCATAGATTAAGGTAGGTTTATAAATCTCCTTTGGATACAACACGCAGTAGAGGCGCACAGATGTGCGTAGTGTTACTTGTAGAAGGGCTTATAATTATATGGGTTGAAATTCCAACCTCCTGGCTTTTTCTAAACTCAAGGCAGTAGGTCTGGGTAATTCTATAGATTAGAATAAGACTTGCTCATGAGGTGTTAATCATCCTCTCAAGTTGAAGCTCGCATCCCGATTATGACTGATCTACCACCCAACGCTCAGAATCCCGAAGACAATGCTACTAACGATGTAGCACAAGAGTTACTACGAAGACTGAGGCAAAAACAAGGCAACTGGGTGGAATGGGGAACGGCGATCGCCTCGTTGCTAAAAACCGGTTACAACCCCCAAGAAATTTTTGAGGCGACTGGATTTGAGCCAATTCAACAAAATCAGGTAGTTGTTGGTTCTCAAGTTTACAATTCTTTGGAAAACTCTGGAGTATCGGAAGAAACGCGATCGCACTATGCCACACGCGGCAGTGATGTTTTATACGAACTCCGTTTGCTCACCCAAGAAGAACGCGCCGCCGCTGCCGAACTGATCTTTTTCCATAATGTTGATGCTGATGAGGCACGGGATATAGCAAAAGCACTTAAAGAGTTCTCTTATTACCGCACTTTGCCAGAAGGGTTTTCTGCCCATCCTGGAGATGCTGTTGCTCATCAAGTTTGGAAACTGGCACGCCAAAATGCAGATTTACAACAGCGATCGCGCCTGATCGCCAAAGGTTTACGTTTTGCTCACACGCCAGCAGCAAGGCAAAAAATCGAACACCTACTGACTGATTTTACTACCGTTCCCCAGCGTCCAGCGCCAATTTTACCCTTTTACCGCCTGGAATTCGAAGAACAATTACCCCGAATTTTGCCCGTAGTAGGTGAGTTGCCATTATCACGGCAAGATTTGCAAGCTGTGCCGATATTGACAGAAATTGAACCATTTCGTCTGGTTAAGTTTTCTGGAGAGCAAGCTTGGGTTCCATTACCAGGATGGCAAGTGCTATTGGCGGCAGAAGATCCAGTAGTGATTTTAGCGAATAGCGATCGCTTTCCCATCCAAACCCAAAGCCAAGTCGGGCCCGTCGTAGTTGTGATAGATCGTGCCAAACGAGAATGGGATGCCTCTAGCTATTTTGTTGTTGAAAAGGGTGGTGAATTAGATTTTCAGTGGTTTGAAACTGAGCCAGAAATTCCTTTACTAGGACAAATTATTATCATTGTGCGTCCTAAGAAAATTCTGGATGAAGAATTAACTAAGGATTCCTGGCAGATTGACGAATAATTGCAGAAGAATTCAGAATTCAGAATTCTGAATTCTGTTTCGATAAAATTTCGTGTTAATTTTCTAAATCTTTACTGATAACAGTTGTGCTGCCCATTTGTTCTCGCAGAATTGCAACTTGAGAAATCATGATTTTCTCTAGTCCCCCAGTTTCCATTGCTCCCATCCAACTAATCATTGACGAGAGAAATAATTCTTTGAGGTAGGCAAAAGAAAAGCCTTCTGTCAATGCAGCCATCTGACTTACAACCTCCTCAGATAATCCCATTCCACTGTTTAATTTATCATTCCACAATGTGATGTAGGTTTCTCGTTCGGGAAACGCTGGCAGATCAAAATGATATTTCCGATCAAAGCGGCTGGGGCGATCGCTAATTGCTGAATCTAAACGTTCTGGATGATTAGTGGTTGCAATAGTCACAATTCCTTGATTAGAGGCAAACCCATCAAGCTCATTCAAAAAGAAAGAGCGGTTTTCATCATTCAATAGAGAGTCAATATCTTCTAATACCAAAACACAAGGGGCAGATTGCCGTGCTTGTTTGAATACTTTACGGATATTGTCGCTATCAGTAGCATACTCAGACTTAAAGCTTTTAACGTACAAGCAAGGCTGCTGCATTTGATTAATTAATGCTTTCACCGTATGCGTTTTTCCATTTCCTGGTGAGCCAATAAATAAAATGCCACGTTTCCAAGGAACACTGTAATTTGCGTAAGTTTCGCGGGAGGCAAAGAAGTTTATTAGGTCATCTTGAATATCTTGTTTAAGGGTTTTATGCAAAACTAGATTCTCAAAAGTTGAGTCTTGAATAGATTGAAAAAGTTCGGGATTTTTATCCCAGTAACCATCTTCAAAAACTAACAGTTCATCACGAATTTCTGAGTTCCACTCACAAACTGCGGCGAAAAAGTTTTCAGCTACTTCTGAACTATCTGCCAAAATCCAAGAATAACGAGTTTTACAATAACCTTCATTCCAACTCATTAAGACGACATCAAGTTTATTTCCTTGCCATGAAACTTGAAATCTGGCATTTTCATTATATTTATAAATCTCGTTATACATGCCATTCCAACCAGTAAGTATCTGGTTATGGATATGATTATCATGTTTAATTTTGCAGAAATTTGCCTCAGCGTACTTTTCTAAATTGAAAGAACTATCATTACTTTCTAACAATGCTTTTTTAGGATAAATAGCTGCTAGCTCCTGACTAACATGATAGGAAATAGCATTATTAGATAAGCTAAGACCTTGTGTAATTATTTTTTGAATTTTCATCTTTATTTATTTTTCTGGTTAGTTAGAGCTTAGAAAGATATCAAATTAAGCTAATCTAACATTAAGATGGCTGAATTGCGAATTCCGGCTTAAAGAATTATTCTTCCAAATATAAAGTTTGATATGTCAGACTCTAAATTTACTACTCCAATAGCTCAATCACTCCATTCAGAATTGTCTGAGCGATCGCCTGTTTCTAACCTGGGGGAGAAGATTCTCGCAATTCGTAATAGTCTACGCCCTGGACAACAACAAATGGCTGACTGGGGATCTGGCCCTTTGGCTATTTCTGCCGTTCCTGGTGCAGGCAAATCTACTGGGATGGCGGCGGCGGCGGCGATCGCAATCGCGCGTCAATATGAACGTTATGCCCAGTCGCGCCCATCCTCGCGTCGTCATTTGGTAGTCGTCACCTTTACTCGCTCTGCTGCTGCCAATATTAAAGCGAAGATCCGCAAATTCTTACGAGATGATTTATCTCTCCCTCAGACTGGATTCTTTGTCTATACCCTACATGGTCTAGCGTTGAATATTGCTAGCCGCCATTCTGATTTATCCGGTTTGCAGTTAGAAAATGTCACATTAATTACACCGACCCAAAGCCACCGTTTTATCCGAACAGCCGTAGAGCAATGGATTGCAAATAATCCAGGAATATATTTGCGGTTATTAGAAGGTCATCAATTTGATGGAGAAGAGACAGAAAGATTGCGTCGCCAATCGGTGCTACGAACAGAAGTATTACCGGAATTGGCGAATACGGTAATTCATGAAGCCAAAAGTTCGGGGATATCACCAGAAAAACTGCGGGAGTGGAGTAAACAAACCACAGATGAATATACAATTTTGAGCGTAGCGGCGGGATTGTATGAACAATATCAAAACTTAATGCGATCGCGTGACTTCATCGATTACGACGATATGATTTTAGCCGCACTGCGCGTTTTAGAAAACGACAGCGCCCGTCGCATTGAGCAAAACCAAGTTTTCGCCGTCTTTGAAGATGAAGCCCAAGATTCTAGTCCCCTACAGACGCAACTGTTAGAAATTTTGGCGAGTGATGGGTACAAAGGTGATAAATCCTCAATCCTGGCTCCTCACACCTCACTCAATCTAGTCCGAGTCGGCGACCCCAACCAAGCAATTAACTCTACCTTTACCCCAGCCGATCCGATTTATTTCCGGCAATTTTGCGAAGAGTGCGATCGCATTGAACGATTGGCAACGATGGATCAAGCCGGTCGCAGTACTAGAATTATCATTGAAGCTGCTAACTTTGCCCTCAAATGGATCAATAATCAATCTTTAGCAAAAACGAATAACGGACAACAGATTCCTGACAACCGACAAGTACCATTTCGCTTGCAGACAATTCGCCCTGTTGAAACTGGCGATCCACAAAAGAACGCCAACCCAGCACCTATAGGACGGGGATTAGAACTTTATACACCACGTGATATTCATCACACCGTTGAATTGTTATCTCAAAGAGTAATTGAGTTATTTGGTGAAGACCCAACACAAAATAGTGCAGCGATTTTAGTGCGAGAAAATCGCCAAGGAAGATGGCTATCAGAGGCTCTAGCACCTGTATGCAAAGAGCATAATATTACACTCTACGATGTGGGAGAACGCGATCGCCGTTCTCATGTTCCTCAAGAGATTTTAGCATTGCTGCAATTTTGCGATCGCCCTCACTCCCCCGATTACCTCAAAGCCGCCTTGGAAGCATTAGTACAGCGCCAATTAATTCCTACTCAAGACCTCAACGCCCTTGCTAGTCTACCAGAAGAATTTTTGTATCCTGGCCCCCTAGCAGCACCCCAGACAGAAACAGTCCAAAAGGCTGCACGCTTGTGTCGCAATTTACTTCGCGCCCGCTTGGAATTGCCCCTGTATCAGCTAATTTCCTTTCTTGCCTTGACCTTAAATTACGACCAGGCAGAATTAGCAACTGCTGACAAACTTGCAGAACGGGTAAATCAGCAGATAGCTGGCAATAGTTCAATGGGGGGAATGCTGTCAGCTTTAAGTGAAATCGTCAGTTCCGAAAGGTTTGAACCAGTGGAAACCGAAGATTCGGAAGAACGTTACACTCGTCGCGGTCAACTGACCATTATTACCATGCACAAAGCCAAAGGGCTAGATTGGGACTATGTATTTCTTCCATTTCTCCACGAAAACTTGATTCCTGGTAGATTTTGGGTTCCTCCCCAAAGCCAGTTTTTAGGTGATTTTACCTTATCAGAAGTAGCCCGCGCCCAAATTCGTGCTGCTCTCCACGGAGAATCCACCATACCAGATGTTACGCAAGCATGGGAACAAGCAAAGCACTTGAAAATATCTGAGGAGTACCGTTTACTCTACGTTGCGATGACACGGGCCAAACGTCTGGTATGGATGTCAGCAGCGCAGAAAGCTCCATTTACTTGGAGTAAACCAGATAATTTACAAGAACAAGCGCCTTGCCCAGTATTCCCAGCATTAAAGCGCCAATTTCCTGAATGTGTGGCGAATTTAGCGGTAATGGCTAAATAAAGGCGATCAAAATTTTTAAGAAATTGAAGAAATTTAAAGTGATTAGCGATCGCAGCATCCCAGAATATCTGTATAAAATAAATTATCTCTTGTGGAATTTGCCATTTCAAAATTGGTGTTATACATTGGTGTTCAGCTTTTAATCAGAAATATATTTATCAATGAAAACCCAACAAATCAGTTCCACCACAATAGTAAATAGACCCACCAAAACGAAAAAACAGTCTTTTCCTGGCATGAATATTGGTAGCCCCAAAGCACCATTCCGCCAATGCAAGAAAACAGTACAACAGCATGAATTACTCAGTGATTGGGAACATGCGAGTTAATTTATTGACATAATTTTATGCCAAATTACGGTTATCATGTTGACTTCTGTGCAACTCCCAGTATTTGATTGGGCATTAACTAAGAAACCATTTTAAATTAGGGGTGCAACGAATTTTTTCGGTCTATTGCCATAAGCCAACAATCAGAGTATTTCCCTTCATGCAGTTCATGTGCCGGCAATAACTTTAATTTCACAAAACCACATTTTTCATAGCAGCGAATGGCGCGAGGATTGTCAACATGCGGGTCTATGACAATTTTATGAGCTTGCAGATGTTCAAAAAGATAGGTGATAATTGCTGACAGGATTTTTGTACCAATTCCCTTGTTCCAATAGTCGGTTTCGCCTATGAACAAATCAATTCCGTAGACATAATCAGTATGTTCGAGATGATACAATCGCCTGTCAGTTTGGGATAAGTCATTGAGCGCACAATACTGCAAATAACCAATGGGAATATTTTGATAGTAGAACACGCACGGAACAACCGGATCATTTCCCTCGATCATAGGTTTGTAAGTTTCTATAATTCTTTCTAAAGGAAAAGGATTATCTCTTCCTTCATAAAATTCCAAAACTTGTGCATCAGTTAACCATTTTGCTATCAACTCATAATCATAGATTTCATCTTGCATTAGACGAATAGTTATTTCGTCTTGTTGAATTAACATATCCTGTGTAGATTTTTCTAGACCGTATTTAAACAATTATAGTTTGTTCAAAATGTTTATTGTTTTCTAAAAATTATGAAAAAGCAAATATGAAAAAGCAAAAGGGAATTCCATGCCCGCTTTGTAAAAATGGAATTCCCTTGAATTTTGCCTTATCTCTACCAAAAGATACCTATGATGAGCTTAAATTTACTCAATTACCACCAGACGTAACAGCTTTATTATGTATAGCAGTGTCTTCAGCCTTTCTCTGCCATTTGCCATCGCTGCCTGGTTCGTATTCATTCTTCACACTATTCCAAGCAATTTCACGCGCACCCTCTTCATTTGAACCATTACTTTGAGCAGCATTAAATGCAGCTAGAAAAATCTGCTGTGCGTGTTCAGGCAACTGCTCTCTAATATCATTGGGCAATTCATTTATTGTTTTATCAGCCATAAACTTATCTCCAATTATTTCAACTTAAGTTCATACTAAAAAACTTGCAGTATGATTTCCTCTTTCTAGAAGAATAGAAGTAAATAATCATACTTTTGGCTGAGTCAGACAATTTTAAATCAGCGATGCAATGATATTGATACTCATGGCTAAAATGGTGGTATTGAAAAAGAATGATAATATGCTATGTAACAAAGTCAAGCGTCTCATCTCGTGCGATCTCGTCTCCACATCTGAAACTTGGCTTGTCATGCCAATTACAAACGAATAATATAAAAATTCCCAATAGTCTGGAGAGTCGTTATTAGGAAAATCTAAACCTGCGGTAATTTCTTCACTATGATTACGATTAATATATTTGTAATAACTGTGTGCATATTGCACTGCAAACATTGTATGCACTAATAGCCAGGAACCGACAATGGTTATAATTGCAAGTATGACATGTAGAATAAGCAGAATTGTTGACAACTCTTTTTTATCAGTTAGCAAAAACCCAATGGCTAAAACACTCGCACAAGCCGCAGCTATCACTAGCATGAATATAGCCAAATGTCCTTCATATTCACTCTCCGCATAACGGCGAATTTTTTCTGGTGTAGCCTCGATCATTTTCCACCAAGTTACGGCTAAGAAAAAGTCAGCACCAAAATTCCAAGCGCAGAGAGTGCGAGTTGCTAAGTGCAGCCAACGGGGAAGTATTACTGAAATTAATACAGCGAGTGCGACAGCAATTATAAGTCTGGGTCGAGGGTCAAAGTTTTTAAATAAGTTAAGTTTCACAAATATTGCGATCGCAGATGTTATCCAGTTAAATTTAATTAATTTGTAATCTCTCTTAAAAGGCTACGGTGTAAACACAAGTAAGATCCAGAAAGCCCTCATGTAGAGACGCAATTCATCGCGTCTGAAAGACTGACACGCTAGAGAGACGCGATAAATCGCCGTCTCTACAAAGAATCTACTCCTCAATTATTCCTTGACAAACTACTATTTCCAACTTGTGTGTACACCGTAGCCTTTTAGGAGAGAGGTTAAAATGTATTGCACCCCAACGAGAACCTCTATAGTACTCAACTAATTACGAATTACGAATTACGAATTACGAATTATTTCAACTTGCCTCTAATCGTTTCTATTCGTTGACGATTAACACCCAAATCGCTTTGACCTAAGCGTGAAGCGGAACGCACTTGGATCGCATTGGCATTTCGGTCTAGATAAAACTCTACATCATCCACAAATCCCAGTAAAGCACTTTTAAATTCTGCATACAAATAATCTTGGCTTTCGGTAATGATTTGAGTTCTTGGTAAAGACTGAATAATTTGTTTAAGATTATTAATTGCTTCTTCTGGAGTAGATGTAAAAGTCAATGGTGCAATTTTGTGGGCTACATCTGTACTCTGACTAGAAACACAGTTAGGAGAATTAGGACAGGATGCTAATTTACCGTTGCTAACACCTAAATTATTCGGTCGTTTGCCAGCAAAAACCATAATTACGTCTCCAGGTAAGTAAATAACTATACTCTCACACATTTACTTGAACCACTGTAATGCTTTCCCGCGATCGCATCTTCTGGCAAATGACAGATTCCTTAAAACATCAGTGATGCGTTCGCTCTATGATTCGGTAAGTATCGTCTAGGCGAAGACAGATTATGACGCAAACAATTTCAATCAACGACTCCGGGCGTTTGCAACTCACACCGCTAGAAATCCCATCCCGCCTACTGTTAGGGCCTGGGCCATCCAATGCCCATCCCACAGTTCTCCAAGCGATGAATACTTCACCAGTTGGGCATCTTGACCCAGCTTTTCTCGCCCTCATGGATGAAATTCAGTCGTTGCTACGCTACGTATGGCAAACAGAAAACCCACTCACCATTGCAGTTAGTGGTACGGGAACAGCTGCAATGGAAGCAACGATCGCTAATGCTGTTGAACCTGGTGATATAGTTTTGATTGGTGTGGCTGGTTATTTTGGTAATCGCCTTGTAGATATGGCTGGACGTTATGGTGCTGATGTACGAACCATTACCAAGCCTTGGGGACAAGTCTTTAACCTTGATGAACTCAAAACAGCCCTAGAAACTCATCGCCCAACTATTTTAGCTCTAGTTCATGCCGAAACTTCCACCGGCGCACGGCAACCGTTAGAAGGAGTTGCTGATTTGTGCAATGAATTTGGCACTTTGCTGCTAGTGGATACTGTGACAAGTTTGGGTGGCGTTCCGTTGTTTTTGGATGCTTGGGGAGTTGACTTAGCCTATAGTTGTAGCCAAAAAGGGTTAGGTTGCCCGCCTGGTGCTTCGCCTTTTACGATGAGTGCGCGTGCAGTTGAGAAATTGCAACAGCGCCAAAGTAAGGTTGCAAACTGGTATTTGGATATGTTGTTACTGGGTAAGTATTGGGGGGCTGAACGCACCTATCACCATACAGCACCCATTAATTTATATTATGCATTGCGGGAAGCACTGCGTTTGCTTTCAGAAGAGGGGTTAGCCAACTCCTGGCAACGTCATCAGAAAAACGTGGAGTATCTCTGGGAAGGGTTGGAGAATTTAGGACTGAGTATGCACGTGGAACAAGAGTATAGACTACCAACGCTTACCACTGTCCGCATTCCAGCAGGAGTAGATGGGAAAGCGATCGCACGGCAGTTACTCAATGAATATAATATTGAAATTGGCGGTGGTCTTGGCGAACTAGCGGGTAAAGTTTGGCGTGTCGGATTGATGGGCTTTAATAGTCGAAAGGAAAGTGCTGACCAACTTTTAGCAGCACTGCGGCAGGTTTTACCTAAATAATTTTTGGGTGAAAATAGTGCGCTAACAGTAGCTTAACGCACTTAATCTGGCACTACAATTATTACCAATTACAAGAAGCAACCAAGTTGGCTACTATCTCAACTAGTTCGTCTGGATCAATTGGTTTAGATACATGAGTGTCAAAGCCACCTTCCAAGGCACGGATACGAGCCTCAGCATCAGCATAAGCTGTTAAAGCAATAGCTGGGACTCGTCCACAATTGTTTGATTTGAGCGCACGGAATTTGCGGATGAAAGTGTAGCCATCCTCTCCAGGCAACCCAATATCAGAAATTAAAACATCGGGCTGTAATTCGGATAATACCTTGTGTGCCGCATCCGCCGATATTACTGGTATAACTTTTGCTCCATCCATTTCCAACACAGTAGTGATGAAAAAGCGAGTATCATTATCATCCTCAATTACCAGAATATCTAAACCAGCAAGAGTTCCAGAAGGTTCCATAAATGAAATTTTATCGTAAATTAAGGGTTTAAATCCCCATTTTGAAAATGTCTTTATGGTCTTTCCTACATGGCTTAAAAAGTCAGATACCTATCCCTAAAGTAATTAATCATTCGTAATTACAAATTACGAATTGTGAACTAACTCCTCACTTGTCTAAAGTTCTTACACTCAGTACTTGGGGTGGTGTCGAATCTGGCGGATAAATCACATCTACCTGTACTATCCGCTTAGTGGCAGGTGGAAGTACAAGCTTTACCAATGGTTCTAACACCTGACCAGTTCTGTGCCATAGATGTACATAACGCGTCTTTTGTTCACCTTGGTCATCGAAGTAACGTAGCCGCAGCGTACCACGGAAGAAAGGAAAATCTAAGGATGGTTTCCTAAAACGTAAACCACCTTGGGATAATTTATCTTCCTTCAAAGGCGTTTCTAAAGTCACAGTCACGGTTTGATTTTGGTTGGTATTGTTGCTTAAAGGTAAGGTAAGTTTATATTCCACCCCATAATTACCATGTGCTTCATAAGCCGTATCTGGATAACGTACTAGCATTTTGGCCGTTTGGATTTGTTGAGTACCCAATCGACCACTCCGCAATGTGTCTAAAACATAAGAAATAGCTTTGCCGCGTTGGGGAATAGTCAGATTTGTGCTTTGGGGATTATCCAGCAACTTTGCTTGCCATTGGGAACCTTGTGAAACACCAGCTACACGCCCATAAATTAGTGCGCCACTGGTAGTATTTGGAGGAGTCGGGGTTTTATCTCGCGGCCCGGCGAAGTTCCCGTTATCTAGTAAAGCTTGCCATTCTGCAAGAGTTGGTGGGCGTTCTGTATTATCAGAATTTTTCTTGGCAAACATTGCTAAACTTGCCGCATAAACTCGATCGCTACTACGCAACCGCATAAAGCTAGAACGCCCATTCACAGGCTTTTCTAGATTTCGTACAGGAATCGGATGATTTAGTAACATCCGGCTTTGCCCTGGGGGAATTATCAGCTTTGTGGGGAAATCAGCTTGTCGAACACCTCGGAGTACATCACCAACAGCGCGATCGCCTGGCCCGGAATAAGCTTTACCATCGTTATTTTCTACGTAGGGTGGTAAGGTAACAAATGGCGCATCTTGCATCAAATAACTCGCTGCTTGTAACACATCTACTGTTACAGGTTTTTTACCAGGGTTATACACAATTACGCCCAAATATAGCGTTTGTAAATCCTTGGGAGTGTGGCTGTAGTGGTGCGCGAATAAGTCAAAGCGTCCCTGAAAAGGAAAATTGAGGTGTGCTGCTGGAACTTTTTTATCGTTTGTAGGAAAGGTGGAAAGTAAAATACCCTCAGTTTTAACCCACTCTGGGCTATTGCTGTTAAAAACGGGTATTGTATCCAACTTACCTGGTAGAGATCGAACTTCTCCTGGTTGGACGATTTCTTGGGGTGCTGGCTTTGGTGAAGTTTGAGCGATCGCTGAATTCTTTTTATCTACTGTGCATCCAAAGGTTTGAGTTATGGCAAGTCCTAATAGAAGTGTGAATACAGGTAGTGGTAATTTGGCTAGCATCAATTTGATCGTCAATCAAGGTGTAGTTATAATTACAAGTTAATTTAAGGAAATTTCTGAGAATGCGATCGCAATCTTATTTGAGTTGTAAAAATTCTCATAGACGCGCCAGCCTTTCTCCGTCAAGAGTTCAGATAATACCAAAACACTTGTAGAGACGGCGATTTATCGCGTCTCTTTCGAAAACCCCAAAATTTTACCAGTAGCGATTCACGAGATTGGATTAAAATAACACGGCAAAATAAAATCCGACTCATTCGCATTTCGTGAACAACGTCGGGAAAATATATATCTGTTGATTATCCTTTACTAACTCACTGCGAGAAAAAACCAACAAACAGTAGAGGCAAAAGTATTAGAAGGGACACAATTAATACGAGGGTTGCCGGCTCGACTTTAATCTGGTTCTTTTGTGGATCGCGCATTTGGCTTGCTCTCGAAAAATAAGTATATTAACTCAGCCTAAAGGATATTTATCCCTTATTCCAAGCCCAATAAGGTTGAAAAACGTAAATTTTTCGCAACTTTATCGTCCTATCAGCTTATTTCTTCCAAGGTAGTTTAGTTCCCATTTCAGTCAATGCAGAAAAAATGAGATAGAGGATGAGTAACCCAGCACCCGCAAAGAAAGCCAGTAAATCGTTATCCATAAATGCTATGTGCTAAAACTTTGCTAATCATAGCGAAATCTACTAATCTTTAGCATTTTTCTGAGCCTGCAATCTTTGGTCTTGTGGATGCAAACTGTACCAGCCATACCAGTGACGAACTGCTAGCCAAACGGCTGAAAGCAAACCCGCTAGGCTGAGAGTGAGGCCGCTAAATGGTACTAATAATCCAAAAATTGGTAATACTGCTCCAGCAATAGTGCAGATAATAGCAGCCAAAGAAGCACTGCGACTGGCTCCCAATCCCCATGTCAAAAACAGTAAGATGATGGAAATTAAAGTCCAAGCCAACTGAGCATTGATGACACGAGCCAAATAGGTCAAAACCAATAGACAAGCAAAGAAAATACTACCAGCGATCGCAACATTTCTGAAACTCATTGGTAGTGATAAATACAACAACAATATCCACCACAAAAATATTGCTGGTGCTAGCAATAAAAGACGCGGAATTACCCCCGTATGACGAATCGGTTCGGTGTTGGTAAACACTCCGAATGGATTTTTGACTGAAACATTCTCGTCAAATTTCCAAGTAAATTGCGTACTACGTCCGTCAGATTTAATATCGTCAGGTTCAATACCACTGGCAAAATTAGCCGGAGCAAAGTTAGCAATTGCTATGAGGCGGAAGTTAGATAAAATCTGTCCCCCTGCACTATAAACCCAGCGAGGCCCGCCTCTAGCCTGGTAGGTGACTTTAAAGGTAGTTTCTTCTCCTGGTTGCAGCCGAAAGGGAAAACCATAATCTTCTGGATTGATTTGTTGCAATCTTGTCCCGTCACGCTCGATTTTATAGCTAGAAAGAAGTGTGTAGCCGTTAGGTGGCGGTGCTTCAAAGAAAAAATTATTAATATCCTTGAGTTTGTTAACTACTTTATAATCGGCAGTATAATCTGCCCGATAAATTGAGCTACGCCCTGGAACATCTACGCTTTGGTCAAGCTTGACTTGAATTTGCGAACCAGCCAAGCTCAAAAAGCGGTTAATTTGTCTTGTCTCATTTACTTTGACTATTTTGTTACCGACTTGAGTGTTATATGAGTATGGCTCCTGAATGGTGTAGCGCACTTGCGGGGCAAGTTGTTCGAGCTTTTCACCTGCCACACTTTCAGCCACTTGAGCTACCTTTGCCTGTTCCCAATAGTGGTAGCGATTGCTTAAAGTTGAACAGAGAAAAAATCCTGGTACTAAGAGAACTAATACTAGAGTTAAATGCTGTAATCCGCGCAACAGTTGAGAATAGCCAACAGCCCATTCACCGATGAATATAAGCTGTTCCGGCTGGCTGCGACGGAGAGAAAAACTTATCAGTGCGATCGCAACTCCCAAAGCTACGATCAAAAATACTAATAACAGTGAAGCTTTGAGCGCCTGGGTTCCAAATTGAACAAGCTCAATCGGATGCGTCAAATCGGGTAATCCGGGAATACCTTGAGCAGAAGATGACATTGGCTAAATTTATTGCAGAATTTGAAGAACCAGACCGATAAATTTGCTTAAAAGTTTCTGAATAATAGTTTTATTTAATACGCAGATATTTTCAATAAGTGCTGCTGAATTGCTCAACGGTAACTGAGAACTTACACAAAAAATTGCTCAAATTCTTATTTATCTGTGTTCTCTGTAGTTCTGCGTTAGCCTGTTACAAGTCTTATTGAGTCTACATCTTTCTATTAATCATCCCTAAGCCTAATTATCTCAACATCAAAAACCCGGTCATGATGGCCGGGTTTTTGAGTGGAAACATGGGGCTATATTGCCCAAAGGTTAGTTATAGAAGTTCAGTATAAAATCGATGCTCTGATTAGGGATACCGCTTGACTGTTATCGATTTCGGAAAATTAGCTAAAAATTTTTGAGTAGTCTTCCTTTCTCTTCCAAGCGGCAACCGACTGGTAGCGCCAGAGTGTAGGATTGATAAATATTGATTTTCCGGCTTTTGCTGATGAATAATGGATTTGGTAGCTGGCAAGAATGGTTAACGGTATTTGCCTATCTAGGTTTGACGGTATTTATTATCTGGCGCGTGTTTACCGCCGAGAAGAATTAAAAAAGCTACATATCATTTCACCAGGGTCTTTTTGCTCAAAGGGCAAAACAGCCCCACCTTGTTGAACCTTGACTCGTTCCCGGCAATTGTAAACCTCGGTGGGTCTTTTTACTCCATCTACACTAACGGTTGCTTTGTATTCCCAATAGTTTTTAGCACTTCGGTTGATGCTGAGAATGCAAATCTGGTGGTGTTGGCGTAGCCCGTTGTAGAAATCGTAATTGCGACACACTGATGCAAAAGCTGGATGTGCTACGGACAAGCTTAGTATCAATAGCAACGTAAATATTCCTACTTTTATCCTGTTCATAAAAAATTATTTAACATTAGGAACTCCGTAAAAATAAAATACCAGCTATAGGAGAGTCCTATAGACAATTTGTATTGAGCAGAAAAGTCTCAAACTTGATGGTGTTCATGTACCATACCCTAAGACCAATTCGTAATATCTTGCGGGAAGCCGGACTTCGTGCATCTACGTAACTGAGAAAGCCAGATTACATCTAGCTGGGTTTCCAGCATTTTTGTCTGTAGTCTTATTTTGAAGAATTGATATAACAATAATTTGCAAGAAAAAGCCAGTCTTAAGGACGATAAAATTGCGACTAAAAACAAATTTTGAGCAATCTCAGATTGCACGCTGTTGTGCGGCAGTGCTGCTTTTCGGTCAAGTGTGGCTACATTTTATTCAGGGAAAAACTTACTACCGCAAAATTATGCAACATCTGGTAACTGCTGGGCCCGGTTCTATCTCTCCAGTTCTGCTGGTTAGCGGTTTTGCAGGAATGATTTTTACTATTCAGACGGCAAGAGAATTAGTGCAATTTGGGGCTGAAAATGCTGTGGGAGGGGCTTTTGCCTTAGCTTTTTGTAGAGAATTAGCTCCAATTTTAACCGCTAGTATTATGGCAGGACAAGTGGGTTCTGCTTTTGCAGCAGAAATAGGTGCAATGCGGGTAACTGAGCAAATTGATGCACTTTATATGCTCAAAACTGATCCCATTGATTATCTAGTACTTCCTAGAGTAATTGCTTGTTGTTTGATGGTGCCTTTGATGACGATTTTGGCTTTAGTTACTGGGATTATCGGCGGAGTTTTTGCCGGATCATACTTTTACAAAATTATTCCTGAAACATTTTTAGAATCAGTCAGAAATTTTTTAGACCCATCAGATTTGTTTATTATTTTGTTAAAAGGGTTTATTTTTGGTTTGCTGGTTGCTGTCATCGGCTGTAGTTGGGGTTTAACTACTAAGGGGGGAGCTAAGGAAGTAGGAGAATCGGCAACAAAGGCAGTTGTTACTAGTTGGGTATCCATTTTTATCATGGATTTTTTCCTTTCTCTACTACTATTTGACCAGCCTGCATTTTGAAGGGGGCAGGGCAGGAAAATTAGTGGTAACAGAGCTTGTCTATTCGCATAGAGTCCATAGGGAAGTACAGTTTTCCTCCTGCCTTCTGCCTCCTGCTCCTACTTTCATTTATAAATCTTTAGGTAAGAAATATCAGTTCTGAAGGTTTGGTGCAGCCCACCACAGACATCCCTAATTTTTTTGAATATACTTCATAAATTTACGAGAACGTGGGAATATATTAACTCGTAGATTAGCGCACCCAAAGCTAAACCTGCAAATGAAAAGATAGACGCAGTAAAAAAAGCTAGCCCTTCTCTAAGACCTGCTCTTTGGAAATCTATCCTGACTAATATAGTTGCCGAAATGATGAGTAAAGTATCAAGAAATACCCGAAACCAGGCAATCATCAGAAAAAATAAGAAAGCTGCTAAGACGGCAACGCCAAAAGACCTGATGTTTGATTTAAGCAAAATACTGAGGTAATAGGTCATTTTCGGCCAAGGAGTGGTCAACGTCACTATTAAAAGCAAGATTGCAACCACAGTCAGCACCCATACAAACAGAGGAGCGTGTGTTTCAGATATTACCCAGCCCAAGGTACTGTAACTAAGCAGTACTAACGCCAGGGACACCCAAGGAACTCTTTTAAAAATTGACATGGGTTAATATTCCTAGTACAGGGTCAAGGTATTATTCCATTATTAAATTTTATATAGGAATGCGCTTTAATTTTTGTTCGCGCAGCGTGGCGTAGCCATAATTATTTGGCTTAAGAGGCAACAGGAAAAAAGGCTCTTTGAGTTGCACCTAGCTTCGCAAAAATCAAAAATAAGCTTTATAGAAGGCAGACTATTATAACTATTGATTAATAGCTAAACAATCATTTTCTGCCCACCAAGCATAGATTGGCGTGTCGCTGTCTGGTAAAGCAACAAAAGTATTAGGTTGCAATACATTTATCCTAATACCATTTGTTAATTCCACAACATAATTAACGTGTGTGCCCAAATACATAACATTAATCAGCCGCCCTTCAAAGCAGTTAGCTGGCAAATTGGGTGGATAAAGCGAAAGCTGTATTTTTTCTGGGCGCACACTCACTACTACCGCTTGTGATAATTGAGATGGTGTATCTTCAGCGCGGCTAATGATAATTGAGAGTCCTGTTTTTGTGGAAATTTTAACACTAGAGGAGTCTACCGCTACGATTTCACCACTAAATAAATTAGTATCGCCAATAAAATCAGCAACAAAAGATGTCTGGGGACGTTCGTAAATTTGGCTGGGAGTGCCAACTTGTTCAATTTTGCCTTGGTTCATGACGGCAATGCGATCGCTCAAAGATAATGCTTCTTCTTGGTCGTGTGTCACCATCACAAAGGTTACTCCCAAGTCTTTGTGTAAATTTGATAACTCAACCTGCATTTCTTTACGTAGTTTTAAATCTAACGCCCCTAAAGGTTCATCCAGTAGTACCACAGTGGGACGGTTGACTAAAGCCCTTGCTAAGGCGACTCGCTGCTGTTGACCACCAGAAAGTTGACTGGGAAAGCGCGATCGCAAACTTTCCATTTTCACTAACTTTAAAGCTTCTTGAACTCTAATTTCAATTTCCGATTTGTGGATTTTTTTTAACCGTAGTCCAAAGGCGATGTTATCCCAGACATTCAAGTGATTGAATAGAGCGTAACTTTGAAATACAGTATTGACGGGTCGACGGTAAGGCGGCACATTAGTCATAGACTGACCCTGAATCAACACTTTGCCAGCATCAGCGATTTCAAAGCCAGCAATTAAACGTAGTGTTGTTGTTTTGCCACAACCGGAGGGGCCTAAAATACTAAAAAATTCTCCTTGTCTGACATCCAAGTCTATTCCGTGTACTGCTGGTTCTTGGTTAAAAAACTTGAACACGTTACGCAGTTCAACATCAAGTGGCTGAAAAGTTGTTATCCCCCTCTGATTCTGCATGACAATTTGAGCCATAATCCTTAGTAGAATGCCGTGATCTTACGTAACTTTGTCAGTAGTCTATTGGGCAGACTATATTTGACACTTTGGTTTATTGTATCCGCCAAAAACAATTGTTCAAGAATATACTTGCCCGATTTTTTCATACCCAGTCTTGGGCATGAGTTTAGGGTAATTGTATACAGATAATACCGCTCTTAGAATCATTCTTTGTCTTATGTCTTTATTCCCATCAATTGGCAGTAAAAAAGATACACGTACAGTTGGACGTGGTTTCCAATCAATATTTTTAATCGTATTTACCCTCTTAATAACCACTGGAATTGAGGCTCGTTTGGCCTATTTGCAAATTGTTGAAGGCCCAAAACTCCGAGAACGAGCCGAAGCGAACCGTATTCGGATGATTTCTAAACAACCAGAGCGAGGTAATATTTTTGACCGCAATGGTAAACTTTTAGCCAGTACTCGCTATCCTAGTTCTGTATATTTGTGGCCGATGGCACATACTAAGCCTTCTTGGTCTGTAGTCGGGCCGCGTCTAACACAAATTCTCAACATTCCGCAAGATGAGATGGAAAAGAAGTTAGAACAAGCAGGTGCTAATTCTTCTTCACTTATTCGCATTGCTCGCGATCTCAATGAAGCAGAAATCACGGCGCTTAAGGAGTATAAAAATGAACTCCCAGAAGTGGAAATTAATACAGATTCTGTACGTTATTATCCTCATGGGAAGCAATTGGCTCATGTATTAGGCTATACGCGAGAGTTGACCGCCGATCAGTTAAAGGATAAGAAGCAGGAAGGCTATCGCCTGGGGGATGTAATCGGTCAGATGGGGGTGGAAAAAGCTTATGAGAAAGTGCTACGAGGTGAATGGGGTGGTCAGCAGGTGGAAGTGGATGGTGCGGGTAGACCAATCCGAGTTGTGGGCGAGAAACAGGCAAAAGCTGGTAACGATTTGCATCTGACCATAGATTTGGATGTGCAACAGGCAGCAGAAAAAGCATTAGGTAATCAACGAGGTGCGATCGCAGCACTTGATCCAAATAACGGTGCTGTTTTAGCGCTGGTCTCTTACCCCACCTTTGATCCGAATATCTTCTCAAAACAAAAACTCTCCCAGAAAGATTGGGAAAGCGTGCAAGGGAAAGATCATCCCTTGGTCAATCGGGCTTTGAGTGCCTTTCCACCCGCCAGTACTTTTAAAGTTGTCACCACGACAGCCGGATTGGAATCAGGTGAATTTTCTCCTGACTCGATATTACAGACCTTTGGTTCTCTTACCGTTGGTGGGGTGACTTTTGGTGAGTGGAACCACGCCGGATTCGGGCCATTAGGATTTCCACGAGCGATCGCTATGAGTAGTGATACTTTCTTCTATCAAGTTGGTAGAAAAGTCGGTGGCCCAACTTTAATCCAATGGAGCCGCAAATACGGATTTGGTCAAAAAACTGGCATTGAATTTCCTAACGAAGAGTCAAAAGGCTTGGTTCCAGATGAAACATGGAAGCAAAAAACTTGGAAGATACCTTGGACTATAGGAGACACCATTAATATGTCAATTGGTCAAGGTGCTTTACAAGTTACACCCCTGCAATCGGCGATTATGTTTTCTGTCCCTGCTAATGGCGGGTATCGAGTTCAGCCGCATTTGCTCAAAGACAATGAAGAAGCAAAAAGTTGGCGAGAATCGTTAAATATGAAGTCGTCAACTATCAAAGTTCTCCGCGATGGACTGCGGAAGGTTGTAAGTGAGGGCACTGGTAAGCGCTTGGATGTGCCGACAATTGCCCCAGCTTCTGGAAAGAGTGGCACTGCTGAAGCTGGTGCGGGTCGTCCAAATCATACTTGGTTTGGTGCTTATGCCCCTAGTAATAAGCCGGAAATTGTGGTTGTGGCCTTTGGTGAAAACTCTGGCGAACACGGCGGTACTATTTGTGGGCCTATGGTTTTACAAGTGCTAGAAGCTTATTTTCAGCACAAGTATCCAGGTAAGTATAAAAAATCTCAGCCAGATCCATCAGAAGCAAAAACTCAGAATTCAGGACATGGCACTGGAGATTAGTATGCAAAGTTCAAAATTCAACGAAGGAGTAGGAGTAGGGGGCATAGGGCATTAATTATTCTCCTGTAACCTTTATCTGCCCATCACCAAACAAAAATCAAGTCAATAATATATGATTGACGACTATATTCAAGCCATAATGACTCAAAATCAGATTCCTGGACTTTCTGTTGCAGTGGTGCAGGAAGGTGAACCTGTTTTAGTTAAGGGCTATGGACTGGCGAATGTTGAACACTCTGTTCCAGCTACTGAACATACAGTTTATGAAATTGCGTCTGTTGGTAAAACTTTCACCGCTACAGCCATAATGATGCTGGTGGAACAAGAGATAATTTCGCTCGAAGATGCGATCGCAGACTATCTCGATAATTTACCCCTAACATGGCAAAATGTCACAATTGAGCATATTCTGTCCCATCAGTCTGGAATTCCCAGTTATACTGATGCCCCAAACTACTGGGAAATTACCCATCTTAAATTATCTAAATCTGAAATTTTGGCTTTAGTTACTCACCTACCCCTCAAATTCCAACCAGGTGAGTTTAGCGCCTATGACAACACAGGCTACTATTTACTGGGTTTGATCCTAGAAAAAGTAACTGGACAATCTTATGGAGATTTGTTGCAAGAGTGCATTTTTGCTCCTTTGGGAATGAACGCAACCCTGATGAATGATCCCAAAGACATAGTGCCGCATCGGGCTGCTGGCTATCGGTTGCCGAACAGCAAACTCATTAACAAACCTTACTACAGTCCTTCTGTTACCTATTCTGCTGGAGGTCAACTATCCAGTGTGACAGATATGGTGAAGTGGGAACAGGCCCTTTGTGATGCAACTTTGTTAAAGCAATCAACCCTTAATTTAATGTGGACTCCTCATTTTCCCAATCAGGGCAATGATTGGGAAAAGCTGAGATATGTTGCAGGTTTAGGTTGGTGGATATTCAATTATGGCGATCGCCGAGTAGTTGGTCATAATGGTTCAATTTTAGGGTTCGCAAGTAACATTACTCGCTTTATTGATGACAAAATTACCGTGATTTTACTTTGCAATCTAGATAAAATTTCCCGACCAGATGCGATCGCTAAGAAAATTGCTGAATACTATTATCCAGTTCTTACGGAACTAGTGCTTCAGCCTCCATTAGTAGAGAGGGAGTAAAACCAATTACTCATGACTCTGCTAACCCTCAGAAATAAGGGATTTCCAAAAAAAAATATCCATCCCTACGGGACGCTATGCGTAGCAAGATCCCCAAAGGATACAGGGAGCAGGGGGAGGCAAAGAAAGTCGTAGTGAAGTTCAGGAATTGGATAATTTATTTTTTAGAGTTCTCTAATGGGCAGGCTACTAGTGTGCAAAGTTCAAAATTCAAAAAGCCTTTGGGCAAGTAATGGAAGAGATGAGCTTATGGTATCAATTGAAAATAATTAATCACTGCCGATTAATTGCCGTTAAATACCTGCTAAGAATTTAGCAGAGTTGTTTGTTTACAGATAATCTTAATTTTGAAATCTTCTTTATCTTATGACTATATTTAAATCATCTCCACTTGGCGGGCAAAAAAATACACGTACAGTTGGACAGAGTTTCCAGCCGATATTTTTGATTATATTTACTCTATTAATGCTGACGGGAATCAGTGTTCGTTTGGCATATTTGCAAATTACTGAAGGAGCAAGCCACCGAAAACGAGCTGAGTCAAATAGAATTCGGATGATTGCCAAACAACCAGAACGGGGTAACATTTTTGACCGTAATGGCAAACTTTTAGCCAGTACTAGCTATCCTCGCTCCGTATATTTGTGGCCAATGGCACATACTAAGCCTGCGTGGTCAGTTGTGGGGGCACGTCTATCTCAAATTCTTGAGATTCCTCAAGAAGAGATGGAGAAGAAATTAGAAGAGGCGGGAGCTAACTCTTCTTCACTTATACGGATTGCTCGTAACTTGAATGAAGCACAAATTACGGCATTGAAGGAGTATCAAACAGAACTTAAAGACGTAGAAATTCATACAGAAGCCGTTCGCTACTACCCCCACGGCAAGGAATTAGCTCATGTATTAGGCTATACGCGAGAACTGACCGCCGACCAGTTAAAAGAAAAGAAGCAGGAGGGCTACCGATTAGGTGATGTGATTGGTCAAATGGGAGTTGAAAAAGCTTATGAGATGAGTCTGCGAGGCGAATGGGGGGGTCAGCAGGTAGAAGTCGATGGTGCAGGTCGACCGCTCCGGGTTTTGGGGGAGAAGCAAGCGAAGCCTGGTAAAGATTTGCACTTGACCCTAGATTTAAATATGCAAAAGACAGCAGAAAAAGCTTTAGGCGATCGCGACGGTGCGATCGTGGCACTTGACCCAAAGAACGGTGCCGTTTTAGCAATGGTATCTCACCCCACCTTTGACCCCAATATTTTCTCAAAGCAGAAACTCAGCCAAAAAGATTGGGAAACTGTACAAGGTGCAGATCATCCCTTGGTGAATCGCGCCCTCAGCGCCTTTCCACCTGCTAGTACCTTCAAAATTGTCACTACCACAGCTGGTCTAGAATCAGGTAAATTTTCTCCTAGTACAGTCTTGCAAACCTACGGTTCCTTAACTTTTGGTGGTACCCGATTTGGTGAATGGAATCACGCCGGATTCGGGCCGTTGGGTTTTATTGGCGCATTACAGTGGAGTAGTGATACATTCTTCTATCAAATTGGTCGGGGAGTCGGTGGCCCGACTTTAATAGAATGGACTCGCAAGTATGGATTTGGTAAAAAAACCGGCTTTGAATTTGCCAACGAAGAGGCAAAAGGTTTAGTACCAGATGAGACATGGAAGCAGAAAGCTTGGAAGATACCTTGGACTGTAGGAGACAGCATCAATATGTCAATTGGTCAAGGTGCTTTACAAACTACACCCCTGCAAGTCGCCATCATGTTTGCTGTGCCAGCGAATGGTGGCTATAGAGTCCAGCCGCATTTGCTTAAAGACAATGAAGAAGCAAAAAGCTGGCGAGAATCTTTAAATATGAAGCCGGCAACTATAAGTGTTCTCCGGCAAGGACTACGGAAAGTAGTAGCTGAAGGGACTGGTAAGGCTTTGAATCAGCCAACAGTTCCCCCAGTCGCGGGTAAGAGTGGTACTGCCGAAGCCTGGAAGGGACGTGTTAAGCAAAATCACGCTTGGTTTGGTGCTTATGCACCTGCTGAACAGCCAGAATTTGTGATTGTGGCATTTGCAGAACATTCCGGCGGTGGCGGTGGTAGCATTGCTGCGCCAATGATCTTACAAATTATGGAAGAATATTTTCAGCGCAAGTATCCAGGTAAGTATCAGAAACCAGCGCCGAAGAAAGTATAAAATTGCAAATTGGGACTACCGTAATTTTACTTTGTCATCAAGATAAAATTTCCCGACCAGATGCGATCGCTAAAAAAATTGCTGAATACTACTATCCAGCCCTTGAGGTACTTCCAGTTTGGGTAGGGGTACAAGGTCTTGCGCCCCTACAAATATACAAATAATTTTGGATTGAAGGAAAAATCTAAAATCTAAAATCTAAAATCTAAAATCGAACAACTCCTATGGCGATATCTTAGCGGGTTTCAAGTTTCTGGCTTTGTAGAACATTTCTAAACTACTGCGATCGCCAACAAAACGCCAGTGCCAAGGCTCATAACTCACACCCTGAACATTATCTTTAGGAAAAGACATTTCAAAGCTAAAACGTGCTGCATTTGCTTGCAGCCATTGATAAGCTTTCGTCTTGTCAAAATTGGTTTGGAGATTAGTTGCTGGTACCGATCCATCCCCAACATCCACAGCATAACCTGTGTGATGTTCGCTATGACCAGGAGGAGCGCTGAGGGCAGCCCGTTCTGCTGGCGTTTGATTGCGTTGGGCACCGACACCAAAAAACAATTGTTCCTGGTCTTTAAGTGAACGAAAGCCAGAAATTGGCACTAAAGTTACACCTGCACTCCGGGCTGTTGCTACCATCTCCTCAAACTTTTGGGCAGCAGATTTTCGCATTCTAATGCCCCTATTTGCGGAGATGGTTACTAGTTCTGACTGAGGCGCTTCTGGGTAAGGAAAATGCCCTAATATAGTTTCGCTAGAATTATTAGATGGTGCTGGAGTCGGAGGAGTAGAAGTAGCTGGTAAAGGTTGAGAATCGGCGATTTTTTTGGGTGCAGTGACGAAAAACAAAAAGCCGCTAATTAAAGCCAGCAGGATAAATCCCACCACTCCGCCAATCAGCATAATTTGGGGCTGCAACCAGATTTTGCGTGTTGCAACAGGTGTATCACGTACAGCCACTGGAATATCATCACCAAGGTCATTCGATGAGTTTTGCGGTTTTCCAGAAAACCCTGCCTTATTCAAGGGTAAACTCCTGTTTTTGTGGAATAGCCATAACAGATTTTGCACTGGACAAAAATAGACGTAACAGGTAGCATTTTACATCTGTGGTTTTTAGGCGCAATCTTGACAAACCTTTTAGAACTATACGTCAAGCTGGGAGGATTAGTCCTGGTAGGTTTTGTTCTGGGACGCAAACTACCTATAACAGTTCCTACACGTTTGGGACAGTTTCTTTTTTGGGTGGGAGTACCCATAAGCATAGTATCGTTTTTGCGTCAATCCAGCTTCTCGGGACAAATTTGGATCGCACCTGCGATCGCTTACCTAGCCATTTTACTAGGAGCATTTTTAGCTTGGTTAGGAATTAAAGCGCAAGCCTATTTTAGAAATACTGTCCTCCAACCACCAACTCAGGCTAGCTTGATATTAGCCGCAATCTTGGGTAATACAGGTTATCTTGGTTTTCCCATTACCTTAGCAATGGTAGGCAAGGAATACTTCGCTTGGGCGTTATTTTACGATTTGTTAGGTTCATTCCCAGGAACTTACGGTTTGGGTGTATTACTAGCAGCGCGTTTTGGCGGCGGTGTCCAGAATCATTGGCAGATTGCCAAGTCTATCTTAATTAATCCTGCGCTGTGGGGTTTCGGATTTGGCTTGCTGTTTCGGCAGGTAACAATTCCTACAGTCGCGGAATTCTGGTTAGAAAAATTTGCTTGGAGTAGTGTAGCTTTATCCCTAGTATTAATTGGAATGCGACTGGCGCTGCTCAAATCTTGGCGTAACCTACCACAAGTAGGGATGAGCTTGGGAATCAAAATGCTGCTAGTTCCCTTGATATTGGGTAGCGCTTTACCAATGTTTGGATTAACTGGGGCGATCGCAAAAGTAATTGTCTTACAAATGGCCATGCCTCCAGCTTTTGCCACACTCGTAATTGCTGAGGCATTCAATCTTGATCGCGATCTGGCAGTTACCGCCTTAGCTGCTGGGGCTATACTATTGCTGCTTACTCTCCCAGTTTGGCTGTGGCTGTTTTGATTATCACTAAACCAACAAGTTTTTCTCCAAAAAGCGATCGCTATTTTTATGAACAGTTAGAATTATTGAATAATTTTCTCATACAAGAATGGAGAAAACAAGGAAATTCAATCGAAAGTTTCAAGGATAATTCGGCAAAAATACTTGTTATCTTAGATAATGCTAGTTTCCATAAGAGAAAAGACATTTTAGCTCATTTGGTCATACAGGGCAGACATAACTATTGAGACTAAGCTTGTACTTTGCCCAAGTTCAAGCTGTATCAATATTGCTCAAGTTGACAAATAAAATCCAATATGAGTGATGTAAATTTCTCAGGATACCAGAGTCCCCATTCGTGGAAACCTTCTTCTACAGTAATTAATTTAGAGTCTGGAATAATTGCCGCCATTTCTTGAGCGTTACTTAATGGTGTAGTTAGGTCTTTTTCTGACCATAATAACAAACAGGGAGCTGGGATTTTTGGTAGCAGATGGTTGATATTTTCGTATAAAGAAATTAGCAATCCTTGAATAACATTTACTGTGTTGAACAACAAATTATAGGAGAAAACCAAAGGAATATCAACTAATTTCAATCTGCGTCTTGGGAGAAACATTTGAGCCGTCATTTCGATTGCCCTTCGCGGTATCATCTCTGGTATAGATGGCGTGGTCAGCCCAGTGCTATCTACCAGAATTACACTTCTGACTTTTTCTGGAACAAGTGTAGATAAAGTAATGGCAATACCTCCGCCGAATGAGTGTCCTACTATATGAAATTGTTGTAAATCCAAAACCTCCAGAAACGAAAAGAGACATTTGCTATAGCTAAGGTAATCGGGAAGTAGCCCAGAGTAAGTTGATCTCCTAAAACTGGGTAAATCAGGAGCAATTATAGTATAGTGCTGTGCTAGTAGTTTCAGTACTTCTTGATAAGGCTCAGTAGAGATTCCCCAGCCGTGTAGAAATAGGATAGGGATTGAACTCGACTCCAACCTACTTTGCTGATAAAAAATAGTGCAATCTTGTAAATCGACCCGATGATTAGTTAATTGGGATTTCAAAACCACAACCTCATTTACTATGGCTTGGTAAACTACTTCTACTGGTAGTTTTTCAATCTCCCCCGCACCCTTTCATCTAGGAATACCAGGGATATACGCTTTTCGCCCTTACCCAAAGGAATAATTGTATTGCCCATCTCTTCTTTTGAGCGATGGCGCAAGCGCCCGCCATAGGCGATCGCCAGCCGTAGGCAGAGGCTAAAAATGCTTTTAAAAACCTCAAACTAGGAAAATTGAGAACTTAAGTTTTTATTTGGGTTGCCACAATGGAGTGATATCAAGGCCTTTAGCAGCAGACACGGCATTTCCAACCTACGTCGGTACGGTTTACACCCTTTAATTTTTGTAAAGTCATCGTAACATTTATTTATATAAAGCAATATTTGCTTACATAAGCAAACTCAAATAAAAGAGTAGGTAATAAAAGTGATGAATCAACCCATTGAATTATCTTTAGAACAAGAATTTAGCCTTAGAACTTTCTCTGATCAAGTGAAGCAGATGTCGCGTGAACAAGCTCAAGAGTTTTTGCTGATGTTCTATAAGCAGATGATGGTAAGGGAAAAGACTTACCAGGAATTGCTCAAACATCAGTGGGAAGTTGGTTCAGGTTGAACGCACCCCATCTATAATCTCTGATTTAGATGGGGATTCGTGCGCTAAGAAGCTGTAATACTTCTCAGCGTTTCCAGAGTTACTGGCGTTCTCAGTGTGTCGTTAGAACTTTGGCTGACGAACACTCTAGAAAAAGTTTTATCGCCTTGAATCAGACAATACCAATATCTAGCACCGATGTTATAAGATGCTGATAAATCACAATTATATTGCTTGCCACTTTTAAAGACAGCAAGAGAATAATTAGTTTTACTTCGCTTAACCCTACCACTTCCATCGAAGGCATAAGCACTGGTGTATTTGGGATTGATAGCTTGAACTTGTCCCCCTAATTCAGAGTATAGTACATAAATACTAAATAAAGGATAAAGGCAGCGATCGCGTTCCTGAACGTTGCTGAACTAATCGGTTCAGTTTAGCTGTTTGAGGAATTCGCCAACGGTATCCGTTAGTTGCGACAACGCTCTTAACCCACGCAACGCACTAGCTTCTAAATCACCTCTTTGTTCTCACCGTCAAAACCTGTGGTGGTGTAGAATCTGGAGGATACAAAAAGTCTATCTGTACTTGTCGCTTTTCACTCGCCAACATCTTCAGTGTCACTAATGGTTCGCCCCTTTGTCCTCGACGCTGTACCAAATGCACATAGCGCGTCTTTTCCACGCCATTATCATCGATGTAACGCACCCGCACTATAGATTTTGAGATGAAACTCTAATTGCCGGCTTACCATCTAGCAAAGTTAGGGTCAGACAACACTTTCCGATTAAGTCAGAATTCCAACAGTAGATTGGAACTCCTCCGTAACAGCAAGAAAACTCTTTAACCGTTTGTGGTAAGTCTTGAAAAGTAATATTTGTTTGAACTGAATTCACTGCCGAAAGAGCTTCTGCTAGTATAAATATTGAACCGATTTCACCTAATCTTCTGTTTTCTAGCGAAATAGTATTGCCAAATGCAAGTTGATCTAGTTCCAATTGTGTAATCTGTAATCCTATAAGTTTCATCCCTTTCTGAACTTCGCTTGTTTCCAGACCTTTTTTTAATTGTGTTAACTTAGATACAGTAGGCATAGTTTTTAAACCTGTAATAATAAAAGATTAGGTTTATAGGTTTGTATGATTTTCAAAAGCATGGGTTTACATCTGTCATTGTGCAAATAATTTTGGCTCTTAGTAACTTTTAGCAATTATGAAGAATTACGCAGTTTAATGCAGGAAGCAGTTCGTGCAAGCCTTGCCGAAAGACTAGGCAAAATAGTTTTAAACTTGATTCCCTATGTTCGTGAAACTGGTAACAAAGGCTAAAATCAACTTCAAGACAGGATTGTAATGCAGATGTTCTATAACCTTTGCATCGCAAGAATCTATAGAGTTTTTTTCTTTCTTCCTTCTCCCTTTAGCAGCCCGTTATTGATCACCAAAATCTGATAAAAACCATGATTTTGCTGGTAATTTCATCAACTTTTGAAATAATGCTTGTTTACTTACCGACATTGGTTCTACAAACAATAACGCTTCAGTTGCTAACAACTTAGTGCTTCGTTCAACTCAGACGTTAACTGAGCAGACTTAATACCACTGCCATCATCAGTGGTAATGTGAAAATAATTTGCTCTCTTAACTTTTCTTTGTCTTTCTTGATGAAAATTGCGGTGGCTCCAAACTTGATAGTTTTAGAGGAAGTTTGAAAAATCCTATTGTCGGTATCAAAGGTCTGGATTCCCTGTTTTTTGGCGCGAAAAGTAGCCATTTTGACAACTCATTGTCTTGCTATCTTTGCTCCTCAACTTTATGTCTAGCGCTTTCTTTTTGCTAAGTTGACATCAATGAAAGCTACTAAGGATTCTACTAGGGCTTGAGCGTTCAAATTTTTTATTAGCAACAGGACAGCTAAAAATTTAAGGAAATCCTAAACCACTACTAACTTTAGATGGAGATGAATATGTTTAATAGCTCACCAATGAGATAGCTTTTGGCTTTAGATTTGTACTATTGTTGTGAGACGAACGACCAAAGAATTTACTTAGGGCAGTTATTTCGTGCATTAATTCCTTAAATCCTTCCAATGTAAGTGATTGGGGCCCATCAGAAAGTGCTTTAGCTGGATTGGGGTGAACTTCAATCATCAAGGAATCTGCGCCAGCAGCTATTGATGCCATTGTCATAGTTGGCACAAATTCGGACTTACCTGTGGCATGACTAGGATCAATCATGATAGGTAAGTGGGTTAGAGTTCGCAAAACTGGAATTGCAGATATATCAAGCGTGTTTCTTGTAAACTGTCGGTCAAAAGTACGAATTCCTCGCTCACATAGTATAACGTTTGGATTACCTCCGGCTAAAATATACTCTGCTGACATCAACCAATCTTCGATAGTGGCTGACAGTCCCCGCTTCAGTAGCACTGGCTTAGTGGTAGCTCCTAGTTTTTTGAGAAGTGAAAAATTCTGCATATTTCGGGCCCCAATTTGCAACACATCTGCTACTTCGATGAGCTTGTCTAAGTCATCTGTGTCCATGATTTCTGTAATGATTCCTAAACCTGTAGCTTCTTTAGCTTTTGCTAACAAAGCTAGAGCGCTCTCACCGTGACCTTGGAAAGCATAAGGTGATGTACGGGGTTTATATGCTCCACCACGTAAAAATTGTACACCGCATTCTTTCACCGCTTGGGCTGTCTCGACGATCATTTCTTCGTTTTCTACCGAGCAAGGGCCTGCAACTACAACTACAGGATGGTTTTGCCCAAAAGTTATAGGCCCATTAGGTGTTGGTACTACAACCTCACTATGTTCTCCGTAACGAAATTCTAAAGAAGCTCGTTTGAAAGGCTTTTTAATCCTAATTACTTGCTCTATAAAAGGGTTCAAATTTTGAATCTGGCGTGGATCAAGTTCTGAGGTATCTCCCACCAAACCGATTACTACTTTATGATGCCCTACACAGATTTCTGGTGTAAGTTTATGGCGACGAATTTCTTCATTTACTTGTTCTATTTCCGCAGATGGGGTGAAGGGTTTCATTACAATAATCACAAGTTTATCTACTCCTTAAATAGTGCAAAAATTGATAATTTTTAGCGAAAAAGTTGATCCAGGTTCGCTGATTTATTGTTAAATACTAATCAGTTAAATATTGTAGGTTTATGCAACTAGAGAAGAATTATTTTTAGGTCAGGTTCTAGGTCTAGCGTACCAAAAGTTCCCTTCCCTTATAGTCATAAACATTGTCATAAGGGAAAAGGAATGAGATAGTCTAACCTTGACAGAGCTAACCTTAACTTTTACGTTTTTAAGGTTTTGAGATGTTTGCTATACCATGTCAAAGTGTGCCGGATAGCTTCACGTAAAGGGGTAGCATGGTTGCCAAATGCTTGAACGTATTTATCATGATTTACAACAAATGGCTCATCAAACTCATACATCATCTCGACGGTTTCACGAGCTTCTGGAATAAAAATCCCGCCTAGTCGCATCATGAACTTACCCATTTTACTGATTTTTGGTGGGTGTCCAGCTTCCTCAAAAGCTATGTTAATAAATTGTCGAGTAGTGATAGTCTCAGCATTAGGTACGTGCCAAATTTGACCAAATGCTTTATCCTGTTCTCCTAATACCACCAATGCCTTGCCAAAGTCATCGATAAAAGTATAAGTATGAGGGAGGTCAATTTCACCGATCGCTGATGCAGGCTTCCCAGTCAGTACAGAGGGAAAAATGCGATCGCCCATTACAGAATCAAGTACTAGTGGCCCATAGAAGTCCGATGCTCGACCAATAGCAACTCTTACAATACCTCTACGGTGTGCATCCAAAAGCGCCTCTGCCATCTGCCCACGGACGCGCCCTTTGCGGGTGGTTGCAGCATTCGGCATATCTTCTTGCAACGCACCATTGACAGGGCCATACATATAGAGATTATCTCCCACAACGAGCTTTGCGCCACTGGCGGCTACCCCTTCGACAATGCTAGCTTGCAATGAGGGAAAAAACTCTGGCCATTGGGTGTAGGCTGGTTGCGCGCATTGGTAAACGACTGTCGCCCCAGTAGTAACCGCTCGTGTATTTTCGGAATTAGAAGCATCGCTGGCGATGATTTCCACATTAGAGGGTATGTCTGCTTTACCACTGCGGTTAATCATACGCACCCGTTTGTTCCGAGCTAGCAGTTCGCGCATGACGGCTTGTGCTAGGGGGCCAGTACCAAAAATTACATGGAGTTCTTCTGTTGTGTTCATCGGTTGATTTTGATATCAAAAAAATTATTTTTTCGGAAAATAATGTAGGATTTCATTTAAGCTTGGACATTTTTGTGTCTTAATAAGGTCACACCTGCGGCTAAAAACCAGAGTTGGAGCATAGTTACTGACACGCTGATAAATGCCCCCAAATCCACCCCAAATAGTTCTAATAATTGAGTTGCCAGAAACAGAGCAGCGACGATCCCAAATATTCCTAACCAACGTGGTAGTATTCTTGAACGTAATAAGTAAATTGAGATGATTACTAACCACAGTACGGTAAATAGGCTAACACCTAATACTTCACCGACCGAGCCAGCGTAGTCATTGAGGGTTTTATAGACAACAGCGATCGCTTCACGAGTTTGTGCAGAGATTGAAGGATCAGCATAAACTTGCGCTAAAGCTGGCATTGCTACTAGCCAGCGAATAATGCCCAGGCAACGAGTGACAGTAGATGCAATTCCAAAACCTGTTGCCACTTGGAGCCATATAGAGTTGGTTTCCCCATTGCTAATGACACGAGCAGTTAATAAGGCCACTACCCAAAAAAGTAGTGAATAAAGAAGATAGATCAGATAACCAATTCTGACTGGTTCAGCTTTTTCAATTAGTAATGGCAGCATTATACTAGCCGGTTCACCAAGACTAGCTGGCCAATTAATTGCTGCACCAAGAATAAAAACCGGCACAAACAGCAGTAGACTTTCAACAATTAATACCAGACCAGCAGTTCGGTAAAGTGCTTTGATAGACATAAAGGAATTTATTTTTGACATGATTACATGAGATAAGGAACACCTGATTAGGTAGTAGAGACGTTGCAATACAATGTCTCTACTTGGAACAATTGGGATAATTTTGATAACTAAAATTAATTATGGGTAATTGTCAGTTCTGTAGTTTCTTGCACTGGGACACAGCAACCAAAACTCCAAACATAAATATTCCCCAAGAAAAAGAAGCTTCTGGAACTGCTTTCAGCGCAACTGCGCGAATTTGCATCGGGTATGGCAGAAGTATCATATCGTATCCATTCCCGCTTGCAAAATTAATATCCAGTTCTCCAAAGTTCTCGTTAACTATCTGCACTCCACCACCAGCAGCATTAACATCATTTAAAAAAGCTGTGGCTAAACCTGCCAGCAATGGATCTAAGTCAGATGCTTTTTTTGCTGCAATTGGGTCGGTAAAACTACTTTCAAAATCATCATCAAATGATGGTGTAGAACCATAATCGACAATTGAATAAAAATCAGAATATCCAAAGTCGACTATTTTATTATTGCCACTGTAGAGTGCTATTTCAACATCATTTGGATTAGCTTTATAAATTCTTTCCTCAAGCGGTGTATTAGGATTAGCGTACCAATCTTGACCGAATATATCTGCACCTAAATTCCAAGTTTGGTTAAAATCGCGATCGCTCTTTTGACCAAACACAAAGCCAATATCATTGAGTGGGATGCCGTAATTTGTCAGGTATTGACCAAAGGTAGGGAAGCTATTAATGCTAATCAAACTTGTCATTCTGGTAGCGCCGCTAGCAGGTTCTTCCGGACTTCCTTGGCGACCAGTCCCGTAATATGGGGCATTGTTGAAACCTGGGAAATCTCGGCGCGAATTTAGACCGATTTCCTTATGACCGTGATCTGGAGCCGAAGGATCTGGATTATAGAAAGGCACAAAACCTTGATTTTCAGTCGGTGATCCATTTAACCCCAGAAAATTACTAGACGCTATTGGTCGTGATTTAATAAATTGTAGTTGGTTGTAGTCAAAGCTTAAGTTTGCGGCTTGAGCTGGTGCAGTTGCAGATAAGGCTACAAAGGTGGTGAGTCCAATAAGTTTAGACAGTTGATAAGTACGCATATTTAAGGTTTTAACGAAGCTTTCTTGACATTTTCAGCATCATATTATCACTGGTGTGATATTTTGTAGAGATACCGCAATCTAGCTTGAAATAGGTAGTGCGGAAGGTGTACAGACGCGATTAATTGCGTCTGTACTAGAGAATGGGGGAAAGACTGATGGAAAGTTTGCCGCCCTAGTAGGGTTTGTGAAAGTGATTTGTCACTTCTACACCATTACCTACTAAAGATACAACGGCTAGCATCTCTGCCATTAGTTCCAAATAGCGATCGCCAAGTCTGCGAATAGTTGCAGGTAGGTGGAAATTGCGAGAGTATTCGATTTCTAAGTGAACAGTGCCATCGGTAATGGAGAAGAAAAACTCTAATAACGCTGTACGTTTCTGCTCAGGGGAGGACAACCGACTATCTCTATCTTCCTCAATAAACTCAAACAGTTCTAAGGCGGGAGCAGTACGATTTCCTAAGTAGTTAGCTCTGACTGGTGTGAGATTATTATCGGGATAAACATGATGAGGAAGTTGCTCAGAAATCCAATCAAAAGTTACACCATTCATCGGCAACTCGTTAAATTTGGCTTGGATTTCCTTGGTGGTTTGCTCCCACTTGATGGAACGTCCTACATTAACCCCGACAGGGAAATTCATCGCAAAGTTACCAACACTATTTAAAAACGTGTGCGTGCTATCTAGATTTCTGCCGTGGCTGCGATGGCTAACGACTACCCAATGTTGTCCACTCCACTCAGCCATCAACTGATACAAGGTAGAAAGTAGCAACGTGTAGACATTACATTTGTAATACTGTTTAGCTTCACGTAAGAGAATGTTACTACTGTTTTTGGACAGGGTAAATTTTTCGCTGGCGGCGGAAGCCTCTAAATTAGAACCTTTTTGATGATCAAAGGGAACTTGGAAGGTATATTCTTGAGAAGGAAATTGAGATTTCCAATAATCTACATGACTTCTCAAAGCTCCTTGTTGTTCCGCCTGCATCAGTACACGCACATAGTCTATATAAGAAGGTGTCGGAGTGAGAGGCTGAGAACTCTGAGTTCTGTTCCCCAGCAATTCGCTGTAGGTCAACCATAAAAGATTAAAAATCACCCCAGTACTCAGCAAATCACCGATGATATGATGCCCAACCAGCGAGATATCGTAGCAGGATTCATTCACCTTGATCGCGATTACTTTCATCAGCGGCCATTGGTCGATTTGAAACTGTTGAGCTATTTCTTGTATCCGGTTGTGGATTTCACTGTCTCGCTGTGCAGATGTAAGATGACTACCATCGTAGAATTCAGCACTCAACTTTTGCTCTGGGGAAATTAACTGTTGCCACCATTGTTGATCTCTTTGTACAAACACAGTCCGTAGAGCAGGATGAGTTTCCAGTACAACATTGAGAGCTTGGTTAAATATCTGTGCGTCTAATGGTTGATGGAAAAGAAAACGCGTGTACCCATTCCATTGATATGGAGCCTCAAAGTATTTCACTAACCAACGTTGAGCAGGGCCTAGAGGTAAGTATTCCTGGGATACTGTTGGCTTTTCTTGGGTGATAGCTGCCAAAATAGCCTTGCGGTCTAGCTTACCATTGTGGGTTTTAGGTAGACTGGCTAGCCATTCCCATCGGTGAGGAATCATGTAATCAGGCAAGCGTTGAGCCAGAAATTCCTTAATATGTTGATTGTCTACTTGAGAACCAGCCAAGCAAGCTATTAACCGTTTTTGACCATTTTCGTAATCTAGAGCTAAAACGGCAGCTTCATTAATTGCGGGATGGCTATTGAGAACACTTTCGATTTCACCCAGTTCTACACGGAAACCACGTATTTTAATTTGGTGGTCAATGCGTCCATGATACTCGAAACTGCCATCGGGCAATTCCATAGCTAAATCGCCGGTTTTGTATAAATATTCCCCTGGGACGTGAGAAAAGGGATTCAGGCGGAATGCGTCTGCTGTGCGTTGTGGATCTTTGAGATAACCTTTAGCCAATTGCACACCGCCAATCCAGAGTTCTCCCATTTTTCCTGGGGCTAATGGCTGCATCTGTTCATCCAAAATTAATATATACACATTATCTATAGCTTTACCTATAGGAATGCAGATTTCTTGCCCGCCTGGACGTTGACGAATAATGTGTGCGGTGACATCGATAGAAGCTTCAGTAGGGCCATAAAGATTGGCTAAACCAACACTCATACCATACTTATCAATCCAACGTTGTACAAAAGGTACAGGTAAAGCTTCGCCACTAAAGACTAACCAACGCAAATCGGGAAAAGTCCATGATTCTGATTCTAAAGCGTTACAAAATTCTCCAAATAGGGAAGGAACAAAGTGCATGACATTGATTTGGTTGTCTTTAATCCACTGTGCTAAGAGCCAAGGATTTTTGACTGTTTCTGTTTCCACAGAATAAACAGTAGCTCCCACCATCAAAGGCCAGAATATTTCCCATACTGATATATCAAAACAGCAAGATGTTTTTTGGGCAACGCGATCGCCATAACGCAATTGAAAAGCATTCTGCATCCAAACCAGGCGATTCATGTAACCCCGATGGTTGAGCATCACTCCTTTAGGTTTACCTGTAGAACCAGAGGTGTACAGTACTGTCATCAAGTCATCAGGAGTATTAACATTGGCAGGAGCTATGTCTGAACAACGCGCCCAAGTCTTTTTGTTTAACTGTGTCCAAGCTTTACCTTGCTCAAAAATACCCTCATCTAAGAACATCAAAGTATTTAACGGTAACTGCTCAGCCAGGCATTCTGCTAACTTGTTTGTCAAGCGATTTTCTGTTAGTAAAATTCCGATTTCAGCGTGTTCTAGTATGTACTTAATCCGTTCATGAGGATATATAGGATCTAAAGGAACGTAAGTTCCGCCTGCTTTGAGAATACCGAGAATCCCCACAAACATCAAAGGCCCGCGTCGTGTCATGATCCCCACAAACACGCCTGGTTGAACTCCCTGAGCCTGCAAATAATTAGCCACCTGATTGGAAAGACGGTTCAACTCTGCGTAGGTAATTTGAGTTTCCCCATCCGTCACCGCGATGGCATTGGGAGTACGCTTGGCTTGCTCGATAATTTCCCAGTAAGGAATTTCTTGGGGTTGTTGATTGTTGAGAACTGATTGGTTGTGTAAAGAAGATGATTGTTTCTTTCCAAGTAGCACAGCCATTTCTTGGAGGCTGCGACAAGAAAGCAAGGCTTGACGATTTACTTTGCCTAACCGTTTTTCTAGCCTCGTAACAATGCGGATGAGTTCTAAAGAATCCATTCCCAATTCTGCTTCCAAATCCTTAGCCATATCATTGTCAGTAATCTGGGAATGGCAGATTTCTGTGGCGATTTCTTGCAGAAGCTGGGTGATATTTACATCTGTGTGTGTCTTGGAGAGTGGCTGCGTTAGTTGCTGAGATGGGATTTTTAGTGCAGCTAATTCTTTGATTTGGGTAATGTATTCCTGCATCAATTCATCGATGACAGACTCAGGGAAAAAGTTACTGTCGTAGCTAGCGAACAAATGTAAACTGTCGTCAAATATTTCTTGCAATATATCAATTGTTCCCGCCGCATTAATACCACCTGCGCGATAATCGATGACATCTATGGGGCCATATTTGTTTTTAATATTAGTCTGTCCTGTAAATGGACAGTATAAATTTGATTTCAGTATGCGGCGATACATAGGTAACATCCGCTCCGGGATTTTGCCATCTTCTAAAACAATATTGTCTCGGAAAGCGATCGCCATTTGACGAGTTTGGGCGCGGTCATAACCATTAACTAACCCTTGTTGGATTTCCTGATGAACGCGGTTTAACAGCCGTTGCCAATCTTCATTCGGTGCTGGTAAGTCTAGGCTAATGGACAAATTCTGAGCAAAACTACCCACCACATCAGAAGCATCTATGCCTGGATAAACCCGCCCACTGGTGGGAACTTGAACCATAATCGGTTCGTTTTTAGACTTCTCAAACTTGGCAACAGCCCGCACAAACGCACCTACTAGGAGAGAGTTCAGTGGTAATCGCCATTCACGAGTTTGGGCAATTAGTTGATTAGTAATGGCCTTTCCTAAAGAAAATCTTCGGTTATGGAATTTTGGACACAGGGATGTGATGGCATTTCCTGTAGGGTTCCACAAGTAAGAATCTTTGCCCCGCCGATTTACATACTCGACCAGCGCTTTGTCTTCTTCTGGGTCTTGCCAGGCATTAATTGATTGCACCAATTCGCTGTAATCTTGAACGGTTGTAGGTGGCTGTAAATTAGGTTGTTCATTGCAAATATGGGCCCGGTAAATTTCCATAAATTCGCGTAAGATGACATGACAGCCCAGGGCATCAGAAATGAGATGCTCGTTGGCTAACACCAATTGATAGACTGAATCTTCCAGCCGAAAAACAAAAAATCGATGTAGGGGCCACTCTGTCATTTGCCATTCATAATTGAGGCAGCGATGCAATTCATCATTAATTAATTGTTCTTGAGCCTCACTATGAAGATGTCTGATATCAGTAACGGGTATATCAGGAGGAGTGGGGTTTTCCATAACTACCATTTCGTAATCCTTGAATCTGGTAGTATCGGGAGGAATGATAAAGCGCGATCGCAACATAGGATGACGAGCCAGTAAGTCTTTCCAAGACTGCCAAGCAACGTTTGAATCAAAATAACCTCGTAAACGGAGAGTAGAAAATAAGCTAATTGAGTTTACTACCCAATGACCGAGTAAATGAAAATACTGTCCAGAAAGAATCTCAACTTTCTCTGTTTTCTGCTCTTCTTGATTGATAATATTTGCAGTTGGGGAAGAATCAGAATTATCTATTTGGGAAACTAAGCATTTATCAGCTATTTGCACGACATCGCCCAAAGTTTGCAATTGCATCAAATTTTGCAAAGGCAACGTTTCCATAAATTTGGGTTGTATTTCTTGGGGAATTAGTGCAACTAATCCATTCAATAATTCCATCATTTTGATGGAATCTAATCCTAAGTTACCCTCCAAAAACATATCTCGTTCTAATTCTTCGGCATCATGTCCAGTAATTTTGGCAACTAGGGAGAAAATAGGCAATTCTAAGCTCTTAATACTCATTGCATCCTCTAAAAAAAATAATGTTCGCAATAAAAAATTCCAAAATCTTACTTAATTAAGTAAGTATTGTTTTTAAGTCTAGTTATTCATACAAAACTAAATTTGAATGGATAAGAATTACGAGAAAAATTAATCTTCGCTCTTGTTATGTTACTTATCGCCTTTATCTGGGCTATTTATGCAAAAAGTTAGGAGCAATAAAACAAAGAGTTAGCTTTCTTTGTCTATTGCTTCCTAACTAATTTTGAAAGTTTTATTGCTCTGTGGGTGTTATACCGTTTCTTTGTGAAGGTGCATCTATTTACCCCCCGGCTACGCCGTTCCCCCTTGGTAAGGCTACGGTGTATACACCTGACTTTTCACGGCATCTGGAAAACCTCATTTCTATTTCTCTCTCCTTTTAGGCTACGGTGTACACACAAGTCTGAAGTTGTTCAAGAATCTGGGTTTTACCCCACCTTAACCACTGCTTGAATTCAATAAACGACTACCCGAATTCAATAAACGACTACCCGAATTCAATAAACAACCGCCCGAATTCAATAAACGACCGCCCGAATTCAATAAACGACTACCCGAATTCAATAAACAACCGCCCGAATTCAATAAACGACCACCTGAATTCAATAAACGACTACCCGAATTCAATAAACGACCACCCGAATTCAATAAACATTCTGCCACTGACTACAGACCTTTGACGAAACTTTACCCACAAGGGGGTAGAGTTTTTTATACTAATAACTTCAGCCTATTTACTAAATCTCTGCAAATCCTGAGCCAGCTTGATGTAACTTGACTGGCGTTGACTGTCTGTGAGTGGAGATGATTGTTCCATTCGCAACAGTCGAGTTTGGGCTACTGCTACCGGATGCCTTGGCTGTTGGCTATTGTCCACAATCTTCAAGTCCTCAGCCAGCTTGGCGTAGCTTGACTGGCGTTGACTGTCTGTGAGTGGGGATGGTTGTTCCATTGGCACTAGTCGTTGCTGTTGGCTATTGTCCACAATCTTCAAGTCCTGAGTCAACTTAGCGTAACTTGACTGGCGTTGGCTATCGGTGAGTGGAGATAGTTGTTCCATTGGCAACAGTCGAGTTTGGGCTACTGTTACTGGATGGGTTTCCAAAACTTTGGCATTTGACTGATGCTGATTGTCTAGGCGTGGTGGTAATAATTCAGCCGCAGGTATGGAGGTTGCTTGATTTTCCTGAGAGCTATCAACTAATGATACTCTGTAGGTTTTACGCTCGAAAGGATAAGTAGGCAGCAGCACCCGACGTAGACCTTGAGGAAATAAGGGTATGCTATTAAACCTCACCCCGGCTACATAAGACCTGGCCAGACTTGTCAACACACGTCCCACCACTGGTTGTCCTTTATCTAGATATATCCAGACTCCCAGTTCATCCAAACTTGCTAATTTTTCTTTGAGAGTTAATGAATCTCCTAAGTGTAAATAAACACTTTCTTTGGAGATGACATCTTGACACACGTCTACATTTAACTGTTCAGATACTTGCACCAGGGCTACCAGTTGAGCCGTGGAAATTATGTCAGAATGGCTGAAAATTCCTTGTGAAGTAACTAATGGGCAAGTCCAGGTTGATGCTGACTGTTCTTTTGCGGACACATCATGAGCAATCAGACCTTTTTGTCCTTCTATTTGTAGGAGCAAAGCGATCGCTTGCTCTAGTGTCAACATTCCCCGCAGCGTAGCTCCTACTAGGATACTGGTTTTTTCTACTAATAAACTAGTGGGTTGTAATTCCAAAGACATCAACAAGCGTCCCCAAGCGTACTGCACCGCAAATATATGTGCCTGTTCGCTCATCTCATTTAATCCGGCACGCACGCTATTGTAAGCTACTTGGAATTGGGGGAAACGTTTACCTAGAGTTTCTACTTCTGCGGGAGCGATCGCACTAGTTCCATCTAATACCAAGTGAAACGGTGTTGTGCGCTGGGGGTTAGCTCGACCTGTATATATCTCTGCTGGTGTTTGTGCCGAACAGATAGTGTCTAAGTAATTGAGCAGATGTTGACGGTCATTGACTACTAAAGCCGCCTTGTAAGGTAATTCCTTCTGGGCATTATTCTGAGTAAAGCAGATTTGAGAAGATTCTTGTTCAGGATGATGAATGATGTGTTCGCGTAGTTGTCTAGCTACTTCTTGAAGTGCTTGTTGATTGCGTGCAGTCAGACATAACAAATCAGGAGATGAACTTGTGACCTGGGACTGTAAATTAGCTGCTACTGGGGATTCCTCAAGAATAACGTGACAATTCGTGCCACCAAATCCAAATCCATTCACACCTGCACGTAATGGGTTGCCATTTGGCGACCAGGGTATACTCTTACCCGCCACAGCAAAAGGTGTGTCCGCAAAATTGATATGGGGATTAGGCTCCTCAAAACCTACAGTTTGGGGAATTTTGCCGTTCTGCATCGCCAGTACCACTTTGATCAGGCTGACAATACCGGAAGCAGACAGCAAATGACCAATTGAGGATTTAACTGAACCAATGGTACAAAATCCCTTTTCATCAGTAAAGCTACGGAAAGCTTTTGTCATCCCTTCTACTTCGACTGGATCGCCCAGGAGAGTACCTGTACCGTGGGTTTCAATGTAGGAGACAGTCCGGGGGTCTACGCCACAACTGTTGTAAGCTTGGCGGATAGCTTCTGCTTGACCTTTGGGATTGGGAGCAGTTATTCCCTGGGAGTGACCATCATTATTGACTGCGGAACCTTTAATCACAGCATGAATCAAGTCACCATCTGCCAAAGCCTGTTTGAGAGGTTTGATAACTAATACGCCTGCACCTTCTCCTAAAACGATGCCATTAGCACGGCGGTCAAAGGGATAGCAGGTTCCACTCAAAGAAAGAGCTTGTGCCTTACGTAAAAAAGTAAAGGGGCTAGGACTGAGATTTAAATTTACCCCACCGACTATTGCCATGCCAGTTTGACCAGAACGCAGGCTTTCGCAAGCAATATGTAATGCCACCAGAGAAGAAGAACAAGCAGTGCTAACTGCCATACTTGGCCCCTTGAGGTTC
This sequence comes from Nostoc sp. UCD121, assembly GCF_014222285.1. GTDB lineage: Bacteria > Cyanobacteriota > Cyanobacteriia > Cyanobacteriales > Nostocaceae > Nostoc. Next base: position 45,312 of record NZ_JACKZS010000014.1, read on the forward strand.
AGGCAATGGCTAACTCGTGCCGCTAATTCGTTGACCTCGTTACCTGCTGCTGACTCAGGGAGAATTTCACTTGGTTGCAGTACTTGTGAGAGTGTCTTGAGCAAATGCTGACGATCTTCAGCAGGAAGCTGATCAAACCAAGAACTCTCTTGCAAACGCTGACGTAATTCCTCGTAATACTGATAATTGGTGAAGTGTTCGATGTAAGTATTTTGTCCACAACCAACAAACACACCGATATTATCTGGGCGATATTTGCCGCCGTAGCCTGCCTGTTGTAAGGCCTGCATAGAAAGCTCTAGGAACAACCTTTGTTGTGGATCCATCGCCGTAGCTTCCTTGGGAGAAATGCCAAAGAACATCGGGTCAAAGTCGAAGGGACTATCTACAAAGCATCCACGTTTGGATATTTTTGCTTGCGGAGAGTTTCCTTTGGCTTCAAAGTAGTGTTGGTTAAACCAACGGTCTTGAGGCACATCTTGAATGACAGAGCGGCCTGCATTGAGTAAATCCCAGTACTGCTCTAAGTTATCAGCTCCTGGTATTTTACAAGCCATGCCGATGATAGCAATGTCTTGTTCGGGAACGTCTTGGTATTTTTCCTGGGTAGCGACATTTGGGGGCGCTGATTTTTCTGCTTCCGGGCTAGATGTTTCTTCTGGAGCGATCACCAAAGGTGGGGCGTAGTCCATCGCGCTCGTACTAGTTTTCACAGAATAACCGTACTTGCTTTGTAAATAATCTACCAGGTCATCTGGTGTTTGATATTCAAACAGTAAAGTCGGAAATAATTCCTCACCCAGAGTTGTCCCTAAATGTTGGACAACTTCTACAGTCCCAACAGAATCTAACCCCATTTCTTGGAAAGTTTTGTGTCCTTCCACCTGTGCTTCCGGAATACGTAAATGTTGCAGTAAAACTTCTCGGACAAGCTGTCGCAGATTGCGAGGTTTAGCTTGTGGTTGGCTTGCGGAGGATTTTGGTGCTATTTCTGGGGTGGCTTGAGCAATTAAGTCAATGATGTGAATTACACCAGAAGCATCCAAAGATAGAGCCTTAATAAAAGCATTAGCAGCTGGCTCTGGTTCCAGAGGATTTAAACCTTTGGATTTTACCATTAATAAAGTTGATGCCCCTAAAAGAGCGCCCATACCGCGATCGCTCCATAGGGAATAATTCAGAGCCAAGGAGCGTCCCTGACCACCATGCTGTGTCCGGTAGACAGCATAACTATCGAGAAAGGTATTGGCTGCGGCATAATCGCCCATGCCGGTTCCCCATTCGGCTTTGGAAGCGGAAACCGAGGACAACAACACAAAATATTTTAGGGGTTCGTTACGGGTAACAGTATCAAGGATGATGGTTCCCTGGACTTTCGGGGCTAAAACTTTGGTGACTGAGGCAGGTTGTTTTTGTAGTAGTTTAAATGTGCTGTGGTCAACTGCACCCGCCGCATGAATGACTCCATCCAGATTACCAAAGCGGGACTTGATGCTCTCAATTAATTGCTTCATCCCCAAGGCATCCGTTACATCCACAGCCTGATACATGACTGTGGCTCCGAGTTGCTCTAATTGCTGAATTGCCTGGATACGTTGCTGGGTAGACGCATCATGACTAGCAGATTGCCATTCTTGTTTGGGGGGGAGTGGATGGCGACCTGTTAGCACCAAATTGATGGGTACTTGTCGAACCAAAGCTAAGGCTATTTCTGTCCCGACAGCACTGGTACCACCAGTAATCAACCAGGTTTCTCCTGCCGACAAAGGTAGAGAATTGTTATCTGTAGGTACATTAATTCTTTCCAGGGTACGACTCAACCGTTGACCATTACGGATAGCAACAATACCTTCACCAGTAGGGGCTACCTTCATTTCCTGGAACAAAATATCGGCTAATTTTTCTGGCAGATAAACATCTTGGTTAAAATCTACGACTTTGGCTTGAATCTGAGGATTTTCTTGTGCCACCACCTGCGCCAGTACACCTGCCATAGATTGATGTACACCGTGTAAGGAATCATTTGGAGATATTGGATAAGCACCTTGAGTTACCACTAAGAAATTGAGGGGAGAGGCTGGGTAATGTTTGACTAGCGCCTGTGTCAAAAACAAAAGACTGTAAACGCGTTCATTGAGCAGGCGGTCATTTTCTAGTAGTTCTTCTGGGGATGTTGCCCACAAACTATAGTTCCACAGATGCACGGCTGCGGTGACTGTAACACCGTCTGCTTTGATATTTTTAATTAGCTGTTCGTAGTCTTCAATGGATGCCGGATTAATAGTGAAGTGTCCTGCTGTTTGGGTGAAACTTTCCCCTGGGGTGACAAAATATGTCGTGTACTTTTTAGAGTCGAACAGCTTTTCTAAATTTTCCCCTACTTGGTGGCGATCGCTAAAGATCAAAATTGCCCCTGAAGGAATATCTTGAGATTGGCTCAACACCTCTGGAGTCCATTGCCAACTATGAAACCAATTCGATGGTACAGCCAAGGGAATTCTTGGCAAAGGTTTGACTTGGGGAATAGCTGAAGTCAAACCTAACCCCCCAGCCCCCTTCCCTTGTAGGGAAGGGGGAGAATTCAAAGCCTCTCTCCTCGTAGGAGAGAGGTTTGGAGAGAGGTTTTCCACCCAGTAGCGTTGGCGTTGAAATGGGTAGGTTGGTAGTGCCAGGCGGCGACGCTGATAACCTTGGTCAAATGCAGTCCAATTGATTTTTATACCCCTGATGTACAACTCACTTAAACTAGCAAGCAATTGTGACCAGTCCGGTTGTCCTTTTTTCAGAGAAGTTAGCCAAGTGCCTGTACCTTCTGGCAAGCATCTTTTACCCATGCCTACTAATGTGGTACTCGGCCCCATTTCTACAAAGATTTCATACCCTTGTTCATGTAGCGTCTTGATGCCGGCATAAAATCTTACTCCTTCTCTGAGATGCTGTCGCCAGTAAGTTGCATTGGGAATTTCTTGGTATTTAAGTATTTGTCCAGTCAAATTCGAGATTAGGGGAATACGCGGCGCTTGAAACTGCACCGAGCTAGCTATCTGCTCAAAGGGATCGAGAATACTAGCCATTAAAGGGGAGTGGAAAGCGTGAGAAACCTGCAATGCTTGGGCGTTAATTCCTTGAGTTGCTAATTCTTTCAGCACGGCTTGGACAGCTTCTCTGGCTCCCGAAATAACGATATTTTCTGGGCCATTAATCCCGGCAATTGCCACTTGCCCTGTGTAAGCAGCTAGAATGCCGTTCATCCGTGCTTCATTGGTGAACACTGCCGCCATCATGCCATTTTGGGGTAGAGATTGAATTAAGCGCCCCCGCTCGGCGATTAATTTCAGCCCATCTTCCAAGCTGAACACTCCAGCAACGCAAGCGGCTACATATTCACCCACACTGTGACCCATAACGGCATCTGGTACAATTCCCCAAGATTTCCACATTTGGGCGAGTGAGTACTCTAAAGCAAACAGTGCTGGTTGAGTATATGCTGTTTCATTCAAGGGGGAAACAACATCAGATGTAGGGTAAAGTACTGACAACAAAGGTTGCTGAAGATAGGGACGCAGAATTTTGTCGCATCGGTCTAAAGTCTTACGGAACGTCGGCTGGGTTTCGTAAAGTTGCCGTCCCATTTCCACATACTGAGAACCTTGCCCTGTAAACATGAACACAACTTTGTCACGCTTCTTCTGTGCTTGACCACTGACTAACGTGCTGGTCTGGTTTTGGCTAGCGAAAGCTGTTAGTTGTTCGCGCAAGCCTGTGTTAGATGCAGCGACAACAGCAAGACGGTGTTCAAAATGCGATCGCCCGGTGTTGGCTGTAAAACAAATATCTGCTAAAGATGTTTCTGGATGGGATGTTAAAAAAGATTCATAGCGGCTAGCCATTGCTAGTAGTGCGGCCTCAGTTTTGGCCGATAAACTCAGCAGGTGGAGTGGACGCTCAGTTTTCGGCGGCTCTAATTTCAATTTTGGTGCTTCTTCGATAATCAGATGGGCATTAGTGCCACTCATACCAAAGGAACTAACCCCAGCCAAGCGTTTCCCGTTGACTGCCGGCCATGGAGTTGGCTTAGTTGGCACAGCAACCGCAAGTTTGTCCCAAGGAATATGAGGGCTGGGCTGTTGTAAATGCAGATGTGGCGGTATCTCTGCGTTTTGTAAAGCCAGCACCACTTTCATTAAACTGGCAACTCCCGCAGCTGATTCTAAATGACCCAACTGAGTTTTTACGGAACCAATCAGCAAAGGTTGCTCTGGAGAACGTCCTTGACACAACACTGAGCCTAAAGCTCTCACTTCAATGGGATCTCCCAAAGATGTGCCTGTACCGTGGGTTTCTACATAACTAATTTGTTCTGGTGCTACCTTAGCGTTGGTGAGTGCCTGATTAATCAATTTCTCTTGAGCTAGCCCATTCGGTACTGTCAGACCACTGCTAGCACCGTCGTGATTAACTGCCGAGCCTCGCACCACAGCCAAGATATTATCATTGTTAGCGATCGCATCTGATAAACGCTTGAGTACGACTATGCCGCAGCCTTCTCCACGTACATAACCATCGGCTTTGGCATCAAAGGTCTTACAACGACCATCTGGAGCCAGCGCCCTCATTCTGCTCAGACCAATGGAGGCTTCCGGTGCTAATATCAAATTGACTCCACCAGCTAAAGCCATATTGCACTCACCTGAACGCAAGCTCTGACACGCCAGGTGAACTGCTAGCAACGAAGAAGAACAAGCCGTGTCTAACTGCATCACAGGGCCTTGCAAGCCGAGGACATAAGCTAGGCGACCGATGGCAATACTCCGAGCATTTCCTAAACTGCTGTAAGCATCAATGCGGTTATGATCGCCGGAATATAGGTTAAATCGGGAATAATCTTCCATAAAGAGTCCCATAAAGACTCCCGTCTGGCTGCCGTTTAATTCCTCTGGGGATTGTCCGGCGTTTTCGATGGCTTCCCAGCCTACTTCCAAAAGTAGCCGATGTTGGGGATCCATGCTGGCTGCTTCTAGAGGGGAAAGTCCAAAGAAATGAGGATCAAATTGATCTACCTGTTTAATAAAGCCACCATAGCGGGTGTAAATTTTCCCTAGAGTGTTGGGATTTGCATTGTAATACTCATCTACGTCCCATCTGTCAGCCGGAACTTCAGTGATAGTGTCTACCCCATTGTGGAGTAATTCCCAGAATTTCTCAGGGTAGTCGGCTCCCCCAGGAAAGCGACAGTTCATCCCAATAATAGCGATTGGTTCTGTCTTGGCGTTCTCCACTGCGTCCAACTTGGCACGCATTTCTTTTAAGGCTAAAACTGAACGTTGTAATGGAGATAATTGGTTGATGTCTGAAGTGTTACTCATTTTAAGAAATTGCGTAATTAATAGACAAAGAAATTGAGTCTGAAGCCAGACTCATTTAGCTGTGTAAGTAAATAAATAAATGTCTTTTGTAGACTTATCGGAGTTAAGCAGGTGATTTACGCAAGTTCACAAGTATTTACTTCAGACACCCAGCAAAGCCTCTAATTCTTGGTCAACTAATGCTGCTAATTCGTCTTCAGAATATTGCTGAATATCTATTAACAAATTAGTTTGCACTTCAGTCTCTATTTGCGGCTCCACCACAACTGGCTCTGCTACATTCAAGGAAATTACATTGTTGAGCAGATATTCAGCCAAGGATTCAATTGTGGGATATTCAAAGGTCAAAGTCGAAGGTAGAGAACTTCCTAAGCTGGTTTCCAGTCGGTTCTTCAACTCGATGGACATGAGAGAGTCCATCCCCATATCGAAAAAGCCCTGTTGCGGATTTGGTTGATAAGCTGCTTCAAACCTGAGAACTTGGGCAACCTCAGTTTGAATGTAAGCAATTAAAATATTCTGGCGAGTGCTAGCAATAGTTTCCTCTAATTGACACAGAAGTTCAAGTTGTTTGGCTGATTGTGCAGAATTCCCTTGTGGCTGGGTTTGGGGAGCTAAATCGGAAATTAAAGGTGCTGCGCCTCCTGGTGGGAATTGCTGGAGGAATTTCTCCCAATTGACTGACATCACACCAACTTGAGTGGCATCTTGTCTCAATAAATCTCCCAGTAGTTGCAATCCCAATTCTGAGGACATGGTAGCAAAACCACTCTCAGCTATGCGTTTTTGGCTACGACTATCTAAATCTGCTGCCATCCCCACTTCTGCCCAAGGCCCCCAGTTAATGCTCAAACCTGGCAAACCCAAACCTCGACGATAATGAACTAAGGCATCCATGAAGGCATTAGCGGCTGCATAGTTTCCTTGGCTGGGTGAACCAAGTAATGAGGCGACCGAGGAGAAGCAGACAAAGAAATCTAAAGGTAGGTCTTTGGTCAATGTGTGCAGGTTCCATGCCCCTTGCACCTTGGGAGCAAGCACTTTCGCAAAGCGGCTCCAATTTTGTTGTAGTAATACCCCGTCATCTAAAACACCAGCCGCGTGAAAAATACCCCGTAGAGGTGGATAGTTAGTTTTGATTCCCTCTAACATCTGAGCCACATCTTCCGTGTTGGACACATCTGCTGTGACAACTAGAACTTTTGCCCCTGCTTGCTGTAGTTGATTGATAGCTACTTGAGTATTACCAACTACTCCGCGCCTGCTAGTTAAAACTAAGTTTTTGGCTCCTTGTGCTACCATCCACTGGGCAACTTGTAGCCCCAGCGCCCCTAAGCCACCCGTAATCAAATAAGTCCCATCTTCACCAATTGGCAGTTGATTCGCTGGGGTTTGAGCTTGGCGACGCACCAACCGGGAAACTTTCCGCACTCCTTGACGGAATGCAACTTCGTCTTCTTGGTCTGGGAAGCACAACTCTGCTAATAATTCTTCAATTTCGTTCCCATTACTAGCAGGGTCTAAATCCAACCGTACACATGATAATTCTGGATGTTCCAAGGGAATAACACGTCCCAAGCCCCACAAAGCAGCCTGAGTTATGGCTAAGGAATCGGACATTGCCTCTACTGGCTGGCTTCCTCTGGTAACTAACCACAGACGAGGAGACTTAGACCAGGTTGATTTTGCTAAGGCTTGAACCAAATGCAGCACATAAGCACAGCCAGTAACCTGCGTATCTTGGAAATCAACAATGCTTTCATGCTCCAGCCCCCACAGGTATACTACCCCACGGCAGGGAGGTTGGTTATTACCTAAGCTTGCTTGAATTAACCTCTGAAAATCTTGTGGTTCTGAGGGATTGATGTAGTAATGTTCTGCATCGGCTTGATATTCAGCACCAGGAGAAACTAAGATAGTGCGATCTCCACGTTCTTTGAGTAGTTTTGCTAACTTAACCGCCGTTCCTTGTTGGTCAGCAAATATCAGCCAACTCCCTTCTTGTGCCTGTGCCAACTGATGATTTTGCTCACGAGCCTTTGGTTGCCAAGCTACTTCATACAGCCAATCACCTAAATCTTTTTGCAGACTTTGCAGCAGAGTTGCCCGACGAACTTTCCTCACTTCAAAACCGATGATTTCGGCGATTAACTGCCCATTTTGGTCGAACAGATGTACGTCACCAATTAAGCTTTGCTGATTAGATGTTGGTGTTTTTTGACCATGACACCATAGTTGATGACCAGGATGGGAACGACCATAGAATCTAAAGCTACCGATGCTAAAAGGAATGTACATATAGTCATTCTCGACTTGCTCGGCAGGATTAACATCCCAGCAAACGTTGAGTAGTTGCAAGCATGAATCAATTAATCCCGGATAAAGTTGATAGTTATCGAGTTCGTCTGGTAATTGGGGCAGTTTCATTTGACATACAGCTTCTCCATCCTGATGCCAAATATTTTCTAGCCATTGAAATGAAGTTCCCCAACTGTAGCCAACTGCTTGAAAACTAGAGTAAAATTGCGTTCCCGATAAAACTTGAGAACATCTAGCCTTGACTTCTGCCACATCTACGAAATTGGGTACTGGCGAGAACAGCCGGACTTTTCCTGTGCCATGTGTTTTCCAAGAGTTAACCTCGTTTTCTGCTTCTCCACCTAAGAAACTAATAATTTGGAAGGAAGTCTCTTCTGTTGTTTGGGGTGTCAAAACTAGCTGAACTGTTGTACTGCTGTCATCTGGGCAAACTAGCGTATTTTGAAACAACAAATCTTCGATGATGCAAGATTCATTGGTGAAAGCCTCCTTAACTGCGGATAGAAGCATCGAGATATAAGATGCACCAGGAACAATTTTGACTTCGTTTAATTGATGATCCTCTAGGTAAGCAGGCGAATTGGAGCTAAATTGGGTTTCAAAGCGAATTTCTGGAGAAAATGGTAATTTTAGCCGTTGACCAAGTACAGGATGGAGAATTTTGCTAGCCTTGGCGGGTAAAGTCTGTTGGCGATGAGATGTCTCAACCCAGTAACGCTGGCGCTGGAAGGGATAATTTGGAAGTACTAGGTGATGACGGGGATAATCTTGATCAAAGCCAGACCAGTTGATTGATGCCCCACGCAAGTATAATTCCTGCAAGCTTTGAAGTAGCTGTTGCCAATCCGACTGTCCTGAGCGCAAACTAGGGAGCCACACTCCTACTCCTTCAGGGAGACACTTACGACCCATTCCCAGTAAAATTGGTTTTGGCCCGACCTCTAGAAAAATTTCGCAACCTTGCTGCTCAAGAGTTTCCATCCCAGAAGCAAATCTCACTGACTGGCGCAAATGTCTGACCCAATATTCCGCATTGGTGATTTCTGTGGTAACAACTGTGCCAGTAACATTAGAAATCAGCTTGATATTAGGTAATGAAAAGCTGACTTCTGAGGCAATGCGCGCAAATTCCGCCAACGCTGGTTCCATTAAAGGAGAGTGGAAGGCGTGGGAAACGTTTAACTTGACACTATTAACGCCTTCACTTTGGAGAGTAGACACCGCAGCTTCTACTGCTTGATGCTGTCCAGAAATAACAACACTTTCCGGGCCGTTAATGGCAGCAATCGATACTTGATTGGCATAAGGTTGAATAGCTGCCAATACTCGCGCTTCTGAAGCGAATATATTGACCATTGCCCCATCTTGAGGTAAGTCCTGCATGAGGCGAGCGCGGGCAGCAACCAATTTTAGTCCATCTTCCAGACTAAAAACTCCTGCTATACAAGCAGCAACATACTCACCCAAGCTATGACCCATAACTACCGTGGGTTCTATGCCCCAAGATTTCCATAACTGGGAGACTGCATACTCTAGGGCAAATAAAGCTGGTTGGGTGTAGGCAGTCTCATTCAGAGGGCTAGTCCCAGATTCAGGATAGAGAATTGATAGTAAAGGTTGTTCTAAATAAGGACGGAGAATTTCATCACAACGATTTAAAGTTTCCCGGAATGTCGGTTGGGTTTCGTAGAGTTCTCGCCCCATACCTATATACTGAGAACCCTGTCCGGTAAATAGAAAGGCAATTTTCGGGCGCTTTTTGTTGTGTAATTGTCCACTCACACCTGGAGTTTTACCTGCTGCAAAAGCTGCCAATTGTTGACGTAAGTCCTGAGTAGATTCAGCGACAACAGCAAAACGATGGTCAAAATGCGATCGCCCTGTATTCGCACTGAAACAAATATCTGCCAGATTTGCTTTGCTATCACCTGCCAAAAAAGATTCGTAGCGGCTGACAAGTGACTGTAGTGCTGATTCAGTTTTCGCCGATAAACTCAAAAGATGAAGCGGACGCTCAGTTTTTGCCTGTACTAATTTAATTTCTGGTGCTGCTTCCAAAATCAGATGGACATTTGTACCACTCATGCCAAAGGAACTGACCCCAGCTAGTCGTCGTCCATCTGCCCCTAATGGCCATTGTGTGGGCTGAGTCGGCACTACAAGCGGCAGTTTTTCCCAAGGAATATAGGGATTAGGTTGTTGAAAATGTAAATGTGGTGGTATCTCTGCGTGCTGGAGAGCTAACACAACTTTCATTAACCCGGCAACTCCGGCGGCTGATTCCAAATGACCAACCTGAGTTTTGACAGAACCGATAGTTAGGGGATTGTCTTCTGAGCGACCTTGACCTAATACTGCTCCCAAGGCTAACACCTCGATGGGATCGCCTAAAGGTGTACCAGTCCCGTGAGTTTCCACATATTGAATCTGATGGGCTTGGACGTTGGCATTTTCTAAGGCTTTGCGAAGTAATTTTTCTTGAGCAGAACCATTTGGGGCTGTCAAACCATTACTAGAGCCATCATGGTTGTATGCTGAACCCCGAATCAATGCCAGGATAGGATCGCCATCAGTTAAAGCATCGGATAAACGTTTGAGTACTACTATGCCACATCCTTCTCCACGTCCGTAACCATCGGCGCTGGCATCAAAAGTTTTACAGCGACCATCGGTAGATAAGGCTTTTAATTTACACAGACCAATGGAAGGATCTGGTGAGAGAATCAGGTTGACACCACCAGCTAAAGCCATATTGCATTCTTGAGAACGGAGGCTTTGGCAAGCTAGATGCACCCCTAACAGCGAAGACGAGCAAGCTGTATCTAACTGCATGGTAGCTCCTTGCAGACCCAAGACGTAAGCCAAACGCCCAGCCGCCATACTTCTGAGAATACTTAAAGTATTGTAGGCATCAATTTGAGTGCGATCGCCATAAAAGCTCAGTTGTGAGTAGTCATCCATAGACAGCCCGACGAATACACCTGTAGGACTGCCATTTAACTTTTCTGGTGCTTGTCCAGCATTTTCTAGCGCTTCCCAGCTTACTTCCAAAAGTAGCCTCTGTTGAGGGTCGAGGCTGACGGCTTCGCGGGGAGAGATGCCAAAGAACTGAGCATCGAACTTGTCTACCTCATTTAAAAAACCGCCGTGCTGGGTGTACATTTTCCCCAATACATCGGGGTCTGGATGATAAAACTCATCTACTGGCCATCTTTGTGCAGGAATTTTGCTAATGGCATCTACCCCATTATGTAATAGATTCCAGTAATCCTCTGGGTTATTGACACCCCCAGGTAAACGGCAAGACATTCCAATAATAGCGATGGGTTCTTTCTGTAATTGCTCAACAGTATCAACTTCAGACCGCATCCGCCGCAATTCTAAAATGGCATTTTCTAGTAACAAGCGGTAATTTGTGTTCTCTGAATTAGGACTCATACTAATCTCCTTTGTTTAACTGTGGCAATTTCTTTGGTTAGTAATTCAGCTATTTCCGCGTCTGAGAGTGCTTTTAAGTATGCTGATTCGGTCAGTTCTGCTTTGTTTGCAGGCAATTCTACAGACACCAACAGACTTTCTGTGTGCAAATTAGACTCTGGCTTTGTCTTGGCTAATTCTGTCGATTGGGGAATTTTTTGACTGGCTAGGTGGCGTGCTAAAGATTCGATGGTGGAGAAGTTCCAAACTATAGTTGCTTCTAAGGGATATCCCAACCATTCACTCAATTCTTGGGCTAACTTGACAGCCCTAACGGAATCTAATCCATAATCAGCAAATGACTTACTTTGGTCGATTGACTGGGCTGCTACTGCCAATTTTCTCACGACCCAATCCATAATCCAGTTTTCGATCAATTCGGCAGTTTGATAAGAGACATTTACCGACGCAGATGTCTGAGTTTTGCTAACCACAGTACTATGGGAAGGTGTAGCAGAATTTTCTTGCCTTAGTAGCCGCTTGAGTATTTTGCCAGTCGGGTTCTTGGGGATCGAGGAGACAAATTCGACGGCACTAGGAACTTTATATTTAGCCAATTTCTGGTAACAGAAGGCAATTATTTCTTCTTCTGTAACCGCTTGGTCTGGTTTGAGGACAACACTAGCCTTAACCTGTTCACCTAATACTGAATCTGGTACACCGTAGACAGCTACCTCTGCAACACCTGGATGCTGGTAAATAACATTTTCAACTTCGGCTGGGTATACCTTTAATCCACCGTTGTTGATCATATCTTTGAGGCGGTCAACGATGTAAAAGTAGCCCAATTCGTCTATTTGACCAATGTCACCGGTGTGAAACCATCCGTTCTTAATGGCTTTGGCAGTTTCAGCCGGTCGATTCCAGTAACCTAGCATGACATTGACACCGCGAATAACAATTTCGCCGAGTTCACCAGGGGCAACTTCGCAACCATCATCGAGGCTGACAATCTTCATCTCGACATTTTCAATTGGTGAACCAATAGAACCCAGTTTGTACCTCAATTCGTGGTTATAACTAGCTAAGGGTGATGTTTCTGTAAGGCCATACCCTTGGTTGATGACTTTACCAAACTTGTCTTGCCAACGTTTGGCAATTTCTACAGGCAAACCTGCGGCCGCAGAGAAGTAGTAACGCACTGAATCCAAATCGCGGATAGATGCTTTATCGCATAAAAGAATAAAAGTAGTGGGAACACCAAAAAAGATTGTAATATTATATTCGCTTATAGTTGTCAGTACCGTTTCTGGGTCGAATGATCGCTGTAAAACGATAGTTGCACAGGTATTCAGTCCACTATTGAGAACTGCGTTCTGCCCGAAACAGTGGAACATCGGTAAAAATAGTAAAATTTGATCATTAGGGCGCATTTCGCAACAGTGATTCATTGAGTGCATATTAGAAATCACATTGCCATGAGATAAAGTAGCGCCTTTAGGAAAACCTGTTGTACCAGAAGTATAAAGAATCGCCGCCGGATCATCACGTTCCATCTCCACAGCACGGGCGCTAGACGAAGCATTTGCCATGAATTCACTCAATGCGATCGCGTCAGTTGCTTTCCCCTCAGCAATTAAGATGTGCTTGAGGTGCGGTAAATCCTGCTTGGGCAATTTTTCTCGCAGCGTTTCTGTGGTTACGAGTATAACTGCTCCACAGTCATTGAGAATAAACTTGAGTTCATCGCTTTGCAGACTTGGGTTAATGGAAACTGCGATCGCCCCAATCTTGAGAATCCCCAGATAGGAAATAACAAATTCAGGAATATTTGGTAATAATAATGCTATGCGATCGCCACGCTCAATCCCTAACCCCAGTAAAGCATTGGCAAACCGATTTGCCATTTCATTCAGTTGTTTATAAGTAAAATATAAGCCTTCAAAAATGAGCGCTGGTTTGTTAGGAAAAAGGCAGCAACCACGCTCCACATTTTGGGAAATATTCATAAAAGTTGTTGCAAGATTTAAGTTGTAGCTCTTGTTGTACTTATCGCCTTGATGTAGAGAATTTATGCAATAAGTGGATGAAATTAGTAAACAGTCAACTGATAATTGTTGACTGTTTACTATTCATTATTGGCTAATAACTGTTAACAGATATCTTGAACTGCTTTCACAATCAAACCACCAGCCGCGATATCAGCAGAAATCCGGGCAATATGCTCATCCAGACCTTGCTCATTATCATTCCAAATATATGGGCGATCTGAAGTTGGTTTTTGTCCAACTACGTGGCGGACTGCTGAATACAACCGCTCAGTTGCAGGTGATAGACAGACGCGTGCATCGTAATGACCAGTCTTTTTATATGTGCGGAGGTCAACAGCTTGGACTCCAAACATGAGAGCGATCGCCATATAATTCTGGAATATATCAACAGAACGGCGGGCTAGAGTCGCTGAAGTGTATCCTTGACTGTTGATGTTCTGATTAAATTGTTCCGCATGGGTAGGAAAGCGATCGGCGATAGAATTTCCATAGAAGGTCAACAGTGGCATAATTGAGTTACCGCATATTTGCAGACCTTTGAGTCCCATATTGACTTTACGTTCTTGGTTGCCAAGTAAAGATGGTGGTAGTCCATTGCTAAACTCCGGTGAGGCGAGGAGGGCAATTTGCACATCCAAATGTTTAGCCATTAGCCCAATGTAGTAACGCAGGTGATCCATTCCCACACCCACGTACTGTCCGAGAAAATTGCCTCCATGATAGCTAGCTTGGTTATTCACATCAATCAGTGGGTTATCAGTCACTGAGTTTATTTCGATTTCGATTTGTTTGGCAATCTGGGAAATCCCATCAACAATGGGCCCCAAATACTGGGGAAGGCATCGGAGTGAGTAACGATCTTGAATTAATTCGTGATCACGATAATCATGTTTACCATCTAATTCATCACGAACTAGCTGGGAATTTGCTAGCAAAGAAATCATCTGATCTGCTGCCCATAATTGACCAGGATGTGGTTTGGAATTATGGATAAATGGATGGAATGATTGATTGGTTCCGTTTAAAGCTTGGATATCTAGAGCGTGAACGCCCATAGCGATCGCAGTTAAAATTTGAGTATCGTAGACGCAGTTTGCTGCAATGCCCGTCATTACTGAAGTGCCGTTCATCATCGCCAAGCCTTCCTTCGGCAACAATGTCAGGGGTGACAAATTCAGCTGACTTAGGGCTGTCGGTGCATCCATCTCTTTACCGTTGAAGTCAACCTTAAAACTGGGATCTAAGCCTATCAGTGAACCAGTAATGTAGGATAGTGGCACTAAATCACCACTTGCACCAATTGAGCCAAACTCATACACATACGGTGTAACACCAGCGTTGAGAAAAGTTTCCATGCGCTTGATAAGTTCCAGCCTGATGCCAGATGCACCATGCATGTGAGAGTTTGCACGTAAGAGCATAGCTGCACGTACATCCGCCAAGGGTAATTTGTTACCTGCACCTGTTTTCAGGAACCAAACTAAGTTGGTTTGGAGTTCAGATGCTTGTTCACGGGATATGGCAACATTGGCCATACCACCAAAGCCAGATGTCACTCCGTAAATTGGCTCCCCAGATTCAACAGCATTATTAATGTAATCACAAGATGCGTGAATATTCTGCAAAACGTCTGCGTTATCGGTTAAAGACACTAATGCGCCATTGCGTGCTACCCTTGCAACATCATTGATTGTGAGTTTCTGATTACCAATAATTACATTGGCAGAGGAATTTCCAGTGAAAGAAAATTGTTGAGATAAGGTTTTGCTTTGTGCTTGAGATAGTGTCTTCATACAGGGATTATGTTTAACTTGTAGTAGGTATTGCAATTAACTTAACTTTTGTTTTTTGCTGAGAGTATTTGGCATAACATTTCAGCAAATACAAATTGATATTTAGCTAGCATCAGTGTTTTAACGAAGCAGTCATTCTCCATGATTGAAACTTTCGAGAATAATTTTTGGAGAAGTTCACGTAAGAATTAACCAAAAAATTAGCCATCTGTTTCAATTTTTTTGCTCATATATTGATGACAGAGATTCCGTTTGTTGTGTTTTGAAATTACAACATGAGAGAATAAAACTTGTAATCGTTTGTTCGGTAATTGAACTGTTATATATTTATCTGGAGTAAGTAAAAGATTTATGCAACTATTCCATAAATTTTACTTTATTTATTTTACTTACTTGCATCCTCATATATTAAAAGCTTTACGTGGAATAGGTTTCGCCTATTTCGGTCTCTACGATACTGATACAGCACGGTATAAACAGCACAATCATTTAAAATCCGTGAAAAGCTCATATAGTAAACTTTTCACGGATTTTAAATGATTAGATATTTTCTTACTCGAAAATGCCTAACAACATAAGTAAGTTGGCGTTAAAAACTAAGTATATTTACGAAACGTAAATATGCTTAAAACCCTTACTAATGACAAAGGACAGTCTTAGCCAGTTAGCTTTAATTTCACCGACCTACTTAGCTTAATCAAATCAAGCCGCATCCGACAATTATGTAACTCGATATTAGTAGGTAGCAAAAACTTGGTTAACTTTCTGTTTCTGTAACTTTATGCTGAAGGCTATTATTTACCTTTAACTTACTTTTTCATGTTGTTCTTACTCCACCTATATCTAGACTAATCAGCGTTATTAAAGTATTAGGTTATGGAACAGTAACGAAAGTGCCATTTACTATAATCTGAGTTGGCTCAGGAACATTTGATTATAGATCAATTATGACACTTCCAGAAAGGGATAATATGCCATTAGCATCAGTGAATCTTTCCTCTTCACCAGTGATATTGACGAGTTAAGTAATTCGGAACGGAAATTTTTTATTCTGTCTGCCCACATAAAACAAAAATATAGCAAAGATGATTATTGTCAAGCTAAATATATAACCATCACCAAAAAATTTGATGGCTAAAGATGAAGCAATAGGCCCAGCAGTACATCCGAAACTATATATAGCTGTGAACAAAGCACTTCCAGAAGATAGTTCATTTCTAGAAAGTTTTGCTCCAATTAATGCCATTGCTAAGGGAAAAATCGGACTGATACTAGCTCCAGCAATAAATGCAAATATCTGGGTAGCAGTGGAGTCTTGAATCAATGAAAGAGATAAAAATGACAATATTACGATAGACACGCTCATAAAAAGAACTTTGAGTCTGCCGAATTTGTCTGCTATGTGAGTAACTGGAACAGTAGAGAGCAAGCCGCCAACTACAAATACAGCAAAGGTATAGCCGATCTGCTCTATATTGTAATTTTGTCGTAGCAGATAAACCGGATATAAAGAAACTAGCGTTGATTCGGCAAAACCATAGGCAAATGCACCCTGAAGAGGAAGTTTCAGCTTGTTGAAAATTCCAGAACGTGAAGATTGTTGAAAAACTACTGCTTTATCTGGTAGAGCTATCCACACCACAATTACGCCGCTAAAAATTAAAGCACTACCCAACAAAAATGAAAGTTTTGGTGAAACATTATAGAAAGCAGAACCAATTACTGGGCCAATACCAAATCCAAAAGTAAAAGCTAGAGCATTCAAACCATTGACGATCGCTCGATTACCTTCATGACAAAAGTGATTCAATGCAGTGTTTCCACTGACTAGATATAAACAACAAGCAATGCCCATAACAGCACGTATTATAAACCATAAAGGCATTGATGTCGTCATAGTGAACAAAGGAGCGCTAATACCCATCATTGTCAAGCCAAGCATCATAGTTTTACGAAGCCCCAACTTGGGTAATACTTTTACTACGAACGGTGTTCCCAAAGCTATGACTAGAAAATACACCGTAGAATTTGCTCCTATCCATAAATCATCAACTTGATGTTGCGCCATTAATGTTGAGATAAAGGGATTAAATAGCCCTATAGAAATACCAGACAAAAAAGCTATGCTATACAAAGCTGGTAATCCAGTAGAAAAAGGGGAATTCGATTTCGTCGAGATCAATTCTGTCATAAAACTTGAGGATAATTGATAAATTACATGGTTTAAGTGCATGGGATAAATATGATGCAAGCAATCTTGTTATCGCAAAATTTCTACGCAAAATATAAATAGTCATTTTTGCAATAAACTTATTTTTTGCACTTTATTCAAATAGATTTAGCTACTTACAAAAGTATAGATTTGGATTTCAAATTATTAATTTTTGTTTATAGCTACTAAGTGATGTAAATGTTGGGATAATGACTGCAAAAAGAGTGATTGAGAATTATACAAAAAGAAATGATCTCCAGGAAACATTTGCAGGTTGAAGTAACTACTAGTCTGTTCACGCCAAGCTTCTAAAGCATCAACTTTAATTGCTTTATCCTGCAAACCTCCAAATACAGAGATTGGGCATTCTAGTGGTATTTCACTTTTGTAAATGTATGTCTCTAGTATCGTAAAGTCTGCTCGCAGACAAGGCAAGAAAAGTTGTAACATTTGTTCATTCTGCAAAATCTCCTTGGGAATTGCATTGTAACGATCGCAAAGTTTCGCCAGGAATTTAGCTTCAGGCATTTTGTGAATAAACGGTTTGAGAATTGGTTGTTGGGGAGCAGGGCAACAAGCAGCAAATAAATGAACAGGGCTAAGATTATATTCATAACGGAGTAGACGTGCTATCTCAAAGCCAAGTGTTGCACCCATACTATGACCAAAAAAAGCAAATGACATATTCAGATACGGTCTAATTTTTGATGCCAAAGTTTGAATAAGAGGTAAAAAATTGGTATATGAGGGTTCTTGCAATCGACGGCCTCTTCCAGGAAGTTGAACTAAGTAAACCTCTACATCCTTTGATAATTTGTTTGTCCATGTACTATATGTTGAAGTTGTACCCCCCGCACATGGAAAACAGAATAAGCGAAGTTGGGCCTTTGGATTAAGCTGAGGGCAGCTAATCCAAGGATCAACTATTAGTCTTGCTGTCATAAAATTATGTGTGTAATCTGAAAAATTTTGTTATAAAGCCTAACCCTATTTCTTTACCAGACTGTGGTAATTGCTATTAAATAGAGATAACTAAATAGTAAAACCAAAAAATTTTAATGCCTGAGACATTGCCAATCATATTTGATTCTTCCCGTCAGTTTTATCAGTTATTAAAACTTAAAAGTTAATTTTTTGTTTGCTCTTATAATACTTATCGCCCTTCTCTGGGTTATTTATGCAAAACACCAAAATCTCCAGCAAATAAAATTTGATTGGTGAAGCGTCGATGCTGTATATCGCATGGACGACAGCGAACACTTGGTTGGTGCAGCAACCATGAAATGGCGCAGCGAAAGATTGCGAAATTATGGAACTTGGTATAGCCCCTGAGTTTCAAAGGCAAGGTTTAGGTAAAAAGTTCGTTGCTTGGTTGATTCAAGAGGCGAGGCAACGTGGCAAGAGACAGATACTCGTCGGCACGTCTAATTCAAGTATCGCCAATATTGCTTTTTATCAAAAGTGCGGATTTCGGATGGATCATGTGCGCCAGGACTACTTTTGGTATTTACCTGAGCCAAGCTACGAAAACAGCATTCAGATTCAGGACTTGCTCGCCTTTCGTTTCGATTTGGTGCCATCCTCAACTAGAACACCGATTCACTAATAAAACACAAGACTGATAACCCCTGTTTTAGCGTCTTTTACAACTAAACATTCCTTGTTGCAACCCAACAAAACCTCATTTTTTCGTCATGATTCCGATTACTGAATTGGTGTTCTAGGAAAAGCAAATTAGGTATGAAAACTAAGGGTAGAATTAGTTCTTCGGGATGAAGAGGGAGAATGACAGCAATAATGGTTCCCACTTAAATCTGCCTGCTCACCGAAAAATTTACAGCGGATTTAAAACTATCTATCTTGAACTCCAACTCGATAGCATTATCAATAGTTGATGAGGAAATTCATCTAGAAATTTTCAAGCGAGGAAAGGCGATGCCTACGGCGATAAACTACGCACCGGGTCGCCTTCTTGATGAATTTTTTTGAGCGATGCCTACGGCTGCAAGCTACGCATCCTTTGAGGTATCTGGCGGATTCCGCCAGATAAAGCGATCTTATTTAGTGAGACAGCAACCTTATTCTTATTAGGCATCGCCTTTTCTTAGAGGATAATCGGATACTTGAGGGGAGCATTAGGGCAGAACTGTTCCACGTCTTTTGAGCGCCGTATATTTACAGTTGTTCAATAACATACAAGAATATTGCAAATTAGTAGCTATACCTCGATACATGAAAAGTTTCATCTGTTATGTTACTCTGCTCTTATTTGGCGCTAGCTTACTAGCTAACAGTCCCAGTACTGCCAATAAATCATCTATTACTAGCAATAGTCTCGTTGTTGCAGAAACTACAAGTAGTGAACAATTCATCGCTAGGGGTACAGAACCCTTTTGGAGTGTTACTGTGAGCAAGAAGAGAATTGTCTACTCTTCGCCAGACACAAAACAGCAAACCTTCTCCTCTGTTGCACCTCTAAAAGCAGAGGCGCGTCCCGCAGACTTGGTGCGAGTTTACCGACTTCAAGGCAAAGGCAACAATATTTTAATCATCAAAAAAGTCGATGCCTGTAGCGATGGTATGTCAGATAAAGAGTATCCATACTCGGCAATTTTTATCCTGGGGAATAAGGTTTTAGAAGGTTGTGCTGAGAAAAAATGATGCCTATAAAAATTAATCCTTATCTCATGTTCAACGGCAACTGTGGAGCAGCATTCAAGTTTTATGAGCAATGTCTGGGCGGCAAAATCTTCATGATGCTGGCCCACAAAGATGCACCCTCAGCCGAGCATGTACCTGCTGGATGGCATGACAAAATCATGCATGTCTCCCTCGATTTGGGCGATCGCCTCTTGATGGGGTTTGATAGCCTACCTGGCTACTTTGAAACACCCCAGTGCTTCTACGTGCAAGAGCCAGAAAAAGCAGAACGTGTCTTTCATGCACTAGCGGAAAACCCAATAAAAGTGAAGATGCCGATCGAGCAAACCTTCTGGTCTGTCCGCTTTGGAATGTTAGTCGATCAATTCGGTATTCCGTGGATGGTCAACTGCGAACAGGCGGCTTGACTTGTTATTCCAGGGAAATGTCTACAAGCATCTCCCTGGAATATAATCACCAAGGACTTTTTGCTAATTCTTTACTCTGCAATCAACTTCAAAAGGAGAAATCATGAGTACCATTCGTCAATCTGCCAGTTAAAAACCTCAATCAGTTGAGTTGTGATAGTATTTATGTACTATTAAGTCTTGCTTTTTCATCATTTCAGGCGTTTCCTAGGCCTTTGGGGCAGCTTCGCCTACAGAGTTGGGCTTAGTGCTAATTACATTCCTCAATGATTCATCAAAAGGAGCTAAAGCAATGGAGACAGCCAAAACACAACAGGAGCCAACAATGAATACTGAGCCACAAAAAGAACATCAGTGGCTACAGAAACTCGTCGGTGAGTGGGCTTATGAGACAGAGGCAATGATGAGTCCAGATCAGCCGCCTGAAAGAGCAACAGGAACAGAAAATGTGCGATCAATCGGTGGACTCTGGGTTGTAGCTGAAGGACAGGGTGAAATGCCTTGTGGTGGTGCGGCAACAATGATAATAACGCTCGGATATGACCCACAGAAGCAACGCTATGTAGGCACCTGGGTTGGGTCAATGATGACTTATCTGTGGTTGTACGACGGTGAATTGGACGCGGCTAAAAACATGCTAACGCTCAATTCTGATGGGCCCGCGATGATGGGCGATGAGAAGATGGCAAAGTACAGAGATGTAATCGAGTTCAAAAGTGATAATCATCGGGTGATGACATCTCATGTACTGGGCGATGATGGGCAGTGGCATCAGTTTATGACCGTAAACTCTCGTCGGAAGCAGTAGCAGAATCTAGGTCAGAAAGGTAGATAGGATGGAGGCAATAGCCAATCACTTAAACCCCTGGCAGCAAGCAGAGTTGATAAATTCTTAACGAATCTAAGGATCACCTGATGGAGGTGCAAACTGTGCAAATACCTCTGCCCCTGTCAGGTTCTTGGTTTCATTGGCAAAACAGTAATATTGGGGCTTTTCATCAATGAATATTTGATGATCGAAAACAAGACCTTTACAACTATCGAATAGTCCGACGGGGATGAAATACTGGTTACTTTGTTTCAATTTGTAAAAGAGATGGCTACCACACTTATTGCAGAATCCACGCTCTGCCCATTCTGAAGATTGATAAACTCCGATATTTTCTTCACCAGAGAAGCTAACATCACTTTCACACTCAACTACTAACAAAGGGCCTCCACCCCAGTTGCGACACATCCTACAATGACACGCTCCTACCTGATTACTCATACGGGTTGTAGAAACGTTTACGACTCCACACAGACACCTACCTTTTGCAATGCTCACATTAGACATATTTTTTCTCCGCTCCCAAAAATTTGCTCCAATTGCTCACATTCTTTCTTGTTTTATCTGGAAGTATTGGCACTATTCAGTTCACAGACTAATACAACTAATCTAGCCGCTTCTTGACACTGATTAAAACCAAGATTGATGTTACATCTCTAATTTCAAAATATGGAGTTTTGCGTTGATCGCGTAGAGTGTAACTCAATGGATGGGCTGAGGTACGAAGCCCATCCTACCGCGCTTGATTGCAAACAACATTCTTATCTCGGTTTGCAGGTTGCGGTAAGTTCTACATTGTAAAAAGTCCCTGGTTTGGGATTAATTGAACGCAACTCCTGGATAAAAGCATTAAATCTTGCATTGCTTGTGCCGAAGCCAGCTTCAGCACAAGCAGATAAACCTCCTTCGATGGGAATAGATCCGGACTTGGGACTATATACAATAAATTTATCGACGGTACTAGTGCCGACTGCAAACCCGATAACTTGGCGAATTGTTCGCAAAGCGGCATTATCTAAAGAACCACCAATACTGCCAATATTGATATTAACCGCACGACTTTCAGCCACAGCGGGCGCACTAATCGAGAATACTGCCCCGACAATCATCAAACAGGTGAATTTCTTCATTTTCCTCTCCTCTAAAAAATTGAAAAACTAATAATTAGGTTTCGACATGGATGAAGTAAATCAGAGATGCTAGCTTTTGTTTGCATCACGCTTCGTGACTAGTAATGTAAAATTGCACCTCTTGTGTTGTTTTATTCCAATGCTGAATCGAACGTATTACCATCACTATTGTTTTTAGCCCTACCCATAAATTTGATCGTAAATCAAGCTGTGGTGTTAAAGATAACAAGTTCTTACTACAAGTTCCCGTAAGCGAATTTCTGAGAATGCGATCGCTGTTTGTAGCATTTGCTATTTCACACTCACGTTTCACCTCTACCACTCCCCCTCTGGTACCAATGTTTTAGGACTAGGGCGTATTTTTAAACTACTCGTTTAGCCTCCTAACTTTTTAGATACCCCTAAATCCTCCAATAAAGTGGGGGACTTTGATAAGTTTTTGCCCCCTTTTTAAGGGTGTTGGGGGATCTAAGACTTTTAAAATACACCCTAGTCCTATGTTTATAAATAGTTTAGAAGCATTGCCTTATGCATCCTGTACTGGATGTTGCCCATAATATGGCAAAGCCTCTGACCAATTAGGGTACTTACCTTCTTGCCAATCGAGATTAGCTAGTTCCAAAATACTCGTTACCGTCGCTGCTAACCCAGATTTGGCTTGAATTAGCTGATAATTAGTGTTCCAATTCGCTAAAGTTTCCTGCCATGCTTCTGGTGTGAACACTCTATCTGGTAAACACACTTGTAGTTTACAAGTATCTGGTTCAAACTGATAAATAGCAGCAAAAATTTGACCTCGTTGTGCTGGCATTTCCACAGCAATAGTTTTTGAATTTTGACTTTTGCCTGCTTCTGCCCACGCCACCGCAGCTAAAGTTGAAATTGCAAATATAGGGATATCTAATTGTTGCCCTAAAGTTCGAGCAGTTACAACGCCAATGCGGGTTCCTGTAAAGCCACCAGGCCCTTTTGCAACTGCAATGAAAGACAAATCTGCCCAAGTTTGCGGTTTGATAAAGTCAATTAAATATTGATGGATTAAGCTAGATAAATCACGCCCCAAATCCCAAATTTGTGAGCGATTTTCACCAGCCAAATTACTAATTGCCAATCCTAATTCTGGAGTGGTGGTGTGTAGTGATAAAGCGTATTTTGTTGCTGTGAGGTGTTTTAGTTCTGTAGTCAAAGTTAATTAAAATATTGATTTTTATATAGTTAACTTGATATAAACCTCATCTATGTTGAAACCTAGGTTTTGTAAAAGATATATTGATGTAGGTTGGGTGGAGTGAAACGCAACCCAACATTACCACCAAATTTTATGTTGGGTTACGCTATCGCTGCACCCAACCTACAAAACTACGGTTCTCAAGGTAGACGATGTTTATCTATTCAAGCACATCATAGTTATGAATTTTCACTTTGTTTTTATCCCCATGAGGGGAAGTAATTGAGAAACTCTACCCTTTTATCAGCCTTACTATGGCAGTTCTTGAAGGGTTTATTTTAGCGGATATCTAATTTAACCTGAGTTCGGGTTAAGCCAGAAGCTAAAAAGCTTATTCTGTCAGGATTGAATAAAACTGGAATTGGTCAAAGCAGGGATAAAAGTGGAATCATTTTGTCAATAAGGTTCACAAATGAAACTAATCTCAGCAATATGTCTTATTGACAATAGATGAAAACAGAGCTTTAGACCGAACAACGATAATTCAAGGCTTTTGAGGATTTCTTATCCCGAACTCAGGTTAATTTACCTGTCATTCAGCTTAAATTATTGACAATATAATAAGGGTATACCATCCTCAAATTGCTTACAACGCTGGCGTTTCGCGGGGTTTAACGAAAGAAAAATGGTTTTAGCGATCGCTATATCCCCACGAATAACCTACGTGTGAAAAGTCAAACTAAGTACTTTTACTCTCACTAGGAAACTTGGGATGGAATGTCAAGATTTTGTTATTAATGGGCTGAGGTATAATATACTACCTTTTGACTTCTCAAGTCGGCACTAATTCACCAGGACGCAATTTCGACCACTTACCCGTTTCCCGTTTAAAGCTGAGACAACCAACAACATCCCATTCCATCTCAATCACATCATCGTTTGTCCGAATATTGACATTGATAGAAGGTTCATTCGGATCAAAACTGGGTGTTTCAGTCAAGTGAGGCTGTTGGTGCTGCCCTTCTACGGCATGATAGGTAACACAGCTGTCTACATAGTGGCAGTTCACACAAATACACATAATAGAACCAACTCCAGGGGCCTTTATTGTTAATCTAACTTAAGCCCAACCGTTATTCATGAGTTGCTGGGTTGATTTTTATTACAATGCATGAATCAATTCCTTCTACCCTAGCTCCCGAAAATTGGCCTTTTAGTTTAGAATTCTTGCCACAACCAGCTTACATGGTAGGTGGCGCTGTGCGAGATGCGCTCCTTGGTAGAACTCGTGAATATCTGGATCTAGATTTTGTCATACCATCTAAAGCGGTAAAGGTAGCAAGAGCGATCGCTCATCATTACAAAGCTGGTTTTGTGTTACTCGATGCAGAACGACAAATTGCTCGTGTGGTTTTTCCCCACGCCACAGCCGACTTTGCCCAACAGGAAGGAGATAGTTTAGAGGTTGATTTGCACAGACGAGACTTTACAGTAAATGCGATCGCCTACAATCCCCATACACAAGAAATTATCGATCCTCTACAAGGCTATGTAGACTTACAACAGGGCATTTTGCGAATGATATCATCCGCAAACTTCGAAGATGATCCTTTGCGCTTAATGCGAGGTTATCGCCAAGCCGCCCAATTAGGTTTTACTATTGAGCCAGCTACCCGAACCGCAATTTGTTCTTTGGCATCACATCTGAGCAAAGTTGCAGCCGAACGAGTTCGGGTAGAAATTGGCTATCTACTGGCAAATTCTCAAGGTACTCCTTGGTTCGCAAGTGCTTGGGAAGATGGTTTACTTGCTCCTTTTTTCAAAAATGCTACTCGTGAAAGCTTGAGCAAACTAGCCGCAGTTGATAATGCAGCCGCCTTAATCACAGAAAATTGGCAACAATTAGGGGCAAAACTACAAGAATATATCCGCGATAGTATCAAAACTACTTGGTTAGGTATTGCCAAACTTGCTTGTCTTGTCAATCCCAATCCAGAATTAGCAGAAATAGAGTTACAGCAACTAACTTATAGCCGTGCCGAAATTCGGGGTGTAACCACTGCTTTGAAATTGTTACCGCAGTTTAAAGTAGTCGAGATGTCTTTGCGAGAACAATATTTTTTATTCCGTGACGCAGATATTGTGTTTCCCACTGCGGCAGTATTGGCTGTGGCACTTGATAATTTGGTAGAGGCGATGTCTGGTGACAAGCCACAACACACAGCAGTCGCGACAAGTTTGGAAACCAAAGCAAGGGACTACCCTGTCTTGACACTTTTAATCAACCGCTACCTTAACCCTGATGATCTGGTTGCTCATCCCTCTCTACTAGTGAGCGGGAAGGAGTTGATCATAGCATTAGATATTCCAGCTTCACCAATCATTGGACAACTTTTGACAGAAATTGCCGTAGCACAAGCTGAGGGTAAAGTCTCAACGCCAACAGAGGCGATCGCTTATGCACGTCAATTACAAGAAAAGGCAGAAGGGAAATAAAAAACGTGTATCTAGCGTTTTGAAGGGTGCGTTCCTTCTCCCTGCTAAATTGAGGGAATTAGGTGTAGTACTAGCCAGAAAATTGCGATCGTTTAATCAATATTGTCAGTATACGCATCATATATGCTACTATTTGCTTGATATTATCATGTTGTGTTTTTCTGGCAATTTAGCATAGATGGATAACCTAATGGATTATACACCAGTCTATTTATTTCATGGTCTAGTTAGTCGGCAGAATGCGCCCTCGTATATTTACTTAACTACATACCAGAAAAAAATACCTCTCGGTTTTCCTCATAAGCGGAGTCTTTATGCGTAGCTTTTGTTGGATAGGAATAACTGCTAATGAATGGAATGCCTTTAATTTTGGTTGTAGAACATAATCTACATGATTTAGAGTTACTTAATTCTCATCTAGGAATATTAAATTTTTCATGCATTTGTACCAAGCAAGGGGTGAGGGCTGTGATGTTAGCACAAACTCATCAACCAGATTTAATCTTACTAGATACAATGCTATCTAATTTGAGTGCTAATCGAGTCATTGATGACCTCAAACACAATTCAAAAACTGCTACTATCCCAATTATTGCAGTAACCCCTCTAACAGAGGTACAAGATGATGAATCCACTATGCTTGCAGGATTTGATGATTGTATTACTAAACCCTATGATTTTAATCAATTAGAAGTGGTAATCAGTCGGCATATTCAGTTTCAAAACTTAAGTATTCAATATTACAAGTAAGCGTAAATAATTGTCGTTGGAATAAGGCAATAGGCAATAGGCAACAGGGCTTTAGCCTAGTTCATTTTTATTTACATAGTTTGATTTTATTTATTATGGCAACTTACTTAGTAGATGTTCAAGAAATAGAC